>JAHEAZ010000028.1 GCA_024642505.1 Gammaproteobacteria bacterium
GGCCGTCGGTGTAGTAAGGGTCCTTCGTATAGTTGTAACGCGGTGCCTCGCGGCCGGAACGGCCGACACCCTTCACGTAACCGAGCGAGTGAAGTGACTGGGAACTGGCCAGGTCTAGCATGATGTACAGGCGAGCCTCGTCCACCACTGGGTCGATCTTGTGCGTGACCAAGGTTCTACTCGAAAGCTTCACGCCGATGTCACGGCTGATCTGCCCCACCCTTGGGGGAATTGGGATCCGGGCACCCTGTGCGGAAGAGGAAATCTGGCCGGGCAGGCGTTGATCAGCAGGATACGTATCGCGTTGGATCCTGCACCCTGGCCGCAGCGAATCCTGCGCGCCTCAGGCGACAGGAATCGCAGCGCCCGCAGGCGCGCCCAGACTGCTCGGGCTGGTAGCAGGACACGGTGAGCGAATAGTCGACACCAAGTTCGATGCCCTTGCGAATGATCTGCGACTTACTCAACCTGATCAGCGGTGCATGGACGCGGATCTTGACCCCCTCCACGCCCGCCTTGGTGGCCAGGTTGGCGAGCCGCTCGAAGGCCTCGATGAACTCCGGCCGGCAGTCCGGATAGCCCGAGTAGTCGACGGCGTTGACGCCGATGAATATGTCGCGCGCCCCAATGACCTCGGCCCAGCCGAGCGCCAGCGACAGGAACACGGTATTTCGAGCTGGCACGTAGGTAACCGGAATGCCGTTACCGGACTCCTCCGGCACCGCGATCGTGGTGTCGGTCAGCGCGGATCCGCCTATATTGCCCCAATCGATGGTCATGACCCGGTGCTCGACCACGCCCAAGGCCTCGGTAACGCGGTGGGCGGCCTCTAGCTCGACCCGATGCCGCTGGCCGTAATCGAAACTGATCGCATGGCAGGAAAAACGTTGTTTGTGCGCCAGCGCCAGTACGGTGGCCGAGTCCAGCCCACCGGACACCAGCACCACCGCGCTCCGCTTGTTGCCCGGCAAGTGAAAGACCCCAGTCACTTGCCTGGCACCGCGCCCCACAGGATCTTGTGCAGCTGTAGCTGGAACCGGACCTGCAGCCGGTCAGCAATAACCCAGTCGGCAAGCTGCCGTGCTGCAAGCTGCCCGGCGCTGGGTGAAAACAGGACCTGGCAGGTCCCGGCCAGGCTTCTGGCCTGGACCTGACCGCGAGCCCATTCGTAGTCTGCGCGATTGCAGATCACGAACTTGACCTGGTCGCGCCGCGTCAGGACGTCGAGATTTTCATAGCGGTTCCTAACTTCTTCGCCCGAACCCGGTGTCTTGAGATCGACCACCCGCGTGACCCGCGAATCCACTGCGCTCACATCGAGTGCCCCGCTCGTCTCCAGCGACACGTCAAGACCCGCATCGCAAAGTTGTGCCAACAGCTTCAGGCAGTTCCTCTGCGCCAATGGCTCGCCGCCGGTGACGCATACTCGTCTGGCCCCTGACTGACATGCCTCTTCGACGATCACGTCGATGGCGCACCACGTGCCGCCATGGAAAGCGTACTCGGTATCGCAGTACTGGCAACGCAGCGGACAACCGGTCAGACGAATGAAGAAGGTCGGCCATCCCGACGCGTCAGCTTCACCTTGCAGTGAATAAAAGGTCTCGGTGATCTTGAGCCGCGTGTCCGGGTCGAGGATCGCCCCAGCCTGCTCCGCCGAGGTCGCGTTCATGCCAGGCTCAATGGCCTTCCGCCGCCATGCGCGCCAGGCGCACTTCGGCATCTCGTGCCGCCGGCGTGTCGGGATAATCAGTGCCTACGCGGGCGAGCGCCGAGCGCGCCTGTGCGTAGCGCTTCAGCTCGTACTGGCAGTAGCCGGTCTTCAACAACGCGTCCGGCGCCTTGCGCGCCTGCAGATAGCTGCCCAGCACCTTGCCAAAGGCCACCAGGGCCGCCTCGTAGTCCTTCTCGACGTAGGACACCTCGCCCAGCCAGTACTGGGCATTCGCGGCCAGCTCGTGATCAGGGTGCGCGGCCAGGAACTGCTGGAAACCGGCGCGCGCCTCCGGATAGCTTCCTGCCTTCAGCAGGTCAAAGGCGGCCTGATACTCCGTCGCCGGATCCGGTACGGTCGCTGCAGTGGCGGCGGCAACCTGAGCGGCGCCCTCCTCCACGGCATGCAGCCGCTGGTCGAGGTCCAGGTACTGAGCCCGCTGCTGCTCTTTGGCGCCGTCCGAGGCGAACTGCAGTTCCTCGAGGCTGCCGCGAAGTGCCCGCACCTCAGCCTGCAAGGAGTCGATCTGGCGCGCCAGCTCGACCAGCCCCTGGTTGTCGGCCAGCCGTTCGAGCTGGGCGACCCTTTGTTCCAGCTCCGCCCGGCTTGCCTGCGCGGCGGCCGCCGTTCCCGGCGTCGCCGTCAGGATGACGACCGCCAGCCCGGCCACCTTGTCGGTCCACCAGCGCCGTGCTGTCATGTCAGCCCGCGTCGACGATCTCGACACGCCGGTTCTTCTCGTACGCCGCTTCGTCGGTCCCGTCCATGGCCGGCCTCTCCTCTCCGAAGCTGACAGTTACGACCTGTGGGTCACCCGCACCCTGCAGCAGCAACGCGCGACGCACCGCCTGGGCGCGACGCTCCCCGAGGGCGATGTTGTATTCGCGCGAGCCGCGCTCGTCCGTATGACCCTCGAGTCGAATCCGCAGCGCGGGAGCCGCCGCCAGGCGGCGGGCAGCCGCCGTAATGATCTCGGCGTATTCAGGCCGGATCTCACTGCTGTCGAAGTCAAAGTAGATGATGCGCCCGGCGCCGGCAGCCATGGCGGCATCAGCGCCAGCGCCGCCACCCTCCCCCCCTGGGAGCGGTCGGGCCTCTCCGACACCTGCCCCGGCAGCGCCGCCGGTAGTCGCTCCATCGGTCTCGCCAGGCACCGCGCTACCAGTCTCGGCTTCGGGTGCAGTGGTCGGCTTCTTGGGGCAGCCCGCGAGCAGCAGCACGCTGGCCATGATGGCAATCAGGGGAAGGACACGCATCGTTACGGCTCCTGGGAGTATGTAGGTGCTGTGACAGTCACTGTGGCATTTAGTTTACGACGATGACGCCGGCCATGTGGCCGACTATTGCAGGTAAGGGGACCAGGCCGGCTCCCGGATGTCGCCGTCGCCGCCCGCCAGTCGCTGCTGCACGCGCCCGTCGACCGAGACCGTGGCGAGCACGCCGTGGCGACCGTCGCGCGTTGCGTAGATCAGTGTCGCGCCATTTGGTGCAAAACTCGGCGACTCGTCCTGGCGCCCGGCGGTCAGCACGCGGGACGCGCGGCGCTCCAGGTCCAGCGAAGCGATCCGGTAGGCACCCCGGTCAAGTGTCACCACCGCCAGGATCTTGCCGTCCGACGCCAACCGGGGCCTCGCGTTGTAGCCGCCCTCGAAAGTGACCCGTTGCGGCGAACCGCCGCCAGCGCCGACACGGTACACCTGGGGACTGCCGCCACGATCGGAGGTGAAATAGACCTGCGAGCCATCCGACGACCAGGCCGGCTCGGTATCGATCGCCGGTGATTCGGTCAGCCGCGCCAGTTGCTGGGTGGCCAGCGTCAACAGGTAGATGTCGACATTGCCGTCGCGGCGTGAAAGCGTCAGCGCGAGCCGGCGTCCGTCCGGCGAAAATGCCGGTGCCCCATTGATGCCGGAACGGGCCGATACGCGCGCCCGCTGGCCGCTGGCCAGCTGTTGCACGAACACGGACGAAAGCCCCCCCTCGAACGAGACGTAGGCCAGGCTGGCGCCGTCCGGCGACCAGGCCGGCGACATGATCGGTTGGCCGGACTGCATCACCACCCGCGGATTCGCGCCATCCGAGTCCGCCACCATCAACCTGAAGCGCCGGGCCTGAGGGGAGCCGTCGACTGCAACATAGGCGATACGGGTCGCGAAAGCACCGCGCATGCCAAGGATCTTCTCGAAAATCGTGTCCGAGGCACGATGACTCGCCAGCTTGAGCGACTCCCTGCCGGCGGGAATCGCCTGCCCAAGCAGGCGCTGGCCGGTCAGCGTGTTCACCAGCTCGTACTGCAGCTCGAACCGTCCGTCTGCCAGCGCCACCAGTTTTCCGACAACGACGTAGTCCACTTTCAGCAGGCGCCAGTTGGCGGCGTCGATCTCCGGCGCGGCATGCGGAAACTCGAGCATGTCGGTGCGCGACAGCGGCGCAAATCGCCCGCTGCGCTGCAGGTCGGAGCCGATCGTCGCGGCCACGTCCCATGGCGCCGCACCCATCTCGGCCCAGCCGAAGGGCACGACCGCCACCTGGATCGGATCGGCGACGCCCTGGGTGATCTGCACGGTCAGCTGGGCATCGGCCGGCGCTGCGGCAAGCAGGCATGAAAGGGTTCCGGCACAACCAAAAAAACGCAGAATCTTCATATGGGCTCAGTCCTCCGGAACGAATTCAATGACCAGGTTGCGCTCGAACAGCGCCGGGTCGGGTGGCGCCGGCAAGGGCGAGGAGCGCAGGACCGCGCTGATGATGGATTGTTTCACGGCTTCATCGCCGTTGCAGGCGCCAAGTGACGCGCCAACCACCTCGCCGCCAGGAATCTGCGTTACCTTTACGGTGCACTTCAGTCCCGGTTTCGCCGATGCGGGCCGGATCCAGTTGCGCTGGATTCGGGCCTGTATCAGGGCGGCGTACTGCGCCCTGGCACCCGAGGATACGGCCTGGGCACGGCGTTCCTCGTCCGCCAGCCGCGCCTGCAGATCCGCCTCGCGCTGCGCTCGCTCCTTCGCGTCGGCCGCAGTCTTGCGTTTCGCGGCCGCTTCGGCCTCCGATTTCTTCCGTGCAGCCTCGGCTTCGGCCTTGCGCCGAACCGCCGCCTCGGCCTGGGCCTTGCGCTCGGCCTCAACCTCGGCCTTGTGCCGGGCCTCCTTCGCGGCCAGCTCCCTGGATTCGGCGGCAGCAAGTTCACGCTGCTCACGCTCGGACGCAGCCTGTGCCGCAACTTCGGCCTGTAGCTGCTCGCGCTCGACCTGCTGCTGCTGCTCACGCAGCCGGCGCTCGCGTTCACGACGCTCGGCAACCTCGCGGGATCGCTGGGCACTGACCCGTCGCTCGAGCGCAAGCGCCTCGATCACCGAGGCGTCGATGACGACCGCCTCGATGGGCATGGGCTGGATGACCTCGGGCTGGGTGAAGCTCGCGCCGACGCCCAGCAGCAACAACACGCCGAGGTGCAGTGCAATGGACCAGGCATAGGGTCGCGCCGCCTGGAAGCTCATCGCCGCCGCTCTAGCTCCTCGAGCGCACGAACCGCCTTGGGATCCGTCAGGAACCCGATCTTCTTCGCACCGGCGCGCTGCAGGATCACCATGCCCTGCACGACACGACCGTAGGGCACCCGCTCATCCGCCTTGACCAGGACGGGGGTTTCAGCATCGCGCCCAAGTACGACCTGGACCCGCTGCAGCACCGTGTCCTCGTCCACCGGCTGGTCCTCGTTGCCGCCCACATTGACGTAGAAGCGGCCCTCGCGGTCCACCGAGAGGACCAGTGGCTCGCGATTACGCAGGTCCTCGGCGTCGATGGGGCTCGCGTCGGCATCCGGCAGGTCCACTTGTACGCCCTGGGTCAGGAGGGGCGCGGTGATCATGAAGATGATCAGCAACACCAGCATGACATCGATGTAGGGAACGACGTTGATCTCGCCCATCAGCCTGCGCTTGCGGACTCCCGCCGGCATCTCAGTCGGCTCCCGGTCCGGAGTGTCGCTCGAGCAAGGCGGTGAATTCCTCCATGAAGGTGTCGTAGCGCAACTCGAGCCGGCTGACGCGGTCGGCAAAACGATTGTAGGCAACCACCGCCGGAATGGCCGCGAACAGACCCATGGCCGTCGCAATCAGCGCCTCGGCGATACCCGGGGCGACCATGGCCAGCGTCGCCTGCTGTACGTTGCCGAGGCCGTGAAAGGCGCTCATGATTCCCCAGACGGTGCCGAACAGCCCGACATACGGGCTGGTGGAACCGATGGTGGCCAGGGTCGCCAGGCTTTCTTCCAACCCGTCGATTTCCTTCAGCTGCTCTACGCGCATCCCGCGCCGGACGCCCTCCATCATCTGCCCCGGCGCACGTCCAGTCTGATGACGCGCCCTGGAGAACTCGCTGAAACCCGCCTGGAAGATACTTTCCATGCCGGTGGTCGCATCGCCACGCCCCTCGATCGTCTTGAACAGCTTGCCGAGGTCGACTCCCGACCAGAACCAGGTCTCGAAGCGGTCCGCCTCCCGCCGCGCCTGGCCGATCAGCTTGCGCTTGCGAAAGATGATGGCCCAGGACAGTACGGAGGCGCCGGCCAGCAGCAGCATGACCAGCTGCACCACCAGGCTGGCTTGCAGGATCAGGTCGATGACCGAAAGTTGGTTATTCACCCTGTAGTTCCTTCAACAGCCGCGGCGGCAACCGGCGGGGCTTCAGACAATCCGAGTCCAGGCAGGCCGCGCGGATCGCCGCCGTCGCCAGCAATTCGCCATCGTCGCGCCGAACCTCCTGCTGGAAGGAAACGGATGCGCTTTTCCACCCTTCGACGCGCGCGCTGATGTCGAGCAGGTCGTCGTAGCGTGCCGGCTTGTGATAGCGCACCCGTGCTTCGACCACCGCAAACTGGATCCGTTCATCCCGCCACAGTCCGGCCTGATCGATGCCCAGCGCCCGCAGCCACTCGCTCCGCGCCCGCTCCATGAACTTGAGGTAGTTCGCGTAGTAGACGACTCCCCCGCCATCGGTGTCTTCCCAGTAGACCCTCACCGGCAGGTGAAATGACTTGCCTGTCGCCATGCTGCCTACTCGCGAAACAGTGGCATCGACCCCAATTGCGGGTCGGAGGTCGGAGCTTCCAGGCCGAAATGCAGGTAGGCCGCCCGGGTCGCCACCCGCCCGCGCGCCGTACGCATCAGGAAGCCCTGCTGGATCAGGAACGGTTCGATGACGTCCTCGAGCGTGCCCCGCTCCTCGCCGACCGCGGCAGCGAGGCTTTCGATGCCAACTGGTCCGCCCGCGAACTTCTCGATGATGGTTAGCAGCATGCGCCGATCGAGTACGTCGAAACCCTCACGGTCGACTTCGAGCATGTCGAGTGCCGCTTCGGCAACCTCCGAGGTGATGCGACCGTCGGCGCGAACCTCGGCGAAGTCGCGGACCCTGCGTAGCAGACGGTTGGCGATGCGCGGCGTGCCCCGGGCACGCTCCGCGATACGCGCCGATCCGGGTTGGTCCGCGCTCAACCCCAGGATGCCTGCGGCGCGTCGCACGATTACCTGCAGGTCGTCGACAGAGTAGAACTCCAGCCGCTGCACGATGCCGAAACGATCACGCAGCGGCGAGGTCAGCAGGCCTGCGCGCGTAGTCGCCCCGACCAGTGTGAAAGGGGGCAGATCGAGCTTGATCGAGCGGGCGGCCGGCCCCTCGCCGATCATGATGTCGAGCTGATAGTCCTCCAGGGCTGGATAGAGGATCTCCTCCACTACCGGGCTCAAGCGGTGAATCTCGTCCACGAACAGGACGTCATTGGCCTGCAGGTTGGTCAGCATCGCGGCAAGGTCACCTGGGCGTTCCAGCACCGGGCCGGAGGTCGTCCGCAGGTTGACGCCCAGCTCGTTGGCGATGATGTGCGCCAGCGTGGTCTTGCCGAGCCCTGGCGGCCCGAAGATCAGCACATGGTCGAGCGCGTCCCCGCGGCGGCGCGCTGCTTCGATGAAGATCTCCATCTGTGCCTTGACCGCACGCTGCCCCACGTATTCATTCAGCAGTTTCGGCCGGACTGCCCGGTCGATGACTTCGTCCTCGCGCGAGGCGACCGCATTGACGACACGATCCTGTTCCAGCATTCAGGGGCCCCGCTACTTGCTCACCGCGAGCTTGAGCGCCTCGCGGATGATCTCTTCCGTTACGACGCCATCAGTCTTGACGTTCTTCAGCAGCCGGGTCACTTCCGCCGGCCGGTAGCCGAGTGCCACCATCGCCGCATAGGCCTCGGCGGTGGCGCTGCCACCGGCACCCGGGGACACACCGGCGGCCCCAGGCAGCGCCGCGCCCTCGCCGAGGGCGCGGATCCGGTCACGCATCTCCACCAGCAGCCGCTCGGCCGTCTTGCGCCCGATGCCGGGCACTCGCACCAGCGACTCGACGTCCTGCGCCTCGACGCACAGCAGGAAAGTCTCGACATTCATGCCCGACAGCAGCGCCAGCCCAATCTTGGGCCCGACGCCAGAGACCCGCAGCAGGTCGCGGAACAGGCGCCGCTCGGACTCGGTCGCGAACCCGTAGAGCAGGTGTGCATCCTCGCGGATCACCAGGTGAGTATGCAGCTGAACCTCGGCGCCGACGGCCGGCAGCGAATAGAAAGTGGACATGGGCGACTCGAGCTCGTAGCCCACTCCGCCAACGTCCACGACCAGCGCCGGCGGATGCTTCTGGACCAGCTGTCCGCGCAGGAAGCCAATCATCGAGCCCCTCCCGCGCGGCCGAGCGCGCGATGGTGCGCATGGCACAGCGCGATCGCGAGCGCGTCCGCGGCATCCGCCCCGATCCTGCCATCGATGCTCAGGAGTGCCTTGACCATGTGCTGAACCTGGTCCTTTTCCGCCGCACCGGTGCCCGTAATGGCCAGCTTGACCTCGCGCGGTGTGTACTCGTGTACGCTCGCGCCCTGTGCCGTGGCGCCACAGAGAGCGGCACCACGGGCCTGGCCGAGCTTCAGCGCGCTGTCCGGGTTGACGTGCATGAAGACCCTTTCGATTGCGACTTCAGCCGGAGCATAGGCGTCTATCAGTTCGCCCACGTGGGTGAAGATGATCCGCAGGCGCGAGGAGAGTTCGCCCTTTCCTGCGCGGATGCTGCCGCTGGCCACGTAGCGGGTACCCGCAGCCGAGACATCGACCACGCCGAAACCGGTCACGACCGATCCCGGGTCGAGGCCCAGAATCCGGGCCGGCGTCGCCACGACAGCCACGTGTCCCGGCCGGGCTCCCGCCTGCAGGCGAAGACCGCGTGGGCGCCTGCTGCGAGTCGCGCGCATCAAGAGTCAAGACCGTGCACGTATTCGATGCTCCTTGGGTGCTCAAAGTCGCCCGGACTGGGTGTCCGCGACCGGCTCCGGCGCCAATCACTGCCTACCCCTGCCGGGTGGGCCTCTCAAAGGAGGTATGATACCGGCAAACGCCGGGCACCGGCACGCGCCCCGCGATGAAGACTACCAGCCTAGCAAGCAGCTCCAGTTCGCAACACATCACCGCCGTTCTGGCTGCGGCGGAGCAGCTGTTGCCGCCCGACTCCGACGCACGGGATACCTTGCTACGGGCTGCGGGCGTCGCCCGACTGCTGGCCGCGCTCGACGCCGATGAAGACACCCTGATCGGCGCATTAATCGCGCCACTGGTGCTATCTGGTGCCGTAACGCGCGAGACCGCGGCCCGCCAGTTCGGCGAGGCACAGGCGCAATTCGCCGCAGAACTCGGCTCACTTGGCAGTTTCCGGGTAACGGACCGCTGGACGCCCGAGCGCAAGCTCTCGGCCGGCCAGGCCGAGGTCCTGCGCAAGATGTTGCTGGCAGTGATAACCGACCCGCGCCTGGTGCTGGTCCGCCTGGCCGAGCAGCTCTATGACCTGCGGGAGGCGCGTGACCTGCCGTCGGACATCCAGCAGCGCCTGGCTCGCGAGACGCGCGAGGTCTATGCGCCGCTGGCAAGCAGGCTGGGCATCTGGCAGCTGAAGTGGGAACTGGAGGACCTCGCATTCCGGTATCTCGAGCCGGACGAATACAAGCTGGTCGCCAGCAAGCTGAACGAGCGCCGGGCGGACCGTGAGCGCTACATCGCCGAGATCATCGGCGAGCTGACACGCATGCTCACCGAGGCGGGAGTCAAGGCCGAGGTCAGCGGCCGGCCAAAGCACATCTACAGCATCTGGCGAAAGATGCAGCGCAAGCAGCTGGGTTTTGAACAGGTATTCGATGTCCGGGCGGTGCGCATCCTCACGGACACAGTTGCCGACTGCTATGCGGCCCTGGGCCTCGTCCACGGCCGCTGGCCCTACATTCCCGGCGAGTTCGACGACTACATTGCCACGCCGAAGGACAACGACTACCGGTCGCTGCACACGGCAGTGATGGGGCCCGGCAAAGTGCCGGTCGAAATCCAGATCCGCACACGCCAGATGCACGAGCATGCCGAGCTCGGGGTCGCCGCACATTGGCGCTACAAGGAAGGCCGTGGGCGCGATGCGGCTTACGACCGGAAGATCCAGTGGCTCAGGGAACTGCTTACGCCGGCGGCCGAGGGCGAAGCCGATCGGGATTTCCTCGACCGGGTCCGTGCCGATCTCTTCGAGGACCGCGTCTACGCGCTGACGCCAAAAGGCGACATCGTCGACCTGCCGAGCGGCTCCACGCCGCTCGACTACGCCTACCACGTTCACACGGAGCTCGGGCATCGCTGCAAGGGCGCCCGCGTCAACGGCCGAATGGTGACGCTCGACTACAAGTTGTCTAGCGGCGAAGCGGTCGAGATCATTGCCGGTAAGCAATCCCAGCCCAGCCGGGACTGGCTGATCGAACAGCTTGGCTACCTGGCCTCGCCCCGCAGCCGTGCCAAGGTCCGGGCCTGGTTCAAGCGCCAGGACGAGGGCATGAACCGCCAGGAAGGCCGCGAGCTGTATGAGCGCGAGATGCGACGGCTTGGATTGCAGAACGCGGTCGCCATGCCCGACCTGTTGGGAGAGTTGAACCTGCCCACCGCTGACGCACTATACCTGGCACTGGGCGCGGGGGACCTGAACGTGGCGCAGGTCAGCGGCGCCATCCAGCGCCGCTTGAAGCTGACTTCGCCCGAGCAGGTGGCCCAGCGAGCACCGCTGGCGCGGCGGCGCAAACCGTCCGCGGGCCTCGAAATCGAAGGCGTCGGCGACCTCGCATCGACTTTCGCCCGCTGCTGCAACCCGGTCCCGCCGGAGCCGATCGCCGGGTACATCACGGTGGGACGCGGTGTGACCATCCATCGCGAAGCTTGCCCCAGCCTGGAGCGCATGCGCCGCCGGCAACCGGAAAGGGTGCTATCGGTCGCATGGGGTACTGCGGGTGAGCGAGGCTTCGAGGTGGACGTGGTCGTCCACGCCTACGATCGGCATGGGCTGGTGCGCGACATCGGCGCTGTCCTGACCGAGGAGAAGATCGGCATCATCCGCATGACGACGACTACCAGCGCCGCAAGCAATACCGCCGACATCCACCTGACCATCTCGATTCGCGGGCTGGAGGAGCTGTCGCACCTGCTGACCCGGCTCAAATCAATCCGCAATGTTGTCAGCGTGCTGCGTCGGAGCGGCACCTGAGCGTGCCCTGCGGTAGCGACGCAGGTAACATGGGTACGCGCTAAAACCGTTGATCGTGGAGCTTTACGTGAATCCCAGAAGGTCGATCTTCGCGGCGTGTCCGGCGCTCATTGCGTCGGCGACACTGTCCCTGGCCATGGTCGACCCAGCGATCGGCCAGGAAACTGCACCGACCGCCGAGGCGCCAGCAGCAACCAAGGAGCCCCAGCTCGTTCCACCGGACCAGATCCCCGCCCGGGCCTCCTCGGCGCGCCTCACGCTGGAAGCCATCCGTTCCCGCATCAGTGCCCCCGCGACGGGCACCAGCGACGAGCTCACTGAAATTGTCGCCGTTGTCGACCGCCTACAGGCCCGGGCCGACGTCTCCAGGCTCGACCAGCTGCCGGATTTTCGCATCGCGGAACTTGGACGCCAGGTCGAGTTCTACCGCAGGGAACTGGAACGCGCCGAATCTCGCAATGTCGCCCGTGCGACTCGGCTTTCCGCGGACGCAGCCGAGTTGAGCCGGCTGCGGAGCCTCTGGGCAGCCACGCTTGCTGCTGCGGAACGCGACCGCCTGTCTCGCCCGCTGATCAATGAAGCCCATTCGGTGATCAGCCAGATCGATGAAACCGAGGCGCTACTGGAACAGCCCCTGTCCAGTACGCTGAATGGGCGCCAGCGAGACGGCCGTTACGAGACCCGGCTTGACGCGCTGACGCGTAGGTTGATGGATGCCGATGCCCAGGCCAAGGTACGTCGCCTGTCAAAGGACGTGCCGCCGCTGTGGGCCGCTGGTGCACTGCGCATCAAGCCAGAGCGGGACTGGGACGCGGTAAGGCACCGTCTCGAGGAGCAGTTTGAGTTCAGCCACGACTTTTTCAGGGCCAGGCGCGACCGGCTAGAGGCCTACATGTTAATCGGTGTATTGGCCTTCGCTGCGGCACTGTGGCTGCGCCTCAAGGGCGCGCTGTTTGCAGCGGCCGGCGACCCGATGCCTGATGCCAGCCGGGTGCTGAAGAGACCGTTCTCGTCACTGCTGCTGGTCCTGCTGGTCGTGGTACTGCTGGGCGTGGAACTGGCCCCGACGATCGTCCTGCATACGCTCGCCATCATGATCATGCTGGTGCTGTTGAGGCTCATGCCCTCCCGCCTGATGGCGGGGCGACGAATCCTGCTGGTCGGCCTGGCCATACTGTTTGTCCTGGACCGCGCCCGCGCAATGTTGCCTTTTGATTCACTGGCCTTCCGGGCGGACCAGCTGGTAGTCGCCATCGGTCTGGCCGCTGGTTACCTGCACGTCCTCTGGCTGAAGCGGCATCACCACGTGCCGCCGAAGTCATGGCTAAGACTGCTGGCACTCGTGGCGCCCATCGCCCTCGCGTTACTGCTCGTGGCAATCGTCGCCAACATGGTCGGTAACATCTCGCTGGCCGACCTGCTGATACGGGGAACGCTGACCTCCACCTATGCATCGGCCATCATGTTCGCCGCCGCCTTCATCGTTGACGACTTCGCCCGGATGATGGTTCGCAGCAAGCTCGGACAGAACCTCCGCATGATCACCTTGCACGGCGAGGAAATCGCCCAGGGCACGCAGAAGGCTGCCCACTGGTTCGCGTGGCTGGCCTGGCTGTACGTCACCATGGGTGCCTACCAGCTCTTGTATCCGGTCTCCCAGGGCATCAAGCAGATACTCGGAGTTTCCTGGACCTTCGGCGAGCTGAGCTTCACGCTGGGCGGAATCGGGACATTCGTTCTGGGGGTGCTGATCGCCGTGTATGCCTCCCGCACCATCCGCTTCCTGCTCAACGAAGAAGTCCTGAGTCGAGTGGCCTGGCCGCCGGGCGCGAAGAGCACAACCGCGACTCTCGCCTACTACGGCGTGCTGTTCGCCGGCCTTTTGTTGGCACTCAATGCAGCCGGCATCGAGACCAGCCGGTTTGCCATCATCGTCGGGGCGCTCGGCGTTGGTATCGGCTTCGGCCTGCAGAACGTCGTCAATAACTTCGTATCCGGGCTGATCCTGATGTTCGAACGCCCGATCCAGCCGGGCGACATCATCGACATCGACACCTTGCAGGGCCGCGTCATTGAAATCGGCCTGCGCGCAACGCGGGTCAAGACCTGGGAAGGCGCGGAGGTGGTCGTCCCGAACGGCAACCTGTTGTCCGGCAACCTCATCAACTGGACCTTGTCCGACAGCAGTCGCCGCGTGGAACTGCCGATCGGCGTGGCCTATGGGAGCAACCTGCGGCGCGTGCTCGACATCCTGATGAAGGTAGCCGCCGGGCAACGCGAGGCAATGCAGGACCCTGCACCAAACGTCCTGTTCGTCGGCTTCGGCGAAAGCTCACTCGACTTTGTCGTTCGTTTCTGGACGAAGGACGCCACGGTTGCGGTGGCCGCCCGCAGTGAAGCAGGAGTCGCCATCGCAGAGGCCTTGGCGGCAGAAGGCATCGAGATTCCGTTCCCGCAGCGCGATCTGCACATTCGCAGCATGGATGCTGGGGCTGCCGAAGCGCTGAAGTAATTCAGAGCGAGAAAACCGGGGACAGTTTACCTATTTGAAGCAGGAACACTTACCGGCTCGCTCTTGCCGTCGATGCAAATAGGTAAACTGTCCCCGATTTTCCTGCTGTTCACTTGTTGAGGCAGTCTATTGCGCGCTTGTCAGCAGCCAGTGCGGCTTCGTGCAGTGCCTCTGACAGCGTGGGATGCGCGTGGATCGTGCGCTGCAGGTCCTCGCTGCTGCCTGAATACTCCATCGCCAGCACGGCTTCTGCAATCAGCTCGCCGGCCATCGGGCCGATCACGTGCACGCCCAGGATCTCGTCGTCGTCGACGGCGGCAACCACCTTGCAGAATCCAGCCGGTGCCTCCATTGCCCGGGCCCGTCCGCTGGCGGCAAACGGGAAGTTGCCGACCTTGTAGGCACGACCGCTGGCCTTGACCTGTTCCTCAGTCAGCCCCACCCAGGCGATCTCGGGCGCCGTGTAGATCACCGACGGGATCACCTTGTAGTTGACCTCGGCATAGAGACCGGCGACGGCGTCCGCCACGGCGACACCCTCTTCCTTGCCCTTGTGGGCCAGCATCGGGCCACGCACGCAGTCTCCCACGGCCCAGACCCTATCGGCCGCAGTCCTGCAGTGATCGTCGACCTTGATGAAACCGCGTTCGTCGATCTCGACACCGGTTCCCTCAGCCAGCAGGTTGGCGGTAAAGGGCCGGCGACCGATGGCAACCACCAGCTTGTCGACGGTTAGCGACTGCTCTCCCTTCGCGTCGGTGAAGCTGACAGCAACCTCATCGTTCTCGACTTTCGCCCCCGTCACCTTGGCGCCAAGGCGAATCTCGAGCCCCAGCTTCTTGAAGTGGCGCAGCGCTTCCCTCGATACCTGTCCGTCCGCCATCGGCAGGAAGTCAGGCAGAGCCTCGAGCACCACCACTTCGGCACCAAGCCGCCGCCAGACGCTACCGAGCTCCAGGCCGATCACGCCGGCGCCGATTACGCCCAGACGCTTCGGCACGGCGTCGAACTCGAGCGCTCCCCACGAATCGACAACATGCTGGCCATCGAAAGGTGCGCTCCTGAGTTCCATCGGCTGGGAACCCGAGGCCAGAATGATGTGCTTCGCCTGAAGCGTGCGCCTGGTGCCATCGTGCGCGGTGAACTCTACCCTCAGCCCCGGCAGCAGCCGTCCATGGCCCTGCAACGGCGTAACGCCAGCGGACTTGAACAGGGCCAGGATGCCCTGCGTGCTCTGCCTGACGATGCCGGCCTTGCGCTTCTGCATGGCGACCACGTCGAAGCTGACTTCCCCGAGGGAGATACCGTGGGCCCTGAACTCGTGCTGCGCGCGATGAACGAGCTCGGAGGACTCCAGTAGCGCCTTCGACGGAATGCAGCCTGCGTTAAGGCAGGTACCGCCGAACGCATAACTGCCATCGTAGTTCTTCCACTCGTCGATGCAGGCGACCGAGAGCTTGTTCTGCGCCGCGCGTATTGCCGCCGGATAGCCTGCCGGGCCACCACCAATCACTACCACATCGAAACTATCTGACATCATGGATTCCCTTCTAGACCTGCAGCAACAAACGTGCCGGATCCTCGATCGCATCCTTGACCGCAACCAGGAACTGCACCGCCTCGCGCCCGTCGATGATGCGATGATCGTAGGTCATCGCCAAATACATCATCGGCCTGACCACCACCTGGCCGTCCACCACCATCGGGCGTGGCTGGATCTTGTGCATGCCGAGAATGGCGCTCTGCGGCGCGTTCACGATCGGCGTCGACATCAGTGAGCCGAAAACACCGCCGTTGGTGATCGAGAAAGTTCCGCCGGTGAGTTCCTCGAGCGTTATCGTTCCTTCGCGCGCGCGATTGGCATAACCGGTCACGGCCTTTTCAATGTCCGCAAAACTCATGGCATCGGCATCGCGCAGTATCGGAACCACCAGTCCGCGGTCGGTCGACACGGCAACGCCAATGTCAAAGTACTCGTGATAGACGATGTCGCTGCCCTCGACTGACGCATTGACGACCGGGAACCGCCTGAGTGCCTCCACGCAGGCCTTGACGAAGAAGGACATGAAGCCAAGACGTACGCCATGCTTCTTCTCGAACCCATCCTTGTAACGCCCCCGCAGACCATTGAGCGCGTGCATGTCCACTTCGTTGAAGGTAGTCAGCAGGGCCTGGGTCGACTGCGCCTCGATCAGCCGCTGCGCAATGCGGGTTCGCAACCTGGTCATTGGCACGCGTTGTTCCGTTCGTCCGGCCGGCGCCGGCCGCCCCGCAACCGGCTTCGTCACGGGTGAGGTGGCTGGCGCCGCCTTGCCGCTCAGGTGCTGGACTACGTCGCCCTTGGTGATACGCCCATCGCGGCCCGAGCCAGGGATCTGCGTAGTGTTGAGCTGGTTCTCCTCCACCAGCCGCTTGGCTGCCGGCGAAAGCTTGGTGGCAACGCCGGCTTCGCTGGCAGACGCTGGCTCGCCGCCACCACCTTCCTCTTTCCGCGCCGCCGCAGGGGTCGCCGCCGCGGCAGCGCCTTCGGCGATCACGGCGAGCAGCTCGCCGCTGGTCACGGTCGCACCGGTCTCCGCTTTCAGCTCCTGGATGACGCCATCAACCGGCGAAGGGACTTCCAGCACGACCTTATCGGTTTCCAGGTCAGCCAGGTTCTCATCGCGGCGCACGGCGTCACCCGGTTTCTTGTGCCAGGCCACCAGCGTGGCATCGGTCACCGACTCCGGCAGCTGGGGAACACGTAATTCAACGGTCATGAGCTTTTCCTGACGGGCTGGATGGTCAATCTGTGGGTCTCGCGATGCGTGGTTTCCGTGGCCGCGCCCGATAACGCTGCCTCGACCAGGTCACGCTGCTGCTCGACGTGCAGCTTGAATATTCCGGTCGCGGGCGCCGCGGCGCTCGGTCGGCCGGCGTAAAGCAACTCGTGATGCGGTCCAAGCCTCTCATGCAGGCGGTGCCGGATCTGGTACCAGGCTCCCTGGTTTTGCGGCTCTTCCTGGCACCAGACGATCTCGCGCGCATTCGAGTAGCGCCCGACGATCGCCTCGTACTCCTCGATCGGAAACGGATAGAGCTGCTCCACGCGGACCAGGACGACGTTGTCGCGGCCCTCGGCGCGCCGCTGCTCCAGCAGGTCGTAGTAGACCTTGCCGCTACACAACACGATGCGGCGTACCTTGGCCGGCTCGATGGCATCGACCTCGTCGATCACATTATGGAAGTGCCCGACGGTCAGATCGTCGAGAATCGAGGTCGCCAACTTGTGACGCAGCAGGCTCTTCGGCGTCATCACGATCAGCGGCTTGCGAATTCCGCGCAGCATCTGCCGTCGCAGCATGTGGAACATTTGCGCTGGCGTGGACGGCACGCAGACTTGATTGTTCATTTCGGCCGACATCTGCAGGAACCGCTCCAGTCGCCCGGAGCTGTGTTCAGGCCCCTGGCCCTCGTAGCCATGTGGCAGGAACAGCGTGAGGCCCGAAATGCGGTTCCACTTCGCCTCGCAGGAGGTGATGAACTGGTCGATGATCACCTGCGCGCCGTTGGCGAAGTCCCCGAACTGTCCTTCCCAGATGATCAGTGAATCCGGGTCGGTGGTCGAGTAGCCGAACTCGAAGCCCATCACGGCCTCTTCGGACAGCACCGAGTCGATCACGCGGAAGCGAGGTTGTCCATCGAACAGGCTCGCCAGCGCGACATGCTGCCGCCCGCTCCCCTGATCGTGTAGTACGGCGTGCCGATGGAAGAACGTGCCGCGCCCGGCATCCTGCCCCGTGATGCGCACCTTGAAGCCGTCCTGCAGCACCGCTGCGTACGCCATCGTCTCGGCGGCGCCCCAGTCCAGCGGCAGGTCTCCCGCGTACATGCGCTTGCGGTCGTCGATGATGCGTGCCACCCGCGGGTGCAGCGTAAAGTCGTTCGGCACCGCCGTCAGCTTGCGACCGAAGTCCTGCAGCACCGCCAGCGGCAGCGCAGTCGTGACCGGCTCGGACCAGTCCGCCTCGATGTGGCGGCTCCAGTCCACAGTGAACTTGTTGCCGGTGGTGCCGACGAAGGCGCGCGCCTGTGGTTTGCCCTCGTCGAGACCGTCACGATATTGCCGCACCATGGCCGCGGCATCGTCCTCGCCCAGCACGCCCTGTGTCGCCAGCGACTGGGCATAGAGCTGCCGTGCCGTTGGGTGCTTGCGGATCACCTGGTACATCATTGGCTGGGTAGCGGCCGGCTCGTCCGCCTCGTTGTGACCATGACGCCGGTAGCACACCAGGTCGATCACCACATCCTTATGGAATCGCATGCGGTACTCGAGCGCCAGCCGGGCCACAAAGACCACGGCCTCGGGATCGTCCGCGTTCACGTGCAGGATTGGCGCCTCGATCATCTTGGCCACGTCGCTGCAGTACAGCGTGGAGCGGGCGTCGCGCGGCTCGCTGGTCGTGAAGCCCACCTGGTTGTTGACGATCAGGTGCACGGTCCCGCCGGTCGAGAAACCGCGCGCCTGCGACAGCTGCATGGTTTCCATGACCACGCCCTGGCCAGCAAACGCTGCGTCGCCATGGATCAGGACCGGCACCACAGTATCGCCGGACGAATCCCCGCGCCGGTCCTGGCGGGCGCGAACCGATCCCTCGACTACCGGGTTGACCACTTCGAGATGCGAGGGATTGAAAGCGAGCGCCACATGGACGTCGCCACCCGGCGTCCTGAGGTCCGCGGAAAATCCCTTGTGGTACTTGACGTCGCCGGACCCGGTGAGCTTCGTGGTGTCATACCCGCCCTCGAACTCGGAGAACAGGTCGGCCGGTGACTTGCCGAGCACATTGACCAATACGTTCAGGCGACCGCGATGCGCCATGCCGATGACAATCTCCTCAACCTTGCTGGCGCCGCATTGCTGCACCAGGTCGTCGAGCAATGGGATCAACGCATCGCCGCCCTCGAGCGAGAAGCGCTTCTGGCCAACGTACTTGGTATGCAGGTAGCGCTCGAGACCCTCGGCGACGGTCAGCTGCCAGAGCAGATTGCGCTTCTCTTCGTTCGAGAACCGCTGGTGCAGGCGCCCATTCTGGAAGCGGTCCTGCAGCCACAGGCGTTCTTCGGTTTCCGAGACGTGCGCGAATTCCGCTCCCACGCTGCCGCAATAAATCGAGCGCAGGTCGGCGATGATGTCGCGCAGCTTGCCGCGTTTCTTGACGCCTTCCACCCGGCCGCCTGTGTGGAACTCGCGGTCGAGGTCCGCGTCCGACAGGCCGAAGTAACCGAGCTCGAGCACCCGCGGCATGGGCCTGTGCATCATGCCCAGAGGGTCGATCGCGGCAATGAGGTGACCACGATTGGCATAGATCTGGATCAGGCGCGAAACCGCGCCTTGTTTCTGCGAACCCTCCGGATCCGACGCCAGGGCCGCCGGGGAGCGTGGCGCCGCGGCACGCGCGAGGATGGCGTCCTTGACCGGACCGTGCGCAACTTCGGTGCCCGAGCCCGCCCGGACGCGGGCGAAATACTCGCGCCAGACGTCGCTGACTGACGAGGGGTCATTCAGGAACTGTTCGTAGAGCGCTTCAACGTACGGCGCATTGGCGCCGAAAAGCGGGCTCGAGTCGTACAACTCGTTCAAGGGACGGCTCATGGCCAGGGCCTGCGCTCCAGTCGCGGGTAACTGTCGGACGTCGGCTTTGCTGGCAGCACCCGTTCACCGCCGGCATGAACCGTTAATGATAACGGATCAGGACCCTCGAATGAACACGAATTCAGGCACTTACAGCGCCCAGCAATGGGGCAGCGCACATGCGTCAAGCTGGAGTTTGGTGCCCCGGATAGGAGTCGAACCTATGACCTGCCGCTTAGGAGGCGGCCGCTCTATCCACTGAGCTACCGGGGCGCCGCGCAAATGGTACAGCAAGCCGACCACTCGGGCGGCGCGCGCGTCTACCGCCGACGGCGTCGTTCCCGGCTGCCATGGCCGGGAACGACGCAAGTGTCTACAGCTTCTTTGCGGCGTCAGAAACGGCGCTGTCGACGGCCTGCGTTGCAGAGTTGACGGCCCCGGCGGTGCTGGCCACGGCCCTTTCGGCCATCCGTTCAACCTTGGTCGTTGCCTTGCGGACCTGGGCGGCCGTCTTGCGAATTGCTGTCTTCGCCTTGCGCCTGGCGGTGGCTACCGTCTTGCGCGTGTTCTTGGAGCCTTTCGTGACAGCCTTCTTTGCCGTGCCGGCCGCCTTCTTGGCTGCCTTCTTCACTGTCTTGCCGGCCTTGACGGTCTCCGCCTTCGACTTCTTGCGCAGGTCGGCGGCATGGGCTCGGGCATAGGTCTGGATGTCCTTGAAGCGGCCCTGTGCATCCCGCTTCGCATACAGCTTCTTGCCACTCGAGCTGCGGTGGGTTGTCCGTCGCGCCTTTTTCGCCGCCGTCTTCTTGGCGACCTTCTTCTTGGCGACCTTCTTCTTGGCGCCCGACTTCCTCACTGACGTCTTCCTGGCCGCCTTCTTGGCGCCCTTCTTTTTCACTGCCATGGTTTCTCCCTCGCAGGCCAACAGTTACCAGCGCGCCAGACACGGCGCGCGTGTCAACGCTAAGGCTCATCGATCCCCCAAGTCAATGCGACCAAGCTCTCAATGCCACTCGCCGGAACGACGAAGGCCAGGGTGATGCCCTGGCCTTCGAGTTGGTCTGGTGGAGCGGATGGGGATCGAACCCACGACCTTCGCATTGCGAACGCGACGCTCTCCCAGCTGAGCTACCGCCCCATGAGGAGGGCGGATTGTAAAGACGCGACGACGGGCGAGCAAGCTGGCCGTCCACCGGCATCATCACATTTCTCGATTATCATCAGCCGGGCAGGCATGGCTAGCACAGGAATCAAGCCACTCATGACACTCAGGATTCGTGATGCCCGGGGCGGCGACCTCGAGTTCATCATCCGCGCCAATTCCGGCCTGGCCATGGAGTCCGAGGGTGTGGCGCTCGACCTGGCACTGCTTCGGCCGGGGGTTGCTGCCGTGTTCGAGGATCCGACCCGGGGTCGTTACTTCATTGCCGAATCCGGCAATTGGCCGGTTGGGCAGATGATGCTGACTTTCGAGTGGAGCGATTGGCGAAACGGCGTATTTTGGTGGATCCAGTCTGTCTTCGTGGAACCCAGCCACCGCCAAAACGGTGTATTCTCTGCGCTGTACCGGCACGTGTCGGAACTCGCCGCAGCCAGTCCGGAAGTTTGTGGCCTGCGCCTGTATGTGGACCGCTCCAACTCGAGAGCCCGCAGCATTTACCGCCACCTCGGACTGTACGAGTCCAACTACGAGGTGATGGAAATAGTCTTCCGCGGCCCAGAGTCGCATAAGGAGCCCTGACGAATCCCCGCACTTTGCACGAAGGCAATCATGCTAGAGAAAGGCCAATTGGCACCCGATTTCACCCTGCCCGACCAGGACGGCCGGGAGCGCAGCCTGACCGAGTTACTCGCCGGGGAGGCGCTGATTCTCTACTTCTACCCTGCCGACTTCACACCCGGCTGTACCAAGGAGGCCTGCGACCTTCGCGACCTTCACACCCAGATCCTCGCGGCCGGGCTGCGCGTCGTCGGTGTCAGCCCGCAGTCACCTGAGAGCCATCGGCGCTTCCGGGACAAGAATTCCCTGCCATTCATGCTGCTATCCGACGAGAAAAAGCAGGTGATCGGCCAGTATGGGGTCGACGGACCCCTGGGCATCGGTGTTCGCCGCGCCACGTTCCTGGTCGATTCCAGCCGAAAGATCCTCGACTCGGTGCTGGCGGACCTGCGCGTCGCCCGGCACCGCGAATTCGTCGAGGCAGCCATCGCCGCGCGCTAGGCCGGGATCGCTGGTATCCCGCCGCGCCGGCAGCGGTCAGGGGAGCCGTAGCATGACCAGTGAGCTGCGGCCCAGGTGCGGGTGCGCCACGACGTAGAGCGTGCCGAAGTCCGTAGCCAAGGGCACAGGCACGTCTTTGCCCGACAGCTCCTTGACGATTCGAGGTATGGCATCGGCATCGGCCACGATCAGCACAGGGCTGCCGTCGAAGTCATCGAGGGCGCGGTGAGCCGCTTCGCGAGGGTCGGTACTGGAAACGACCACGACCGGGATGCCCAGCGCGTTGGCCAGCGGCTGCACCGTCTGTTGGGTTCGTCGCCATTCGTTCACTACCACGCCATCGAGGGCCGTGCCCTCGGTGGCGCGGGCGAAGACGGCGGACAGACGTTCGGCCCGCAACTTGCCTGCCATCGACAGCTCCGGATCGTCGCCAGGAGCAGTCGAGGTTTCGGCATGGCGCAGGACGAACACCATGGTCGTGGACGCGCTCAGGAAGAACCAGGAAGCAATGATCAGCGCCGCGGCGCCGGCGATACTCGTCAGCCACAGCGGCGTCAGGAACGGTCGCCGCCGCAACTTGGCGTGTTCTTTGCGCATGGTTTCAGGCATGTCGTACCGGCATTCGATGACTCCAGGGGCAATGATAGCCTCACGCTCGCCGGCCGTCCGCCCAGCACGTCGGGCCGGTCCATGACGCCAAGCGCGGGCCTGCCGTCCCCGCTCACCGGATGGTCAAGCCCGGCCCGGGGGTTTATATTCAACATTCCTTATATGCGCCGTAATGGCGCAGTCGTTCACTCAGCAGGGGAAAGACGATGTCCGACGACAAGCGCAAAGAACGCGGATTGTGCGAACTCTATGCAGAGGACCCCGACCGGGCCGACGCACTGGTTTTCGGGCGCAAGACGCACGCCGACCGTCGAGGTTTCCTGAAGGGAGCCGGGCTCGCTGCCATGGCCGCAGCAGTCGGCGCGCAGATCCCGTTCCACCGTAACTACCCGGCCGGACTGATCCCGGCCGCACTTGCCGAGGCTCCTGGCGGACTGGTGCTGGAGGGCAAGGACGGCCTGGTGATTCTCGGCGATCGGCCAATCAACGCGGAGACGCCCGCGCACCTTCTCGATGACGACGTCACTCCCAACAGCCGACATTTCGTCCGCGACAACGGCGTCATGCCGGACATGGCGCAGAAAATGGATGCGAGCGGCTGGACTCTCACCGTGGACGGCGAGGTCGACAATCCCCTGACGCTGACGCTTGACGAGCTGAAAGGCCGTTTCAAGCCGGTCAGATTGAAACTGCAGGTGGAGTGCGGCGGCAACGGCCGGGCCGGCTTCAACCCGCCGGCGCACGGCAACCAGTGGACGGTCGGGGCCATCGGCAACGCCGAATGGACTGGCGCGCGCTACGCCGACGTGCTGAAGGCAGCGGGCGTTCGCAAATCGGCCCTGTATACCGGCCACTACGGCATGGATGCGCACCTTTCGGGCGACCCCAACAAAGTACCGATTTCACGTGGTGTACCCATTGCCAAGGCCATGGAGCCGCACTCGATCATCGCTTTTGAAATGAACGGCGAGCCGATCCCGAAGTACCACGGCTTCCCCGTCAGGACCATCTGCCCGGGCTGGCCCGGCTCGACTTCGCACAAGTGGCTGAAGCGGATCTGGGTTCGCGACGTCATACACGACGGACCCAAGATGGAAGGTGACTCCTATCGCGTGCCGCGCTACCCGGTGAAGCCGGGTGCCGAGGTGCCGAAGGACGATTTCCGGATCATAGAATCGATGCCGGTCAAGTCGCTGATTACGTCTCCCGAAAACGGCGCCCAGGTTGGCGGCCGGTCACTCGCGATTCGGGGGCATGCCTGGGCTGGAGACCGGTCGGTCGCTGCCGTGCATGTCAGTACGGACTTCGGCGCGACCTGGGTCAGGACCGACCTGAAGCGCGCACCAAACAAGTACTCATGGCAGACCTTTGCCGCCCGGCTGGAATTTCCTTCCGAGGGCTACTACGAAGTCTGGGCGCGCGCGACAGACGACCAGGGCGTGATGCAGCCTTTCGCGGTGGCCTGGAACCCGAAGGGATACCTCAACAACGCCATGCACCGCGTGGCCGTCACGGTAAGCTGAACCGCGATTGGGAAATGGGATGAGACCAGTCGGATTTTCTGGCGGCATGGCCGCCGTCGCAGCGACTCTCCTGGCTGCGTGCTGGGGCGACCCGGCACCGGCCGCCGAGGTAGTTCAGGGCGACGCCGCATCGGGAGCGCAAGCTTTTCTCCTGTGCAGCGCGTGCCACAACGCCAAGCCGGGTGGCGGCGCGCTTATTGGACCCAACCTGTGGAACGTGGTCGGGCGCGGGATCGCGGCTGCCGAGGATTTTGACTACTCAGCCGAACTCAAGGCGGTCGGCGGCAACTGGACGACCACCCTCCTCGATCGCTTCCTGACCAGCCCGAACGACTTCGCGCCCGGCACGCGGATGGGTTTCGCGGGCATGGCCGATGCAAATGAGCGGGCCAACATCATCGCGTACCTTGAATCACTCAAGGACGGGGCAGCGGAAACCGCCGCCGCGCCTGCGATGGATTACGGCGCCGACTGGCCAGCGGGGCCCGGCCAGGCCGAGGCAGGGCGACTGTGCAATTCCTGCCACTCGCTTACGCTGGTCAAGCAGCAGCAGCTGTCGCGCAAGACCTGGGATCAGCTGCTCGAGTGGATGGTCGAGGAACAGGGAATGGCCGAGCAATCTCCCGCGACGCGGGAGCTGATCCTCGGCTACCTGACTGAACACTTCGGTGTGCCGGAATGACCTGGAGACGGGTGGCTTGCCGTCGTGGCATCGCGGCAACCTGAATGAAGAGGCGGCCGCCACGGGGGCGGCCGCCACCAGCGTCTATTTGTAGGTATCGTAGCCGGCGCGATTGATATTGATCTCGCACGCGCTCATGCGTGCCCACAGCTTGGCGGGCACTGAATCGGGATCGGACTGTGCGTCACGCCAGGTGTCCCAGGCGTGGCCAAAGGTCTCGGTATCCTTGCTGCGCCCGACCCAGTAGATCGTCTCCAGGTTCATGCGCTGGATCGGCGACAGGACCTCGGCACGGTAGCCGTAGTCCTTCGCCCAGACATTGAAATCCGCGACGACGGTCAGGTACTTGGCGAGATCGCAGCCGTCCCTGAGCTTGATCTCAATGACATCGAGGTTGTCGGCGGCGGCGGCGAGCGGACAGGTCAGCAACAGCAGAGCCAGTAATTTCTTCATGATTTGATTCCCTTGTAGTTCCGTAACGTGGTGGAGCGGGCTCGCGCGACGGTCAGTAGACGTCGTAACTGCGGCGCCCGACGTTGGTGGAACACTTGGCAAACCTGGCCTGCAGCTTGGCCGGCGCGGAAGCCGGGTCCGACTGGGCGTTACGCCAGGTATCCCAGGCCTTGCCAAAAGTCGCGGCATTGGCACTGCGCCCCAACCAGATCATGCTGTTCAGGTCCGTGTGCTGAAGCTTGACGGCGACCTCGGCCTGGTAGCCGTGCCCCTTGCCCCATTCGTTGAAGTCCTTGACCACACCCATGTAGGTTTCGAAACTACAGCCCTCATTGAGCTTGAATTCAATGACGTCGTAATGATCGGCCAGCGCCGGTAACGGCAATGCCATGAGCACCAAAGCGATGAGTTTTTGCATTAGATAATCCCCTCACCTATCTGTTTTAATTACTACTAATTGTGTCATCGATTCAATCAACCGCACGGCACGTATCGACTATAGGCGAACCCATCAAATTGGTGGCAACCTTTCCCAATTCCCATTGCAGGGCCGGCCAAGGCACAGGCCGGCCAACCTCGAGACCAAGGAGTCCCTAGATGACCAAGCCCGCCCTACGTTTCCAGCGCGCCAACTTCGTGGTGCGCGACCTCGATCATGCGCTGGCTTTCTATCGCGACATCCTCGGCTTCGAGGTCGAGCACATGCACGAGTCACCGAGCGACTCGTACTCCTATCCGGTGTTCGAGATCGACCGCAAGGCGAAGCTACGATTTGCGCTGTTGAGCGCCCCGGGACAGCCTCGCGTGTTGGCACTGACCGAAGTCAAGGGCATGCACCTTAAGCCCTGCCCCGACCCGAAGCGCAGCGCCATCGTGCTGGACGTCGCCGACGTCGACGCAGTGGCCCACCAGGCGCTGGCGGGCGGACTGATCGTCCATCCCGAGGAAAAGCTGGTAACCCACGACGGTCGTACCGGGCGCGAGGTCGGCATCGTGGATCACGACGGCAACCTCGTGGTGATCTACACCATTACCTCGGCATCCGGCTGACACACTGTTTCCGGGTCGGGCATTGCGGGGCTTTGCCGGGCATTTTCAGCACCGCCAAACCCGCGACCCGGCACCCGACTCATCGCGTGCTCGGCTAGCGCGGTGATGGTCAGCGACGGATTGACGCCCGGATTGGCCGGCATGATCGAACCATCGCAGACCAGCAGGTTGCGGTAGCCAAACACGCGGCCGTAGCCATCCACCACCCCGGTATCGCGGTCCGCGCCAATTACCGCGCCACCGAGAATGTGCGCAGTGGACGGAATGTTGGCCCAGGCCTCCAGCACCACCGACTGGGCGTAGCCGCCGGTGTGCCGGGCGAGCCAGTCGGCCGCGCGATTACCGGCGTCGATATAGGTTGGATTTGGCCTGTCAGGGTCCTGGCGAGTGGACAGCGACACGCCGCCGAAAATCCCGCGCCGCGCCTGGAATGACATCGCATTGTCGAGGCTCTGCATGACCAGCAGCAGCACGCTGTGTCGCGACCAGCCAACAGGCCAGAGCGATTTCAGGAATGTCACCGGGTGTCGCAGGACATTGCCGAACCAGATCAACGGCCGCGTCAGTCTCGTGCCTTTGCCCGTCAGCACCGTGCACAACAACGACAGGAAATCGCCGTGCCGGCCGTAGGTCACGAACTCGATGTGCGTGTCGGCACTGGTATGGATGCTGGCGCTGATCGCCACGTCGTTCCACGGCCGCGCCAGGCCCTTTGGCAGCGTCACTGCGAGTAGCGATTCGCTGTTGGTACGGACCAGCTGCCCGAGACGATCACTGATGCCGGGCAAAGATCCGTTCAGCTTGCAGCGCGCCAGCAGGCTGTTGCTGCCAAGCGCACCTGCAGCGACGACGACGCCCCTTGCAGTAATCGTCTGCCTGTGCCGCCACACCCAGGCCCCGGGCCGCTCCGTCGTGACCGCAAATCCGTCGCTGCCGTCACCCGCGCCAAGTGGCCGAACGTCGGTCACGATCCGTTCCGCCAGGACTTGCGCGCCGCGCTTCTCTGCGAACCAGAGATAGTTCTTCAGCAACGAATTCTTGGCGCCTTCGCGGCAGCCCACCATGCAAGCTCCACAATACGTGCAGCCATTGCGCGCCGGTCCTTCCCCGCCGAAGTAGGGATCCGGGGTGCTGACACCTGGCTTGCCGAAGTAGACACCAACCGGCGTGCGCATAAACGTTGCGCCGACGCCAAAGGCGGTGCCCAATTCCGCCAGTAGCTTTTGGCTATCACTCGCACGCGGCACCACGTTGACACCCAGCATCCGTTCCGCCGTGGCGTAATGGGGCGCCAGGACCGTGGACCAGTCAGCCAGCCGACCCCATTGGGGGTTGGCGAAGAACTCGGGCTTCGCCCGGTAGAGCGTGTTGGCGTAGACGACGCTGCCCCCGCCAACCGCCGCACCGCTGGCGACAAAGATGTCCTTGAACGGACTTAGCCGCAGGATCCCTCTCAACCCCAGCGACGGTGCCCAGAGGAAGCGCTTGAGATTCCAGGCGCTGCGCGCAAAGTCTTCGTCCCGGTAGCGTCTGCCGGCCTCGATAACGGCCACCTTGTAGCCCTTCTCCGCCAGACGCAGGGCCGAGACGCTTCCGCCGAAGCCGGAGCCGATGACCAACCAGTCGTAGTCGAATTTATCGGTCAATCCATTCTCCCGCGATCGGAGTCGCCGCTAGCAGCGCTGCTATCGCCAAGCGGACCGCGAACTGCCTGGCTGCATTCTCAAGAATAGACCTGAAGATAGCGAGATAACCTAATGATTCTGCATTTATTTAAACAGACTGTAAACACGAATTTGTGGAGCAATAGTCGTTTCAGCGCACGCTCGGCAACGGCCGGTCGCCGACCGGCATGCTGCCGAAACCGCCTGCCCGGGACCCTTCTGCCCATTCTGTGACCCGGTTCATT
Organism: Gammaproteobacteria bacterium; assembly: GCA_024642505.1. GTDB lineage: Bacteria > Pseudomonadota > Gammaproteobacteria > Steroidobacterales > Steroidobacteraceae > SG8-30. The sequence goes on from JAHEAZ010000028.1 coordinate 27,885, forward strand.
TGACGATCGATCGGGTGTGCCTAGATTCGAACGGTATCCGGGCGATCGCCTGGATGGGAGACAGACGATGAAGGCGGCTGGCAGATCAGCACCACGGCAGGCGCAGGTGCCAATCGACAAGCACCGGTACGGCAGAACCATAAGCGAGTATCGGCTGGCGATGCACGCCAAGGCATCATCCGCTGCTCCAATGGAGCCAGACAGCCGAACCGACATAGTGATGCGCCGCTACCTGCCCCGACGGGTATAGACAGCAGGTCCCGGATAACGTTGCCTCACCAGCGATAGGTGGCGCCCCCGATCAGGTTTTCGCACGATCCGCCGACCCCGGCTTCGATCATGGCGCTGCAGTTCTTGGATAACTCCATGGGCGCAGGGTCGACCCAAGCCGACGTGGGTCGATATTGGTGAATCGCTGTCGAAGTCTGACTTGCCTTCGCTGAATGGTTTAGCTGGCACGAGCAATCGTTACAGAATTTCGCCCGCGCCTGTCAATGCTGCATCAGCCGCACGCCAGGAGACGAACTGCAGAGATGGGCAGAATTGATTTGAGCAAGCTCATTCCAGCGTAAAGAATCTTTGCCGCCATGCGACGCAACTGATGGCGCGCAGGCCAGTCACTCCCCGACTAATGTATTACAACAGCGTAGGTCAGTGACGCGACCGTAAAGTCACCGCCGGATTCCGTGAGGACGCCCCGGCTGAAGCCTGCCTTGAGCAGGTGTCGGCGCTTCAAGGGCCGGGCCAGCGTGATCCCCATTCGTGAATTCCGCCGCAAATCGGGTTGTCGCTCACCGTCCAGATAGCTGCGACCGCCGGAATAGTAATTGCCATCGAGCGCGATCCAGCCGCCGGAATTCATGATCCGTATAAGGTGGACCTCGGCAGCAGCGATGGGATCCTGCCCACGGGTGTGCCCGAGGAAGTCATCGTTGTCCTGAAAAAACCACGCGCCGGCCGACATCTCGAGCAGCCACTGTGGACGCAGCGGCTGGATGTGGCCCAGCTGAAGTCTTGCGGCCCAGCGATTCGTCCCGATGTTGATGAGTTTGTCGCCGCCGTACTCGCCAGTTGGACCGACGATCCGGATGCTCGCACCGAGAATGAGCCCCGGGTCGCGCAGCAGCTCAAGGAAGGCTTCCCGGTCCATCTAACGCGGAACCAGTCCTTGTCGGCCATAACCATCCACGTGAACGAATCGTAACTGGCGCCAAGACCGGCCCATATCCTCGGCTGCCACAGCAGCACAGCCCGGCAATCGATTGGGTTGTCATCGACATTGTCGATCATCGGCGCGCATCGGCGCAGCCTTATGTTCCACTATTTGATGTGGATACCGTCCGGCCAGTCGTGTCTTGTGGGAAAGTTGGCGGAGAGGGTGAGATTCGAACTCACGAGCCCCGTAAAGGGCTGCCGGTTTTCAAGACCGGTGCATTCAACCGCTCTGCCACCTCTCCGCGGCCGACCTGCGCGCCGCGATTGTCCTTGCCGGGGAGCCAACCCGCAAGCCGATCCGGAACCTTGTCACCGTTCCCGGGTCTACGTTATCGATGAATTCCCGTTCACGTTAACTTGTTCGGGGAAGCTTGGGTACCTATACTGCCCGCAGACAATTTCAGGAGACGCCAAGAGATGGATCGCATCACCAACCCCAGCGCCGTTGCCGCCACGCCCGCCTCCGCGCTGGTCGCCAACAAGGTACTGAAGAATACCTATCTGTTGCTGGCGGCTACGCTGGCCTTCAGCGCCCTGACGGCGGGCGCTGCGATGGCGCTCAACCTCCCGCATCCAGGGCTGATCGTCACGCTGGTTGGTTACTTCGGCCTGCTGTTCGCCGTCCACAAGACTGCCAACAGCGCGCTGGGCATCCTGTTCGTGTTCGCCCTGACCGGCTTCATGGGCTATACGCTCGGACCCATCATCAGCGCCTACCTGCAGTTCGTGCCAAATGGCCACAACGTGGTGGTGAATGCCTTCGGCATGACCGCGATTACGTTTGTCGGCTTGTCCGTCTATGCGGTGAAGAGCGGCCGCAGTTTCTCGTTCCTGGGCGGGTTCCTGTTCACCGGCATCCTGGCGGCCTTCCTGCTGGGGCTGGCCGCCGTGTTCTTCCACATGCCGGCCCTGTCGCTCGCCGTATCGGGTATGTTCGTCATGCTCATGGCCGGCCTGATCCTGTGGCAGACCGGCGAGATCGTGAACGGGGGCGAGACCAACTACATCCTTGCCACGGTCACGCTCTACGTGAGCCTGTTCAACCTGTTCACCAGCCTGCTCCACCTGCTCGGCTTCGCTGGCGAGGACTGACACAAGAGGTGGCTGTCGCCACCCCCGCCGGTGCATGGTGCCGGTGTGGGATCGGCACGTGACTTGCGCCTGAACTGGCGTAGCCGGTACCAGAAGTTCCGGGCATGGCTCGAGATAACGGTATCCCGTTCGGGTACAGTCCCCGCGCTGTGCCCGGCACCCGTTACCTCAATGTTTCCACACCGCCCATGTAGGGTCGCAACGCTTCTGGCACAAGGATCGAGCCGTCGGCCTGCTGGCAGTTCTCCAGTACCGCCACCAGCGCGCGGCCTACCGCCACGCCGGAGCCGTTCAGCGTATGCACCGGCTCCGGCTTGCCGGTGTCCGGATTCCGCCAACGCGCCTGCATCCGGCGCGCCTGGAAGCCCTCGCAGTTGCTGCAGGAGGAGATCTCGCGGTACCTGCCCTGCCCCGGCAGCCAAACCTCCAGGTCATAGGTCTTGGTGCTGCCAAAGCCGATATCGCCCGCGCAGAGCGCCACCACACGGTAAGGCAGCCCGAGGCGCTCGAGTACCGTACAGGCATGGCCGGTCAGTTCTTCCAGTGCCGCGTAGGAGTCCTGCGGCCGGACCACATGCACCAGCTCCACCTTGTCGAACTGGTGCTGGCGGATCATGCCGCGCGTGTCCTTGCCGTAGGATCCGGCTTCCGAGCGGAAGCACGGCGTGTGTGCCGTGAACTTCAAGGGAATATCCCGGGCCTCGAGGATCTGTTCACGAACCAGGTTGGTCAGTGGCACTTCGGCAGTCGGGATCAGGTACAGGTCCTGCAGGCTTTCCTCTGCCCTGAGGTCTTCCCGCCCCTTCAGGGCAAACAGGTCCGCCTCGAACTTCGGCAGCTGCCCGGTGCCGGTCAGCGTCTGGCGGGTCACCAGGTAGGGAACGTAGGCCTCGGTATAGCCGTGTTCACCGGTATGCAGGTCCAGCATGAATTGCGCGAGCGCGCGATGCAGCCTCGCGACACCGCCGCGCATGACGGTGAACCGGGCACCCGATATCCGGGTGGCAGACCCGAAGTCGAGCCCGCCGAGTTTCTCGCCGAGCGCAATGTGATCGAGCGGCTCGAACTCGAACTGCCTTGGCTCGCCCCAGCGGCGCAGTTCGACGTTGGCGCTTTCATCGCGCCCGTCCGGAACCGATTCGTGCAGCAGGTTCGGTACGTCAAGCAGCATTGCGTCGAGCTCGGCCTGCAGCGCCGCGAGGCCCGCGTCGGCGCGCTTCAATTCATCTCCCAGTGTCTCGACCTCGGCCAGCAGCGGAGCAATGTCCTGCCCCTGCGCCTTAGCGCGTCCTATGGCCCTGGAGCGCGTATTGCGCTCGTTCCGCAGGCGGTCCACCTCGATCTGTAGCGACTTGCGCCGCTCCTCCAGGGCGACGAAACCCGCCTTGTCAAAGGCGAACCCGCGCCGGGCCAGATTGGCTGCGACGGCGTCGAGATCGCTGCGCAGCTGCTTTGTGTCCAGCACTGTCTATCTCCGTCGCCGTGGGTTCACTGAAGCCATTGCCGGCCGGCACTCAATCCGGCCCATGCACCCGCAAGGCAAAGCACCACGCTCGACAGCACGTAGGCGCCGGCACGGCCGAAGCCGTGCTGCTCGGCCAGCAGCAGGGTCTCGAGCGAAAAGCTGGAAAAGGTCGTGAAGCCACCGAGCAGCCCAACGATCACGAAGGCACGCAGCACTTCTCCCTGCGCGCCGCGCGCCGCCAGCAGCACCCAGAGCAACCCGATCATCGCACTGCCCAGCACATTCACACCGAGCGTACCCCAGGGAAACGTACGCGCAACCCACACGTGCACCAAGGCGCCCGCCAGGTAGCGAAGAACGCCGCCCAGCGCGCTGCCAAGCGCAATTGCAATGAGGGTCTGTGCCACCGGAGTTCCTGCATCAAGCCCGCAAGGCGGTATTCGCGCGGGTCAGTCCTTCTTGCCCTGGTCGCGGCCCCTGTGCCGCTCGAGCGCCTCGCCGATCTTGATTTCGAGCCCGCGCGGCACCGGATGATAATAGATCCGGGGCTCAAGGGCGTCTGGAAAGTAGGTCTGCCCTGCAGAACGCGCGTCCGGCTCGTCGTGAGCGTAGCGATAGCCCGCGCCGTAGCCCAGGTCCTTCATCAGCCGCGTCGGCGCATTGCGCAAGTGCAACGGAACTTCCAGCGTGCCGTGCGCGCGTACGTCGTCGAGGGCGGCGCCATAGGCCTTGTAGACCGCGTTGCTCTTGGCGGCGCAGGCCAGGAACACCACGGCCTGAGCCAGCGCCAGTTCCCCCTCTGGGCTGCCCAGCCGGTCGTAGGCCTGCCAGGCCTCGAGCGTAAGGGTCAGCGCCCGCGGATCGGCGTTGCCGATGTCCTCGACTGCCATGCGCAGGATCCGCCTGGCGAGATATGAGGGATCACAGCCTCCGTCGAGCATGCGACACAACCAGTAGAGCGCTGCGTCAGGATCACTGCCACGCACCGACTTATGCAGTGCCGAAATCTGGTCGTAGAACAGTTCGCCGCGCTTGTCGAAACGCCGCTGCCCGCCGGCGACCACCTCGAGCGCCGCCTCCATGGTGATGGCCTGCCCATCCTCGCGTGGTACCGCGAGCTCGGCGGCAATCTCCAGCAGGTTGAGCGCGCGGCGCGCATCGCCATCGGCAGCCTCGGCAAAGACTGGCAGGACGCCGTCATCGACCATCAGGTCCCCACCGCCAAGACCGCGCTCGGGATCGCGCAGGGCCCGCTCAAGCAGCACCAGCAAATCGCCTGCTGCGATCGGCTTGAGCACGTAGACCCGCGCCCTGGACAGCAGCGCAGCGTTCACCTCGAACGACGGGTTCTCGGTGGTCGCTCCGACGAAGACGATCGTACCGTCCTCGACGAACGGCAGGAAGGTATCCTGCTG
>JAHEAZ010000086.1 GCA_024642505.1 Gammaproteobacteria bacterium
GTTCCGCGAGATCACTACCGCCGACGTGCCCGCGCTCTTCTACGTTCGTCCGAGAACGCGTGAGAACGCGCTGACGCTCGAGGAACTGCAAGGGCTCGGCATCAATCCACAGAGCGTCATAGAGAGTCTCAACCAGTCCACCAAGGGCTGGGTATGCGATGACTCGGGTCGGGTCGTTGCGTTCTCCATGGCCGATCGTGCGACGGGAGAACTCCTGGTTATCGCCGTGCTTCCGGAGTACGAGGGAAAGGGTGCAGGCAGTAGGCTCATGGCCTTGGCGGAGGAGTGGCTAGCGGCATCGGGGTGCAAGCGAGCGTGGCTTACTACGGATCTCGACACCACCCTTCGCGCTTACGGCTTCTATCGCAAGCGGGGGTGGACCGACTGGAAGATTGAAAGAGGCATGCGGTGGATGGAACTCAGCCTTTCTTCATGACAGCTTCCACCGGAACCGGCATCGTAGCCTGCCGCGCAACGAGGTCATGAAGGGCCGCTAAGGGTCGGTAGCAGCCCGCCGGGGCGTATGCCGTGAAATACAAGATCCCGGCGTGTGCAGGTAGCACCTGAGCCGGTCCGACCACCCACCCGATATTTTCACTTTCTGTTTGGCCAGGCCAAGTGCGAAAGTCTTCGTCCCGGGGGCTGATTCGTCTATGCCGTGAGGACCGTCCGGTGACAGCCGACAGGCTCAAGGCGAGAGCTTGAGGGCCTGGCGAAGTGCGTCAAACAGCGCGCCGTCCGGTGCGTCGCCCGACAACTCCCAGAACATCAATCCGCGCAACCCTTGCGCATTCACGTAGTCGGCCTTCCAGCCGACCGAGATCGCGTCATCGTAGCTCCAGAACTCGTTGCCGTCGAAGGTCCAGTGAGTGGCGGCATCCCTATCCCAGAAGTCCGGCTTGCCCTTTGCCTCGAGGACCTCGTAGTCGTTGATGCCCTTCTCGTAGCTGCCGCGTGGCACGCCGCCCGCCTTCTGGCAGAGGCCGTCGTCAACTGCGTCGACGCCGCGCCAGCCACGGCCGTAGAACGGCACGCCGAGCAGCAGCTTGGAGCCCGGCACACCACCGACCAGATAGGCCTGGATCGCCTTGTCGCCCCAGTCACCGTCAGCCGGGTCGCACTTGGACCGTCTTAATGCCGCGTGATGGTTGGCCGGCCCGGAGGCCTCCCACCCGCCGTGAAAGTCATAGGCCATGACGTTGATCCAGTCGAGGTATGAATGAATGGCCTCGATGTCGATCGGCGCATAGTTCGCAGCACCGGCCGGCGCCGCAATGGTCAGCAGGTACTCCGGACGGGTGCCCGTGGCTGATTCGACCTGACCCTCGAGTTCATCCAGCTGGCGGCGGAACTCGTCGAGCAGCGCCGGGAAGTTGCCCTCATCCTCGGTCCTGAAGTTACAGGTGTCGCCGCAGCTGCCCGGATACTCCCAGTCGATGTCGAACCCGTCGAAGACGCCGGTGGCGCTAATGCCCGGCTCCAGCCCGTCCGTCATGAAGCGCTCGATGCAGCTCGCGACGAAGGCCTGTCTGTTTTCGGGCAGCGCCGCGTCGGAGAAGCGATGCGACTCCGTCCAGCCGCCCAGCGACAGCAATACCCGCAGCTGCGGATGCATCGCCTTCAACTTGAGCAGCTGGTTGAAGTTGCCCTTGAGCGGCTGCTGGACGGTGTCCGCCACGCCGTCGACACTCTCGCTCGCGTCGTAGCGCTTGCCGTAGTCGGCGAAGGTGTCGAGGCTCGCGCAGCGCAGGTTCTCGTCGATGCCCGCGAACGCGTAGTTGATGACGTCGAGGTTCGCGGCGGCGCCGCTCACTTCGATGTGTTTCGGCAGGTAGCCGCGACGATAGATAGTCCACTGTGCGAAGTAGCCTACGGTCAAGCCACTGGTCGGGAGTGGTGGCCGCTCGGCGCCTCCACCGCCACCGCCCGGATCCCCACCGCCGCCCGGATCGCCACCCCCGCTTCCGGATCCATCGACGAACACGGCCGTAATACTGTGATCGCCGCTGACCCTGAGCGTCGTCGGATTCGCGTTGCCGCTCAGGTCGCCTTCCCAGTGATCGAACATCCAGTTGGCGTCGGGATTGGCCGTCACGCTGATCATGTTGTTCTTCTGGTAGGCCGCCTTGTTCGGGTCAAGGACGACGCCACCGTTCCCGCTGACTGTGGACGTGACGGTGTATTGCGGTGGGCCCGCCACGACAGGCAGGGATAGCAGCATGGTTGCGACGAAAGCGAGATGAATTCCAAGACCGCGCACTTCCCGTCCTCCCTGCACACCACTGGCGCGTGCATCGCAGCCCGGAGTGTCGCGGCCGCCTCGCTGGCGCCAAGCAACTCCGGCGTCGCTTCTGGTTGCCGTGGACCAAGAATGGCATTGCCTGCCAGGGCGGGCAAGCCGGGTCTTCATTGGCGCTGCCTGAGGATTGAGTTATGTAACTTGAACCGTCAGCCGTGCCACTTCCGCTGCCGAGCCCAGGCCTGGACCACGATGTCTTCGAGCGCCGCAGACCGGCGCCGCCGGTCGAGCGTCGGGGTTTCTCTGTTCGCAGCGTCAGGCTCTCTCGGCGGGGTAGCGGAAGCGTCGGCGAAAATTGGAATTGCAGGCCACCGCTACCACTTGTTTGAGAAGTCCCGGCCCTGTGCCGGGGTTTCTGCTTGTGGTGGATGTCCGCTCCGGGCTGCCGATTCAACTGGTCAAGGCAACACATTGGCCAAAACGTTCTGCCGGTATCTCGAAGCTGAGGGCCTGCCGTGGACGTTCGTTCAGTCGACGAGCGACGGCATTAAGCTTGCTCTGACTAATATCCGACAGGTCCATCCCCTTTGGGAAGTACTGGCGCAACAGACCGTTGGTGTTCTCGTTGGAGCCACGCTGCCACGGCCGCAACGGGTCGGCAAGTGAACTGTCCACGACTCCACTACACCCACTGGCCCTCACTCAAGTCACCACTGCGCTGTCCCAGGACGCAAAGCCTCCCCGGCGCAACTTCCGATGATGATCCGCGGCCACCAAATGGCGGACCAGGTTGAGGAGACTTGAAGCGGCGGCGTGCACATGGGCGAGTCCCTGCGCCAATCTCTGGTCTCAAACAGGCCACTCCAAAAAAAAGGCCCCGCTATGAGCGGGGCCAGGGGGGAAGCAATGATTTCGGCAATTACTGCAGGAAATCGTCCAGCAGGATCAACCCGAGTGGCGCACCGCCGCCCTCGGCGTCACGTGCGATTGCCGTGTAGACGCTACCGTCCGCTACCGAGATCGTGACCGGCCCAATGGCTGCGTCCTTCGATCCAGCCGGCGTCACAGTCACGTCATAACTGCTGCCGGTCAGGGACAGGAAGCCGGTGTTGGCCTTGAACGGTACGTCCGCCAGCGTCGCAGCGACCGTGTTGATGTCGGTGCCCGGTGCGGTGACGTAGATATCCACGTTCTGCGCAGTCGGCGAAGCATGGATGATGCGCACTTTGGCCGCGGTCGCGACTGGGCGTGGATCGTCGGTGGCAATCAGCGCCTCGAGTTCCGCAAGATTGCCGACCGCGAACACCGAGTAGCGGACCCCAGCCTCGAGGCTCAAGTCGGCGTCGATCGGAATCACGCCCTGGGTCGCGGCGTCAGTGACCTTGACGTTATAGCTGGCCGGCGGAACGCTGACGAAGGGCGTGAAACCCGGGAAGGTCAGGTCCGGAACCAGCGGGTTGGCAAAATTGTCGTTGACCACGACATCGACCGCCGGGGCGTCAGGAGAAGCATGCACGACGCGCAGGTCTGACGTTGTCGCGACATCGAGTATTTCCGCCGAGCCGCTACCATCCTGGACGACCAGGCTGATCGGCGCCGGTCCCGTCACGGTGTTCTCGACCGCCGCGAGCAGCAGGTTGCCGCCATCCGCCAGCGTGATTGTTCCAGTATCGTAAACCACCGTCGAAGCATCGCCGGCCAGCGTGACCCGTGCCTGGTAGTCCCCGGCCGTGACTTCGACCGGGCCAAGATCCTCGCCGAAAGAGAACGTTCCAACGGCCGCAGCAGTCGTTAGATCCGCACCGGGCGTGGTGAGGTAGACGTCGACCTGCGGCGCCATCGGCGCCGCGTGTACCAGTCGCAGCCGGACGGAGCCGGCTGGGACCGCCGTATCCGGCTGGCTCAGAACCAGCGCATCGATGTCGGCGACGTCACCGATCGCCACGATGCTATAGAGGGTATCCGCCTCGAAGGCCAGGTCCACCGGGCCGATCACGGTTGCCGTGCCATCCGGCACGATGCCGTCGACCTGCACTGCGTAGGTGCCAACGTCGAACTCGAGCGCAGCCGTGCCGGCCTTATAGTCGACGTCGGATATCGTGCTGCTGCCGATGGTCAGGTTGACGGCCGGCGCATCAGGCGACGCGTGCAACGCCTGTACCTTGAACGTTGCCGCAGGCGTTGGCTCCGTCCCGCCCTGCGCCTTGTTGTCATTCGAATCGCTGCAGCCCACGAGAGCCAGCAGCACTGCTGCCGGAATGAGATTCTGTGGCTTGATCATGGTCAGGCTCCTCTAGCTGTCGAAGTAGATGTGATCTGGAGTGGCATTCTGCCGAGGACCCATCCTGAAGTGGTCTCAGCCCGGTAACGGTTTGTAACGATTTGTAACAGGCTGGCCGGCGGTAGCGACCGCTCGCTGGCGACGCGGTAACATGTGCTCGTGATCAAAGTCTTGCTCATCGACGACGACAAGCGACACTCGGAACTGCTGCGAACCTACCTGGGTCGATTCGGCATCGACCTGCTGTGCGCCACAGACGCCGACAGCGGGCTCGCCCGCCTCGAGTCCGCCGAGCCCAAGCTGCTGCTGCTGGACGTAATGCTGCCAGGGCGGGATGGCTTCGAAATCTGCCGCGAGGTCCGCAAGAAGAGCAGCATCCCGATCGTCATGCTGACCGCCAGAGGGGACGTCATCGATAGGGTCTCCGGACTTGAGCTCGGCGCCGACGACTACATCGGCAAGCCGTTCGAGCCCAGGGAGCTAGTCGCTCGAATCCAGTCGATCCTGCGGCGAGTAGAGACCCGCGGTGGACTGCGCCGCCTGGCTTTCAATGGCATCGACATCGACATCGACGCCCGCACGGTACGCGTCGATGACCAGCCGGTCGAACTGACCTCGATGGAATTCGAGCTGCTGAGCCTGCTGGCACGCAATGCCGGCAAGAAGATGTCTCGCGACGAGATCCAGGCGGGGGTGCGCGGCATTGATGCCGCAATCCAGACACGGGCAGTCGACATTGCCATCAGCCGCCTGCGCCAGAAGATCGGCGACGCCGGCAAGCCTGCCCGTTTCATCCAAACCGTGTGGGGGCGCGGCTACGCATTCGTCGGCCGTCCCGTCAGGGAAGATGTTTAGGAGGCTGTCACGGTCGCTGTCGTTTCGCCTGCTCGCGATCTTCCTCGTGATGGGCGCCCTGTTTGCTTACGGCTCGATACTGGCCATTCGCTGGGTCTATGCGACCGACCAGCTGCGGGAACTGGTCAGCGGGCACCTGTCACTGCACGTCGAGTACGTTCGTGACGATATCGGTAATCCTCCCCGGATCATCAACGCGCTGGCGATCACGCAGAAGATACCGGTCGACATCCGCATCAGCGGGCCCAGCCTCGACTGGGCGTCCGACCCCGCCTTTCCCGCGCTGGCCGACCTGGACTTCGGCGACAGTGAGGTGTTCCGGCCGGAAACCGGCCAGTGGCTCCGCGGCGTCGAGGGCGTCCGGTTCGCAGAATTGTCCGGACATGGCTTCCTGAAATTCGACCAGGGGCCCTATGCGGTGGTAGTCGCCTCGCCGAAAATCGCGGATCAGGTGGTTGAACGTCACCTGACGCCTGTCGTCATCGCATTCGGGCTGTTCCTGGTGATGCTGACCTACCTGGCGGTACGCTGGCTGATCAAACCGATCGACGCGATCCGCCGCGGCGCCGAGCGGATCGGCCAGGGTCACTTCCAGGGTCGCATCACCGTGGCCCGCAGCGATCAGCTCGGCGACCTGGCCGAGGATATCAACACGATGGCCGACGACGTCCGGCGCATGCTCGACGCCAAGCGCCAGCTGCTGTTGGGCATCAGCCACGAGCTGCGCTCGCCTCTCTCGCGGCTCAAGCTCGCCTTGGCACTGGCTGACGATTCGGCCGACAACCGCGGCCTGCGCGACGACGTTGAGGAAATGGAGAGGATCATCGAAACGCTGCTCGAGGCGGAGCGCCTGAACACCCGCCATGCGCCCCTGCAGCTGACCCGGGTTGTCGCTGGACGACTGGTGAAGCAGCTAATTGATGACTATTTTTCCGGCAGCCGCGAGGTGATCCGCGTCAGCGGCCCGAGCGACCTGGCCGTCACCGTCGACCAGGTGCGCCTGACACTCATGCTGAAGAATCTGGTCAGCAACGCACTGCGCTACACCCCGCCAGACGGTGGAATGGTCACCATCGACTTTGCCTCCCGGGACGATGCCTGGAGCATCAGCGTATCCGACCGGGGACCGGGCATCGCGCCAGCGCAAGTGGAGCTTATAGGCGAGCCATTCTACCGCGGTGATCCGTCGCGGACGCGTGACACGGGCGGTAGCGGGCTCGGCCTGTACCTGGCAACGCTGGTGGCCAAGGCCCATGGCGGAACGCTCGAACTCGACCGTTCATACACTGGCGGAGCGCGTTTCACCGTCACGCTGCCGCTCAGTCCCGGCGGGTCCGCAGAAGGCAGCAGCAAATAACGATATTTTTCTGTGCTGGTGGCGGTCCTGAACGAGTTGACATTGATAGCCCCGCGGCACACGGGAACAGACTGGGTCCGGCTCTGTACGTGGTGGCGAGACCATTGCCCGGGGCGATGCTAAATGGGTGGCGGTTGTTAATAGCTCGCTCGTGCGGACCTTGCCATGATTGCGGCCCCGGCCACCACCCGTCGCATGATCGGCGGCTGTCGACGCCAGAATCGGCATCGAAGTACTTCCGCTTCGGGTTGCCAACAGCGACCGCTGGCGCATTCAATTCAGTGGCAGGTCCGAATGCACGTCACCGGCTCGGGATCAACCCATCTCAGCAACAGTTGCTTCCCAACTGCTTGGGTGGGCACTTAACGTCGCCGTACGAGCAGTAAATACAGCAGTCGCCTGGCTTGGGTCGAAGCACGGCCCCGCATCCCGGGCAGTCATAGAAGAATTGGCAGAAATCGGTAGGCATCACCTCACTGGAGCGATAGCCGCACTCCGGACATATCACAGTCGACATCGGCTCGAAACTGGTCTTGTTCACGAATATCTGGGACACAGATGATGGTGACGCCGACCTTAGCACGTGGCATCCGACAGTCTGGGCGACGTCCGCTTCGGTCGCTAGCGGGCATCAGAGCGGCAGCACGACTGAACCCAGGTCAGAAGGTCCGCCTTCGGCCAAAAGCAGTCCATTGATGATGGCGCTCCTGGCAGACCGATGTCTTCCTGCGGTTAGCCAATCCGTTTCAGGAGCGCGTTGATTTCATTTCGAGCCAGGGCGACGTTGTGCTCACCGGGAATGACGATAACCTGGTCAGTTTCAAGCGCAGAGAGGCTTGCAGCAACCACCTCGCTGGCCTCCATCCACATCTCTGACGGCACCTGGTCGCGAGTGAAACCCGCATCGGCGATACCGGACCGGTCGTGGAATTCGCTGTAGGTATATCCCGGGCAAAGACTCTGGACCTTCACCCCAGAACCGGCCACCTCGGCCTGAAGTCCCTCGGAGAAGAGGTTCAGGAATGCCTTGGAGCCGCTATAGACCATACCTGTCGGGTAGGGAAAGAAGGCGGCCACTGATGAAAGATTGATGATATTCCCGGCGCCTGCCTCAATCATCGCCGGCAGCGCCGCGTGGGTTAGCGCCATGGTCGTCGTGATGTGAAGATCGACCTGATGCTGCTGGGCTTTCAGGCTCGAGTCCGCGAAGGCGGCCATGTCGCCAAAGCCCGCATTGTTCACAAGGTACTTGAGAGGCGATTCCTCCTTGATTGTCGCAATGAGCCTGTCGCGATCCTCAGCGATCAGCAGATCCGCTTGGATGCAATGCAGGTCGACACGATCACCCAGTTCTGCTGCCAAGGCGTCGAGTTTGCTGCGGCGGCGGCCCGTAGCGATGATTCGGTCGCAATGCCGGCTCAGCTGACGGCAGAATTCTGCACCGATACCCGCTGACGCGCCCGTAACCAGTGCCGTGCCACCCATAACGAACCCTCTTTGCAATACGCCTCATGGCTAAGGCGTAGTCTAACTAATTCAGAACGCAAGACCGCTTTGGGTCGT
>JAHEAZ010000087.1 GCA_024642505.1 Gammaproteobacteria bacterium
AGCATCACGAACTTGGACTTGTTTTCCGAGCCGCCGCCCTTGGCCGCGATGTTGACGTCCACCGTTTCGCCTGGCACCAGCTCGACGTGGACGACGGCCGGCGTATTGTCCTTGGTGTTCTTGCGCGCAAACAGCGGGTCGTCCACGACCGAAGCGCGCAGGGTGTTGTCGGGGTCGGTGTAGGCTTTGTGTACACCCGCGTTCACCATCTCGGCGAGGCTCGACTTCGCGTCCCAGCGAACGTCCATGCCGACCTTGATGAAGACGTTGACGATGCCGGTGTCCTGGCAGATCGGCCGGTGACCCTCGGCGCACATCCGCGAATTGGTCAGGATCTGTGCAATGGCATCTTTCGCGGCGGGCGACTGCTCGCGCTCGTAGGCACGTGCGAGGTGGGCGATGTAGTCCGCCGGGTGGTAGTAGCTGATGAACTGCAGCGCATCGGCGACGCTCTGGACGAAGTCGGCTTCACGGATGGTGGTCACGGCTTGGGTCCTGCATGACTGGCGCAAGCCCGGATTGTAGCCGGACGCTCGACCAGGCAAGTCAGGACGCATGCGTATCCCGTCGAGTTTGACGGGATCGATCGAAGCGGCCAGTCAGGACGCGGCGGTCAGCCGACTCGCCTAGCTCTCCGTCGCCTCGTCTGACTCCGGCTTGCCGCCCCGCAGCTTCCACACGGCCAGCACCCCCACCAGCAAGACAATGGACGCAAGCGTCGCAATGCGCGGGTGGACGACCGCGTTCTGCTCGAGCGAACGGTCCAGCCCAAGCAGCTCCTGGGCGCGGCCGATGGCCAGGCTGATGCGGCCCATCACGGTGTAGCCAAAGGACGCACCGAAGCCGAACATCAGCATGAGTACGCCGAAGCGGGACACCACCCTGAGCGGCCGGTTATGTGGCGCGCTGAAGTAGAAATGCAGCAGGCAGGCGCACAGGCCGAGGACCAGGACGAGGCCGGAAATCACGCCGGCGCCGTCTGCGCTCCAGTCCCACAGCCCATGGTCGATCCACAACTGCCCCAGGTTCGGCATCGATTCCGCGACCTGGGTCATCAGGTTGGCATTGGCTTCGCCAGTGAGCTTGAGTCCGGCGAACATGGCCACCAGGAACGCGATTGGAATGCGCGCCACCCAGGACAGCTTCGGTACCAGCTTCAGGAACAGCACGCCGCACAGCAGCAGCGGTATCACCGACACCGCGTCCCAGCCGGGGTCGCTGCCCGAGGCTACGGCGGTGGCTGCACGCCCGACCGGATCCAGCATGTTCGGCTTGAAGGTGCCGTAGTACGCCTCCACGACACTTACCGCGATGGACACGCCGAGGAACAGGTGCTCGGCCAGCTTGTAGACCGGGTTGTCCTCGTACAGGAAGCTCAGGATGCAGATGGTGAGGAAGATGCTTACCCAGGCGCCGAGCAGCGTCGCGGTCGAGAGTTCCATCTCAGTCCCTCCGCCGCGTGATGAAATAGGCCAGGTTACCGAACAGGATCAACGCCATGATGTAGAGGTGCCCCAGGTTCAGCACGTCCATCGAGGCAGTAGCCATCAGCTTTCCGCCGCCCGGCACCTTGCCGTCCGGGAAAGTCAGCTTCTCGTATTGCGCCGAGCCGGGCATGCCGGCCGCCAGGCCGAATAGTTGCCCTGCCTTGTAGAACGGAATGTAGTCGGGACCGGACACCGCCGTGGTCGAGCTGGCGAGTTTCAGGTTGTACTGGCCCTGGATCTGCATCACGTATTCTTTCGTTCCCGGATTTCCGGACGAGACGTTGACGATCAGCGCAAAGTCGGCCGCTTTCTGGATCCCGCGCATGACCGGGATTCGCTCGACCGGGGTGCCGCGGCTATCCGTGGGAAAGGTCTTCGGGATGTCCGCGCCGATCGACTTGATCGCTACCTCGCGGCCGGCCTTGTAGCCGAGGAAGACGTAATCCTCGCCATAGGTCTTGCCATAGATTCCGGCAATCTCCTCGAGGATGGGCTGCACCAGTGGCGGCGCCGATTCCCACAGGGTCAGCACCACGATCTTGACGTCCTTGCGGAACAGGTGATGCAGGTTGGCCCTGTAGAATGGTTCGATCTCGGGCCGCGAGCCCGGGTCGAAGTCGGCTGAAACCAGCACGCGACTTCCCGCGGGCAGCCTGTCAACCTCGTCGAACAGTGCCTGCACCCGTTCGTCCACCCGGAAGGGCATCTTGAACGGGAACAGCAGCGGCAGCACGATGGCGATCGCCATCCCCAGGAAGATCCAGCGCCGGTCCATCGCCTGGAAGCGAACCAGAAAGTCGAACATTCAGTCCCCCAGGTGGCTGCGCTCCAGGCCAAGAATGACCCGGAGCCCCGTGGCAATGGCGCCGAGCGCGCCGCCGATGAAGATCGAGCGGCGCGCAGCGGTGTTGGGTACGTCCATGATCCAGTTCATCAGGTGGCCCAGACCCTCGCCGATATAGGGCAGGTTCTCGCCAATCGGGACGCGTGCGAGCATGACCAGCATGGCTGCGCCGAGCAGCAGCCCGGCGTCGAGATTGCGGGCGCGAAATGCGCGGAAGGCCGCCGAGGCAATGTAGAAGGCCAGCAATGAGAACATCGTGGCCGACAAAGGCGTGAACACCGAGCTATAGACCCAGCGATAGGCTGCGCCTTCCACCTGCCGGTCCTGGCCGCCGATGAAGCCGATGGCCAGGGTAATCGCCAGCGAAAGCAGCATGATCAGCTTGTAGAACCAGTCCGGCTTGCGCTGCGTGATCTTCGGGATGTTGACCTGTATCAGGTTCACGATGCCGAGCAGGTAGGCCGCCGCTGCCAGCACCAGTCCCCATTGCAGGAACTCGTCGGTGAGCATGCGGTAGCCATAGTGGGGAATGAAGAACTCCCCGACCATGACGATGCCGACAAAGAAAGTGATGATCAGGGGCAGGGTGCGCTTCACTGCGGATTGTCCTTGCTATTCCGCGATCCGGAAAAGAGTCGAGATCAGGGGATTTCCAAGACTGGCCGCGACGGTGCCGATGATCAGCATCACCACGCAGAAGACCTTGATGTAGTCCGATGACTTGAGCGAGCTGACGAGCCTTGGATCCCGGCTGAGATAGGCCGATACGGCATACAGCTCTTCTCCAATCAGGGTGTAGTCGCAGGCGGTCACGAAGAACGGCAGCTGGGTCGCCTCCGCCGTACCCGCGATCTGGATGGACTTGTTGAGGAAGCCCGTCTCGGCCAGGATCAGCGACTCGGCGAAGAACATGCCCAGGTACAGGTTCGTCGCCGGTTTCTCGCGCAGCACGATACCGTTGGTGCCTGCGGTGAACGCAAACTGGTCCGAGGAAATGAAGCGTGTATTGGCCGGCTTGTAGGCATCCGGATATCCGGCCTGGTAGAAGCCGGCCTTGACCACTTCATCGGCGACTTCGCGGACGATGGGGATGCAGCAGGAGACGATCATGTCGGCCTGGTATTCGGCGACCTTCTTCGACACCTGGCCCAGGATCAGCATCGCGGCGATGGTCTGCATTTCCTGGAGCTCACCGATACCCGGTACATAGAGCACCGGACGGCCCATTTCGGTGGCGCGGCCTATGCCTTCCTCGATGGCGTCGATTCCCGGTATGCGGCGTATGTACAGCTCCGCGCCGCGACGGGCAGCTCGCGTGAACACGCCTATCAGCACGCCCGCCGCGATGATGATCAGCGCCAGCATCACCCGGCTGGGTGTCAGGTTGACCAGGTAGGCGCGCGTTCGACTCTCGACCGGCGCGGACACGTCGCCTGTCGCCAGCAACGAATCGACGTAGCGCGCCTCGGACTCTGCAGCTGCGGCGTCGGAAGCCTCGCCGGGAACCAGGGCTGGTATGGGCGAGTCCGCACGCAGGGCCACAAGCCGGAAGAAGACGGTTTCGGGAACGGCCTCACGGCGCGGATCGGAAACCACCCTTGCCTTGTGGCGGATCGCGTCGCTGGCAATCGGCTCTATGGCTTTCCACGGGCCACTGGCGGTCGGGCCGCGCAACAACATATAGCCGATCAGGTCATCCGGCGGCGGCGTCCAGCTCAGGATCATCTCGAGGCCGCCACCGTATATCGGAGCCTCCGACCGGAGATCGGTCGGCGGCGCTGCAGTCGCGACCGGTCCAAGCAGGAGCAGCGCCGCTCCGAGGCAGCGTGCGCAATTCCGTGCCCTGGCGGTGTTCATTGCTCGATGCTCTCCACATTGGATCGCGGCAAGAGGGCGCGCGTGCTGTCGGCGAACTCGATCTCCATGATCCGCGCCTTGCTCTCGGTCTCGAGGACGGCAGGCTGGGCCGGCAAGTCCACGACACGGCCGATGCGCCCGAAGTAGGGCGTGCGAATGCCGCGCACGAGATCGCCCGGCTTCAGTCCTTGTGGTTCGGGCGGAATGTACTTCTCGGCGGGCACGGCCTCGTCGTCGAAAGTCACGACCACTTCCGGGCGGATGACTCCGGCACGGATCTGGGTGGCGCCGTTGATCGACGCCCGGCGGCCCGCGGATTTCCTGAGCAGCGCATGGGTTGCCGGCGCCATCGCAATCTCGCCAAAACCCTCGGTCACGATCAGCGTCAGCCCAAGCTGTTCGCCGCCGGTGATGGCGACGCCCACCTCGTAGCCGAGCAGCTCCTTGATCTCGTCGTAGTCGAAGCCTCCGGTGACCACTCCCGCGACGCCGAGCTCGACCGCGCGCCATAGCGCTGCCAGCGGCACGTAGCAGCCACCGACCACGATTTTCCCGGCCATGTCAGGAGCGAGCCGGTCAGCGGTCAGCACCTCCGCCGGCGAGTCGACTCCCATGACGAGTGGTGCCTTGACCTCGCCGCCGAGACCAAAGATACCCTGCACCATGGTCGCGTTGGCCTGCACCAGGCAGCCCTCGCCCGGTATCACTTCGACCACGCGGCCGTTGATGTAGGCGTCGATCTGCACCGGAATGGGTTCGGCCTGGATAATGACCTGCCCCGTGACTGTGCTCACGCTCTCGATCTTACCCGCGACAGGGGCGACCGACTCGGACTTGAAGAAGCCCAGGAAACCGGCAGTCTCGGCGAGTTGCTGTCCGACGGCGACGGGCGTGCCGACGTCCACTTTCATGAAGTCGCGCAGCCGGCCCGGATCGACGCTGAGCTGGTTGGCGACGTTGATCGGGTAGACCTTCCCGGGCAGCTCGGTGCGGGCGACAATGTCCTCCGCCTTGACCAGGTCGCCGGCTCGAACCAGCACTTCGCCCTCCAGCGGCAGCCGTCGGTCCTTGAGCACGATCGTGTGCTCGGTGACCTTGAGGCCGGGCGTGAAGACTGCCGCCATCAGTTCACTCCCGCGTCCGGGTATTCGCCGAGCGCCGACACCCACTTTCTCAGCAGCGTGACCCGTGCCGAGTGATCGTCAGGCAGCACGATCGGTCGTCCTCGCGTGTCGAAGACCAGTCCCACGACGCCGCCGCGCAAACTGACTTCCCGCGGCTTGCCAGGACCTTCACCCACGTCGAGCGTGCCCTGCAGCGGTGTAAGCACCGCATCCACAGAGGAGTCATGATCAAGTGGCAGGTGCCAGAGGGTCATCGAGTCAAGTGTTTCGTCCACCCCGGTCCCGTCGGGCAGGCGCAGCTGTACCCGCAATACGGGCTTGCCTGGCCTGGTCACGCCCGCCGGGGCTATACAGGTGCCCAGGTAGATCAGGCAGTCGCGCTCGAAGACCTGGGTCGCAGCGAGCTCGTTGACGGTCGAGAGCACGCCAAGGTGCGGCATCATGAAGATGGAGTCGACCGCGAGTTCGGTCACCCCCTCGGGGGCGAAGGCGTCGATCATCATACGCATCGACTGGACACGGCGCGGCGCGTGGCTCAGTACGCCGCCGGACCCGACCATCAGGTCGAGATCCAGCATCTGGACCAGCGTATCGTCGCCACCCTGACGGAAGGCGTCGGCGATGGTTCGCTGCTTCTGGACGCCCCGTAGCCCGACTGCGAACTCCTTGTGCTGGATGAAGGCAAGCCGCAGCGCCTCGCGGGCGATGGCCTGCTCGATCTTCAGCTCCTCGAGCGTCTGCGGGATGGTAGTGGGCCGGATCATCTTGTTGCCGATCCGGTTGCGCAGCATCTTCTCGTCGATGTCGAAGGGTACCCAGCGCAGGATCTGCGGCAACCCCGCCTCGGCCAGCACGTTGCTGACCGAGTAGCTCATCCCCAGGTTGGCCGAGACGGTACGGTTGAAGATACCCTCGAACACGCTGAATACGTCGGTGGTGGCACCGCCGATGTCCACCCCGAGGACGTTGATGCCGCGCTGCCGGGCGATGGTCTGCATGATCAGCCCGACGGCTCCCGGCGTGGGCATGATCGGCGCGTCGGTCCAACCCATGAGCTTGGAGTAGCCGGGGGCCTGGGCCATCACGTGCTCCATGAACAGGTCGTGGATCTTGTCACGGGCGGGCCCGAGGTTTTCCGTTTCCATGGTTGGACGAATATTGTCCACCACGCTGAGGTCGGAAATATCGTCGAGGAGGTCGTGGATGTTCTCCCGCACACTCTTGTTGCCCGCGAAAATGATCGGCAGATCGAAACCGCCGCCGAGGCGGGTCCGCGGGCGGGCCGCGCGGATGCGCTCGGCGAGCGCGACCACGTGCTTGCGGGTGCCTCCGTCCACGCCGCCGGCCAGCAGGATCATGTCCGGGCGCAGTTGCCGGATGCGCTCGATCTGCTCGTGCGGGCGGCGCTTGTCGTTGGACGAGAAGGTGTCCATGACGATCGCGCCGGCGCCGAGCGCGGCGCGCATGGCCGATTCGGCCGTCATCGAACGCACCACGCCGCCGACGACGAGCTGCAGTCCGCCGCCCGCGGAGGACGTGGAAATGTAGGCATCCACCCCGGTATGCGGGTCGATCTCGGGGGTCAGGATGCCGGCCCCGTCGTCGGTCAGCAGCTTGCGGCCGGATAGCTCAGCCACCTCCTGTGCCGCGTTGAGCACGCCGCGGGTGACGTCCTCGAAGGGCGCCTCGACGGTGGTCGGTGCCTCGCCGCGCCAGGTCTGGCGGTAGGTGTCGCCGACTTTCTCGATCAGGATCGCCTTGGTGGTCGTGGACCCGCAGTCCGTCGCGAGCACGCTGCGCAGCGGGCGGTTGGCTTTCTCGGGGCGCTGGTCGCTCATGAGGCGCGCGATTCCTCGTCAAGCTGCTCGATGCGACGGATGACGTACTCGAGCCCGCGCCGGTCCTCGAGCAGCCGCGCCAGGTCGTCCCAGCCCAATGGCGGGAGCACGGCAGCAATGGAGGGCGACAAGACGTGCATGAACTGGCTTCCAACGAAGGACAAGGGTCGCATCGACTCCAGCGACAGGATGGCGGGGATGGTCAGGCCGAAACGCACGATGAACCGCGCCACCCGATCGACGGCCTCGGCCTGGGCGGGCGTGACCAGCAGTTCGCTCAAGTGCCCGTCCCCGGGCCGGGCAGGGCGTCGGCGAGATACTGGGAAACGACATGCTCGCGGCCCGGACAGCGCAATCGCACGGTGCGTCGCCGGCGCAGGAACCCGCTGCCCCCGCGCCCACGCAGCACGAATCCGTCCGGCGCGCGCGACCACGACGCCACGTCCGCCCACGCCACCTGTCGGTTGTGCAGCCATCCGCGCACCGAGACGCCTTCGGTCGTGAGTTCGTAGTGCAGGGGCACCAGCGCCTCCGCGGTGCTCGCCAGCATGGCCGCGCCACCGATCACGGCCAGCCAGGGGTCCATCGTCGCGACCAGGACGAACGTGATCGCGATCACCGCGACCGCGACGCCGGCGCGGGCACGATCCCGGGCGGCGTACCAGTCGGTCCAGGTCAACGGGGTTGCGGGGTTGGGCATCGGGGGCCGGAGCGAAACTAGGTGCGCGAGATTCTAACCCCATGTCGGGTCGATGGATGGAACGAACTGCGCCAACCCACCTGGCACTAGCCAGATTGGCCGGCCAGCGTTGAGTCGTGGACCTGCTCGAACATCAGTTGTACCTTGCAGGCAACCGCCGGGAGTCCGGCGGGTCAAGAGGAAATGCGATGAGTCCGGTCACGGAGCCCTTGTTCCAGCAGGATGCGTATCTCCGCGAGTGCCAGGCGCGTGTCATCGAAGCAGGATCCGACGGCGTGGTGCTCGACCGGACCGTTTTTTATCCGCTCGGCGGCGGTCAGCCGGGCGATACGGGCCTGCTCAAATCAACCGACGGTCGGCAGTGGCGGGTACTCGACACGCGCA
>JAHEAZ010000088.1 GCA_024642505.1 Gammaproteobacteria bacterium
GTGCCGACGGACTTCCCGTACGAGAAGTTCAAGGACATCTACCTGTACGCTCACCAGCAGGGGCTGAAGGGCTGCACCACCTTCCGCTTCAATCCCGAGGCCTTCCAGGGCGTGCTGGTCAAGGAAGAGGACCTGAAGAACACGACTTACGTATTCACGCTCGAGGACGGAACCGAGGTCGAGGTCAAGGGCGACCAGGAGATCGAGTACGACGGCGAGGTCCACACCGCCGCCAACCTGTTTGACGCGCTGAAAGAAGGCTACTACGGCAAGTTCTGAAGCTGCGCGCGGGAATCGAGGAACGAGGGATGAGCAAGTTGAACATCGAAAAGAAGATCGTCAAGTACCGGGTCCAGAAGCCAGAGGTTGAGAAGGCCGAGAAGGCCGCTGCCAGGGAAGCACGTGCCCGCAAGGACGCTGCCGGCAAGGTCGTCTGGATGCACGAGAAGCTCGAGCGCCCGGACGTACTGATCGGTTCGACCTACAAGATCAAGACACCGGTTTCTGATCACGCGATGTACGTGACCATCAACGACATCATGCTGAACGAAGGCACCGAGCACGAGCACCGGCGGCCGTTCGAGATCTTCATCAATACCAAGAACCTTGATCACTTCCAGTGGATCGTGGCGCTGACGCGCATCATCTCGGCGGTGTTCCGCAAGGGTGGCGACGTGGCGTTCCTGACCGAGGAGCTCAAGGCAGTCTTCGACCCGCGCGGCGGCTATTGGCAGCCCGGCGGTAAGTTCATGCCGTCCATCGTTGCCGAGCTCGGCTTCGTCGTGGAGCGGCACCTGCAGACCATCGGCCTCATGCCCATGCCCGAGATGGACGAGTCGCGACGCGCGCTGATCGAGGCGAAGCGGAGCGAGTGGGCGCAGCGCGACAAGCAGGCAGACGCTTTCGCCGCCGACAGCTACCCGGAGGGTGCGCAGCTCTGTACCAAGTGCAACACTGCGGCCGTGGTGATGATGGACGGGTGCATGACCTGCCTGTCCTGCGGCGAGTCGAAGTGCGGTTGAAAAAAGGGACTGCTCCCTTTTTCGCGTGACGGTTTTTCCCACGCGCACGCCGGGTCCCCGCCTGGCAACCCCTGTACAGCAGGGGCGCGCGTGTGACTCCCAGGCGGCCTTCGGGCCGCCTTTTTTCTGCAACGCGTCGCGCTACACTGCTGTCGTGGGCGTGTTCATCCGAGTCACCACTACCGCCGCCATGGCAGGCGCGGCTCTGTGCCTGGCGGGCTGCGGCAGCATGCAGGCCTATGAAGGTGCGCAGCTGCCGGCGGCCGAGCGGGCGATCGTCCGGGCCGATCCGACCGTATCTGCGGGGCTGCCCGTGGAGGTCATCCTGCGCAAGGTGGATGGCTACGAGGTGCCGGTCAGCAAGACGTCAGTCGAGTTGCTGCCCGGGTCACACCGCTTCATCGTCGACTGTCGCGTGCGGGAAGCTGGCGTCGTCACGCGCTTCGTGATCGACGCGGAGGTCGAGGCGGGTGCTGCATATCGGCTGGTGGCCGATGCCACCGCGCAGGGCTGCCGAAGCGTGGAGCTGCGTTAGTCCGAGTTCACAATCGTGCGATGCGTCTCGGCGCACTTCTGGCCGGGGCGTCTTATAATGCACGGCCATGACCATGCGGGTATCTTTGCTCATCGTCTGCGCGCTCCTCGCGGCGCTGCCGGTACATGCCGACATCTTCGAGGGCCGGCCCGGTGGCTTTGCAACCGCCGACCGCGTAGTCGTACGCAAGTCCGAGAGGACGCTGCTGTTGTATCACGATGGGCAGCCGCTCAAGAGTTACCGGATTTCACTGGGGCTCAACCCGCGCGGACCGAAGGAGCGCGAGGGTGATTTCCGCACCCCCGAAGGCCACTACTTGCTGACGCGGCGCAACCCGCAGAGCGACTTCTTCCTGTCGATCCAGGTGTCCTATCCCGGTCCCCAGGATCTGGTGGCGGCGCGCAGGAACGGGGTGCCGCCGGGCGGGCTGATCATGATTCACGGCCTGCCCAATATCCCGAAGCATCCCCGCGACCGCTATTTGTCGAGCGACTGGACCGATGGCTGCATAGCGTTGTCCAATGAGGACATGCTCGAAGTCTGGCTGCTGACCCGTGGCGATACGCCAATAGAGATCCTTCCTTGAACGACCAGGACGCTGACGCCGGTTCCGACGGCCAGGAATTTACCCAGAACGGCGAGCTAGGCACGGTGGTGCATGCCAGGGTGGCGCCAAAGGGCGCGCTCGAGAACCTCTCCCAGCAGGAAGTCGCCAAGCTGCTTGATCGGGGCCAGGGGGGGCTGTACCCGCTGTTCAGGCAGTGCGCACTGGCGGTGCTCAACTGCGGCACCCACCTCGACGACGCTCGCGTGATCTTCGAAGCCTACAAGGACTTCGACATCCGCATCATCCGCCAGCCCTGGGGCATCAAGCTCGAGATGAAGCACGCGCCCGGCAGCGCCTTCGTCGACGGCCAGATGATCCGCGGCGTCAAGGAACACCTGTTCGCGGTGCTGCGCGACATCGTCTATACCCATAACGAGGTAGTGCCCAGGTTCGACCTTGACGATGGGCCGAACATCACCAACGCAATCTTCAGCATCCTGCGCAATGCACATGTACTGGAGCACAAGGGACAGCCGGACCTGGTCGTGTGCTGGGGCGGGCACTCGATCCCGCGCCACGAGTATGACTACACCAAGGAAGTAGGCTACGAGCTGGGCCTGCGCGGGCTCGACATCTGTACCGGCTGCGGGCCAGGCGCGATGAAGGGCCCGATGAAGGGTGCAACCATCGGGCATGCCAAACAACGGGTGCGCGACGGGCGCTACGTCGGGCTCACGGAGCCGGGCATCATCGCCGCCGAGCCGCCCAACCCGATAGTCAACCAGCTGGTGATCCTGCCTGACATCGAGAAGCGGCTCGAGGCATTCGTGCGCCTCGGTCACGGCATCATCGTCTTCCCCGGCGGTGCCGGGACGGCGGAGGAGATCCTCTACCTGCTCGGCATCCTGCTCGACCCGGCCAACGTCGACCAGCCGTTGCCGGTGGTCTTCACGGGGCCGCGGCAGAGCGCCGGCTACTTCGAGCAGCTCGACAAGTTCATCGGCGTCACGCTCGGGCCGGAGGCGCAAAAGCGCTATCGCATCGTCGTTGACGACCCGGCGGAGGCAGCCCGCGAGATGCGACATGGACTCGACGTCGTGCGCCGGCGCAGGCGCCGCGCCGGCGACGCCTACAATTTCAACTGGCTGCTCAGGGTGCCGGATCAGTTCCAGCGCCCGTTCGAAGTCAGCCACCAGTCGATGTCTTCGCTGGTGCTTTCGCGCGACCTGCCGGTCCACGAACTGGCGGCGAACCTGCGCCGCGCCTTCTCCGGCATCGTGGCGGGCAACGTCAAGGAGCACGGGCTCAGGATGATCGAGGCTGATGGACCGTTCACCATCCACGGCGACGCCGACATCGGCCGGCCGCTGGACGACCTGCTGCAGGCCTTCGTCGCGCAACGCCGCATGAAGCTGCTGGGTGAGTACAAGCCAAGCTACCGCATCGTCGCGTAATTGCCCGGGGCTCGCCGGGCTGTGACCCAGTTCCTGTTTCCCGGCTGGACGGGGGCGTAACGTCCCGGGCAAGTGACCCAACAGGACTTGCACGAGATGAGCGATACCAAGCTCTCGGTAGCACCGGCCCCGGTCCGGTCGAAGCCGGCGGGCGCCGAACCTCCCGTTGCCTGGCAGGCGCGCAAGGTGACGCCGAACCGCCACGGCGCCATTGCGCGGCAGCTGTTCACGTATTCGCACTACAAGTCCTGGGCCGACAAGATGCGCGTCACCCTGGCCAGGGACGATGCCGACCTCGAGGCCGAGGAAGCGCTTCGGTCCCGCTAGCCGGGTCTTGCCGCGAGCGGTCCCGCACATGGAACGGATTCTGCAGCTACTGGATGATTTCGACGACCTGATGGCGGTCGTGCGGCAGCGCCTGCGCTGGTTTCCCTGAGCCGCGTCAGCGCGCGGCTTCGATTCCCGACCCGATCGCCTGGCCGCGGCTTTCCAGCCAGGCCACCAGTGGCGCCCATTGCTCGACATCCGGCAGTGACCTCTCCGCACGCATCTCATGCAGGCCGAGCCCCAGCTCGAACGACCGGATGTAGTTCTGCGACTCGCGGAAGGTTGCCATGATGGGGATATCGAGCGTCTCCAGGAAACGCATGAGCGAGCGGAACACCAGTGTATTGGGACGCACCCGATTGGCGACGACGGCGATCCGGTCCTCGCGACGCTTTATCTTTGCCGAGGTCAGCAGGTGCTCGATGCACTTTGCGCAGGCGTGGATGTCGATCTGCGACGGCAGCACCGGCACCACGATTGCCTGGGCCTCGCGCGTGAACTCGTCGAAGCGGTGCGGCTCGATCGCGGCCGGAGTGTCGATGACCACCCGCGTAGTGCCGGGCGGAACCCTGAGCTGATAGCTGCGGGTCACGCCGGGCAGGTTCTGGTAGGCAGCTATGCCGTGGATCGGCGCCAGCGTCGCAGGACGGACCTTGAGCCAGCGTGAACTCGACGCCTGCGGATCGAAGTCCATCAGCGCGGTCGTGAAACCGCGCGAGGCGTAATAGGCGGCCAGGTTGGTGGCCAGGGTGGTCTTGCCGGACCCGCCCTTGGGATTGAGGATCGTGATGCGGCGCATCCGGTCCGCTCCTTGCGGAAGGCGCCCAGACTACGCTGCCAGCCGGTCCGATCGCAAGGACGGGCCACTGCAAGCCCTTGAAAGCCATGGCGGGTACCCCCATAGGGTTGCCCTGCGCCGGCTGCTTGCCGACCCGCCGCCGTGCGTGATGACACCCAATGGAGCGATGGTGATGAGCACGACCACAACGGAGACCCGGGGCTTCCAGGCCGAGGTCAAGCAACTGCTTAAGCTGATGATCCACTCCCTGTACAGTCACCGGGAGATATTCCTGCGCGAACTGATTTCCAACGCCTCGGACGCCTGCGACAAGCTGCGTTTTGCTGCGCTAGCCGAGCCCGCGCTGATCGCCGAGGGCGGTGAGCTCGACATCCGCATCGATTTCGACTCGGCCAGCAGGACGCTGACGGTCACGGACTCCGGAATCGGACTTACGCGGGAGGAGGCCGTCGAGCATCTTGGCACCATCGCCAAGTCGGGCACGGCGGAGTTCTTTTCACGCCTGACGGGCGACGCCCAGCGCGACAGCCAGCTGATTGGCCAGTTTGGCGTCGGGTTCTACTCCTCGTTCATCGTCGCGGAGCGGGTGGAGGTGTTTTCGCGCAAGGCCGGCGAGCCTGCTGCCAGCGGCGTGCGCTGGGCGTCGGAAGGAACTGGCGAATTCACCGTCGAGACGGTCGAGCGGCCGGAGCGCGGCACCCGCGTGATCCTGCACCTGAAGGAGGACGCGGCGGAGTTTGCCGAGGCATTCAGGCTGCGGCAGCTGGTGCGGACCTACTCGGATCACATCGCCTTCCCGGTGCTGCTGCGGCCGGATGGTGGCAAGGGCGACTACGACCGCGCCAACCAGGCGCAGGCTCTGTGGACTCGCCAGAAACAGGACCTGACCGACGAGGAATACCGGGAATTCTATCGCCATGTGTCACATGACCCGGGCGATCCGCTCGCCTGGGCGCATCATCGGGTCGAGGGCCGCCGCGAATACACCACGCTGCTCTACCTCCCGTCCACGGCGCCTTTCGACCTGTACAACCGCGACGCACCACGTGGGCTGAAGCTCTATGTGCGTCGCGTGTTCATCCTGGACGATGCGGAACAGTTCCTGCCGCTGTACCTGCGCTTCGTCAAGGGTGTGGTGGACTCCAGCGACCTGCCACTCAACGTTTCACGCGAGCTCCTGCAGCAGGATGGCGAAGTCGAGGCAATCAAGAGCGCCATCGCACGCCGCGTACTCGACATGCTCACGCAGCTGGCGCAGGACGAGCCGGAGAAGTACCGCAGCTTCTGGAGGGAATTTGGCGCCGTACTGAAGGAGGGACTGGCTGAGGACCCGTCGAATCGTGAGCGGATTGCTGCGTTGCTGCGTTTCGCCACCACCTTCTCGGAGGGCACGGAGCAGGACCAGTCCCTGGCCGACTATGTGCTGCGGATGAAGCCGGGACAGAAGCACATCTACTTCGTAGCCGCCGATGGCATCGAGGCTGCCAGGGGTAGCCCCCAGCTGGAGCAGCTGCGCGCTCACGGAGTGGAGGCGCTGCTGCTGACGGATCGCGTCGACGAGTGGATGGTTGGCCAACTTGGCGAATACGACGGCAAGCAGCTCAAGGATGCTGGCAAGGGATCCCTCGGGCTGGAGGACCTGGTCCCCGAGGGCGAGCGCAAGGCCGCGGCGCTTTCAGCCTCGGCGCTGGCTCCGCTGTGGGAACGTGTCGCCGGCCGCCTGGGTGGGCGCGTGGCCGGCGTTCGGGCCAGCGAGCGCCTGGCGGACTCGCCTTCCTGCCTGGTGCGTGATGAGCACGACCTCGGCCCGCAGCTGCGACGCCTGCTGGAGGCGGCGGGCCAGAAGCTGCCGCCGTCGCATGCCTGGCTCGAACTGAACCCGTCGCATGCACTGGTCCAGCGCCTCGACAAGCTGGCAGACGGCCAGGAATTCGATGACCTGGCTTTCCTGCTGCACGAACAGGCCATCCTGGCCGAGGGTGGCCAGCTCACGGATCCGGCCGAGTTCGTGCGCCGCGTCAATCGCCTGATTGGCACGGCCGCTGCCTCACCCATCCTGATGCCGGACGGGAAATAGCGAACGCTGTTTGCGGCGACCCTATAATCACGGAGCCGCCGGGGCGCGGCAGGCCGCACATGCGAAGGACCTCCGATGGCGGACAAGATTCCGAGCAAGGACGAATTGAAGGCGCGCCTGTCGGACGAGCAGTTTCACGTAACCCAGGAAAAAGGCACCGAGCGGCCGTTCACCGGCCAGTACTACGGGACCACCGATCAGGGCGTGTACGCCTGCGTTTGCTGTGGCCAGGAGCTGTTTTCCTCGGATACCAAGTTCGACGCCGGCTGCGGCTGGCCCTCGTTCTGGCTGCCGCTGGCGGGCGACCGCGTCCAGACACACCGCGACCTGAGCCATGGAATGGTGCGTACCGAAGTCACCTGCGCGCGCTGCAATGCGCACCTCGGGCACGTCTTTGAGGACGGCCCCGAGCCGACGGGACTGCGCTATTGCATGAATTCGGCGTCTCTCGACCTGCGCAAGGAGGGCGAATGAATCGCCACCAACTGCCGCTTATCCTGGCATTCGTGCTGTCATCGACGTCCACCCTGGCGGCCGGGCAGGAGGGTTCCGTCGAAAAGGCGACGACGGCGCCTGCCGGCGATCCGGTCGCAGCTCTGCCGGCTGCGCAGGCTGGCCCGCAGCTGCTGACCGAGGATCTGCGCAAGGGGATCGGCAACACCGCGCGCTCGGGCATGACCCTGATGGTTCACTACACCGGCTGGTTGTACGAACCTGGTGCACTCGGTTACCGCGGCAAGAAGTTCGACAGCTCGCGCGACCGGGGCCAGCCGTTCCAGTTCAGGCTCGGCGAGGGCCGGGTGATAAAGGGCTGGGAGATTGGAATCGTGGGCATGCAGGTCGGCACGCTTCGCCGCCTGGTCATCCCGCCTGAAATGGCCTATGGCGGCCGCGATGTCGGCAATGGGCTGATTCCTCCGAACTCTACCCTCGTGTTCGAGGTCGAGTTGCTGGGCATCGAGTCGAGCAGCTTCACCGAAGGCGCGAAATAGCCGTCGCGCCGCCGTGACCGGCCGCCATCCTGTCGCCGAGAGGATCTTCATCGACGGACCCGCCGGCCCGATCGAGGCCGTCGTCGAGCTTCCCGCCATGCCGGTAGCCGGGGTTTTCGCCGTTTGCTGCCATCCGCATCCTTTGTTCGGCGGCACCATGCAGAACAAGGTCGTGCATGCACTTGCGCGAGCCGCACTGGATCGCGGCGTACCCGCCGTCCGTTTCAATTTCCGCGGCGTTGGAGGCAGCCAGGG
The DNA here is from genome assembly GCA_024642505.1 of Gammaproteobacteria bacterium. Lineage (GTDB taxonomy): Bacteria > Pseudomonadota > Gammaproteobacteria > Steroidobacterales > Steroidobacteraceae > SG8-30. The sequence goes on from JAHEAZ010000088.1 coordinate 8,009, forward strand.
TGCGTATGACAACGGCGCTGGCGAGACCGAAGACGCGCTGGCCGTCGCGCAGTGGGCAACCCAGGCGCT
>JAHEAZ010000089.1 GCA_024642505.1 Gammaproteobacteria bacterium
AACACCTGGCAGCTGCGTCGTTTGCCACTGAATGCCGTCTGTCGACGAATTGCAGTAGACGATGTGGCAGGTCAGGAATCTCTGCCCACTCCAGGCAATCGCCTCGCCACCACTCGCAGAGCCCGACCCAGTCCGTTCCCAGGTGATGCCATCGGCCGATCGTGCGACCCCCGGATATCCCACGGCCAGGAACTGCGAGCCGCTCCAGACGATGTCATAAAAGGCACTCAGGCCGGTATCGGCCGCCGAATGAGCGGTCCAGTTCAGCCCATCGTCCGAAAGAAGGGCCACGGCCGCGGCGTTCGGAGCCCCGAGCAAGCTCCCGACCGCAATGAACTTGTCTCCGGTCCAGGCGACCTTATAAAGCGCCGCCTGGAACGTCTGTGGTATTTTTTCCCAAGTCACTCCGTCGCTTGACGTCAGGATAAGGGCGAGAGTGTCTCCCGTTGCGACTACGTACTGCGTGCCAACAGCAACCAGAAGGTTACTGGAGGCGGCAATGCCATTGAGTTCTGGACTTACTGTGGCTGGAATCGACTGTTGCGTCCAGGCCGATCCGTCGGGTGAAGTCAACACCGCCCCGCCCTCACCGACGATGACGAACTGACCTCCCGTCCAGGTGACGTCGTTGAGCATCGCCGGGACACCATTCTGATATTCACTCCAGGTCACGGCGTCGGGCGACAAGAAAATTCCTTCGCCGACGGCGATGTATTGTGACGCGAGCCAGCGCACGCGCTTTAACGCAACCGTGGAACCAGATGGCATCGGTAGCGACTGTTTTGTCCAACGTTCGCCAAGATCGTTCACCTTGATCTCGAAACTGCCGGACAGCGTGTTTGAACGGCGGCCGCCCTGGTCTGTTACGTAGATATCGAAGGGGTAGGAACCAATCGCGCTCGTGTCGACGATTAAACTGCCCTCGATCGTTCCTGACTTGAGCCCGGCGACACCTTCGATAGGGATCGATAGCGTTTCACCTTGTGAGCTCAGGTACAACGTAGCGAGGTCTCCACCCGGATCGGTGAAGTCAAACGTTCCAACAATGATCACTTCGCCATCACCATCCAGCTGCAGCGCGCTGGAAGGCGAGTAGGTCAGATTGCTGATAGACGGCGTAGAAGCCGGGGCGCCCCCGCCACCGCCACCACCGCCACAGCCATCGGCGACGAGCAAGATGCACGCCGCCAGCGATATCGAAACAAGATAACGCGCTGCGCGATGACGCAACATGATGATGCTCCTTTTACGGGCATTATCCCCCTCGTACTTACGGTCCGTACTGCGTCCGGCGCAGTCGGATAGCGCATTACGAAGTCGACCCTTTGCCGATGTGTTGCGCGACCGCGACGCGCATTCCTGAACCGCGGGGCGGCGACGTCCAGGTATCGACAAGTTAACTCGTAGGCTTGCCTCGACGCCGCTCACTCCAGTGAGAATTGCCTGCGAACTCGCAGGCAACGCCCACCGCAATTCTGGCCCGAGTTATCCGTAGCGCCGAATACCCACTTTTCAGTGCAAGAATCGTTACTCTGTCAGTATCTTCGGATCCGTCCGTCACCTGCATTCGACCGTGTTGCCGTACGCGGTGGTTCCACCGTCCAGGTTTTCACCGCCGCCAAACAAGACCTGCGTTCCGGCCGGGACGTCGAACGCCATCCTCGCACCGGGGTGAACCGTCGAGTCGGGGACCGACCCGGCAGCGGACTGGCAACCAATACCCGATGCGACGGTCCAGGTGGCTTTCCAGACACCACCCTGCTGGGAAAACGTCACGTAGAAGCTGGCGGTGTTCGGGGTGTCGCTGACGTCCACGTAGCCACCTGTCACGATCAGGCGGAGGCCCGCGGGGTCCCACGCGATGGAATGGGAATGAAGTGACGGTACTGCCGCCAGGGGGCTGACCGTGGCCTGCTGAACCGGAGCCCACACACTCCCATTCCAGGAGTACATGTCGTTCAGCGCGCGGACGTTTACCTGCTGACCACCGAACAATACGATGCGGCCCATGGCAGGAACGAACGCTGCCGCCGCCCTGCTGCGTGCGGACACCGCGCTGCTGTTGCCGTTGCTCTTCCAGGTCATCGTGGCGGGACTGAACGTAAATGTGTCGTTGAACGCGGTACTGCCCGCACTGCCGCCAAAGAGGACATGGGTGCCATTGGCCGGTAAGTAGGCCATGGTCGGGAACACGCGCGCCGACGGGCAGACGACGCGTCGGCTGCCGCAACTGACCTGATACCAGCTGCTGGATGACTCGGTGAAGACCCATGTCTCCTTGAGGGATCCAACGTACGCGCCATTGGACAGCACGCAACGGCCTCCACCGCAGGACAACCCGGCGTTCTTCCGCGGTCCGGGCACGGAACTTCCCGTCGAGACAAAAGTCCACGCGGCTCCCGTCGAGCCGGCGTTGGTGTAGACCCAGAGGTCGTTGAAGGTCGCCCACGACGAGGCTACACCGCCGTCACCACCGAACATGTACAGCCGGCCGGCCTGTGCGGTCTCGCCGCCGTTCGAAGCAAATGAGTGCCAGTACCGCGCGGGCGGGTACGTCGGCGCGGGAGGCGGGCTGTTCGGCTTGGCCTTGACCGAGAACAAGGTAGTCCCCTTGCCCTTGCGGCCGCTGGCCAGGGTTACCTGGATATCGAAACTGGCAAGGTTGGCGTCGGCGGCAACGTCGACCGTCGTGACCAGTTCCCTAGAGTTGCGAAAGACTACTTTCTTGACGGTGATGCCGCCCGTCTTGGTCGTGCCCGACACGAAGTACTGCGCCTTGGCCGACGGGTCGAAGCCGCTACCGCTGACGATCACATCAAGGCTGATGGTGCCCTGATACGCCGATGAGGGCGTCGCCGCCGTGACCTTGACCTGCGCCAACGCAGCATCGACCGGAGCGATCCCCAGGGCGAAAAACGAACAACAAACAAGCGAAATTCGTTTCCAGGCGTTCATGAGGCTCTCCCTGAGGACTTCCTTCCAACTTTGACTTTCGAATCTGTCTGCCCGACGACCACGTACGCGGCCCAGTAGTACGGATGATCCAACTGCGGCGACCGACGCAGCGACCGTTGCGCCAATGCCAGGGCGCTTGCGGCGTCGCCATCGCCACCTGGCCTGCTCAGGCGCCCGTAGAAGTTCTTCATCAATGAAACCGAGGCGCGGTCGTCCACCTTCCACAGTGTGGCCATGACGGATGCGCTCCCTGCGGCCAGGAAGGCGCGATTCAGGCCGACGAACTCGTCGCCTACGGGCAACTCAGTGAAGTAGCCACTGCCCAGTGCCGTGTCGCAGGCGCTCAGTGTGACGAGGTCCGCCTGCAGGGGCAGGTCGAGGATCTCGTACACCTGCAGCATTCCATCGTCGTTCTGATCAGGCTCGAGCTCGAGGCCGGAAAGGAGCGGGTTGAAGCCGTTAAAGTATCCGTGGGTCGCCAGGTGCAGCACCCGGAAGCCGCCGGCGAGTCGCTTGAATTGACTCTCGGTAGCTTCACCACCGATGAGCATCCGTGCTTTCGGCTGGAACATAGCGTCGATCAGACGCGCCTCTTCCCGCGTGTGGCGCAGATCGCCCCGCGAGGGCGCGACCGCCAGCATCGATCCTTCGGCGTCGGCACCAGACGGTTCACGAAGCAGCACCGCGGCCGCAGGCAGGTAGGCCACGACATAGTGGTCGATCAGCAGGTCACCCGGCCCGGCTGCCGGCCGCGGCAGCAGGGCAAATGGCAGGTACGTAAGGGCGCCATGCGGCACGACATAGAGCCGTCTCACACCGTCAAGCCATCCAGACCGCTCAAGTGGATCGAGCAGCTCCGCCGACAACCGCGCCGCAGGCTTCCGCCAACGGTCGTCGCCCGGACGGCGGATCAGGTCCCGCAGCAGCAGTATCCGGGCGCTGAGGTCGGACTCTCGCAGCGGCAGGGACTTGACCGCTATCTCGCGCGAAGTGAGCAGGAACACGACCACGCTCTCGGGCCCGACTACGTACTCGATCAGCGCCTGGTCGGCCGCCAGGAGACGCTGGATGCTCGGCGCGCTGGTCAGGGCACCGCTCGCAGCGTGGATACGAGCGTGATCGTCGAGAAAAACCGCATACTCCTTTTCCGCACGCGCCAGTTCCTGCGAAAAGCGATCCATCGCTCGCTCTGGATAGACGGGGATTCCATCCTCCTTGGTGTTCTCGAGTGCTTGCTGCAGCCGGCGGACGCGTTCGCGCAGCTCAGCCTCCCGGCGCTGGTCGACAGCAGACAGCGGCACGGAGGCGCGTCCGCCGAGCTGCTCGACGAAGCTCCGGGCCCGCAGTCGCTCGGCGGTCGCGAACCCGTCCGCGGTCTTTCCCTGCTGCAGCTGGAGACGCATCAGCTCAAGATAGACCTCGAACTTGTCCTCCAGGTACCCTGAGCGAAATCGGGATTCGCGCAGCCGGCCACGTACGCTCTCAATCAGTTCGATCGCGGCCTCGAGTGACGCGACCGCGGCACCCACGTCGCCGCTCGCCTCCTGCGCACGGGCCCGACCGAAGTGGATTTGCCAGAGGAGCTCCGGGTCGCCGATTCGAGCCCCGGCACTCTGTGCCGCCTGGTAGGTTTCGAGCGCCGCGCCGAAATGCTTCTGCAGACGCGCCAGTTCCGCTCGGGAATACAGGGCCTCTGCTTCGAGATCAGGCGCCCCGATTTCGCGGGCAATGACCAGCGACTGGTCGGTCTCGGCAGTGGCCAGGGCGAATTGCTGTTCCGGTCGATGCACGCGGGCAAGTCGCAGCAGGCTCAGCGCCAGCGCGTGCTGCACCCTGGCTGCGGCGGCACGTTGCCGTGCCTGTTCGTAGAGCACAATGGCGGCGTCAGGCTGCTTGCGGCGAAGTTCCAGGTCGCCGAGCGAAATGAGGCTCAAGGTGATGCCGCGGGCCAGCCCGATCGATTGCGCCAAGTCGAGCGCACGTTTGAAGTCCCTCTCCGCGGAGGCGGGATCACCGAGCACCAGGTGCAGCTGGCCGGAGTTGCGCAGCGCCTCGACGAGCTCAGCCTGCGCGTTGACGTTTTCGTAGGTGGCGAGTGCGGCGCGGTAGCTCTCGAGCCCGAGGTCGTACCGCCCTTTCTCCACCAGGCCATCGCCCTTCACTCGCATCCAGTAGGCCTGGTCCTGCTGCATGCCAGCCTGCGTAGCCAGCCCGATCGACTGGTCGAGGTGAGCGAGCGCCTCATCTACCTGGCCCAGCCCGAGCAGGCAGAGTCCGATGTTGCCGTGATCCTGGCTCATCGAGATCACGGATTTGAGCTGCTCGCTGATCGTGAGCGCCTGCCGGTAGTAGCCAAGCGCCTCGCGGAAGTGACCGAGCAGCAGGTGGACGCCGCCGATGTTGCCCAGCGTGTCGCCGACGCCGCGCGGGAACTCCGCGCCCCGGTACAACTCGAGCACCTGCTGGTACTGCCTCAGCGAAGTGTCATAGTCGCCCTGCTCGTCATACACCAGGCTCAGGTTGTTGAGGCTGGCGCCCTCCAGCTTCCTGTCGCCGACTGCGTGGGCGAGCTCCCCGGCCTTGCGGAAGTCTGCGATGGCCCGTTGGTAGTTGCCCTCGTCCCAGGACAGCAGGCCGAGCACGTTGAGCGTCTTGCCCTCGCTCAGCGGGTCAGCCGACGAGCGTTCCAGCTGCAGCGCCTGATCGAGGAATCGTCGTGCCTCCACGAAGTGGCCCAGCCGCCAATGACACTCCCCCACGTAATGCAGCGCGGCTGCCTCGTCGTAGGTTCGCGAGTCACGGGTGAACTCGCTGGCCAGCTTCTCGAAGGCCGGCAGGGCCTTTTCGGCACCCTCCTCCTGATACAAACGCGCCGCGGCATCAAGACGCGGATCGAGTGCGTCCGCATGCACCGACGGGGGGAGCGCCAGCAGCAGTCCCAACGCCAGGATGCGGACCAGACTGGTGGCTGTCGGCTCCATGGGAATGTCAATCCAACACCCGGAACGGCACGTGATCGGAGCTCACTGCCTTGTCGCCTGAGGGATAGGCATCGACGTGCACGAAGTACTCGGCGCCAGGCTGCAGCTTGAGCTGTGCAGGAAGCCACCAATTCGTGCCCGTGACGCGCTGCCGGATAACCACGTCGCCGGCGTCGGTCACGATGCGAACGTCGTAGTAGGGAGTTCCGCGGACTTCGGTCCAGCGAAAGGACAGCCTGCGAGTGTCCACGGCGCGTCCCGCCTCCGGGGAAAGCACCTGCAAGCCCGTGGCCGTCGCCTCGATGCTTCTCGTGGAAGACGGGGCGGGACTTCCCTGTCCCTCGCCGCCGCGTTCCAGGTCGCGGCCCAGTTGCAGTAGCAAGGGCACTGCCAGCACCAGCGCGGCCGCCGCTGCCCACTGCGGCGCAATGCGCCACCGACGCCGCGGCCTTTCCTGGGCAGGCATCCGCACTGGCGCCACAACGCCGTCCCACACGGGTTCGAGCGTTCCGGCTTCGCGCTCACGGCTCAGCGCGCCGATGAGCGCAAGGCAATGGCCGCAGTCGGCGGCATGCCGCTCGAGTTGCTCGCAATCCGGCGGCTCAAGCCTGCCTTCGACGTATCCCGCGATCTGGTGTTCGTCGGGACACGCCGGCGACCGCTGCGGGGCGTCCGCTGCGCCTGCGGCCAGCAGTGTCGTCAGGCATTCCGGGTTCATTTGCGCGTCATCCTGAACTCGAAGTCGATGATCTCAGCGGCTCCACTGCTAGTACACGGACAAGTCAGCGGGTTTTTCGGTCCGACCGGTCTTGCGGGGCGCCCACGAGTCCTGCCAGTGCATCGAGTGCTGCGTGTATCTGTCGGTTCGCCCGAAAGGGATCCGGCAGCCGCATCAGCCGGGCGACCTCGGCCAGGGTCAGGTCCTGTTCGTAGCGAAGACGCAGCAGCAGACGTTGCTCGGTGGGGAGCTGGGCCAAGGCATCCTGCAGTTGCTGCCGTACCTGCATTGCTTCCGTCAGGTCGTCTGGGCCGGCGCCGGGATCCGCCACCTGCAGGGAGGGGTCGTCATCCTCCGCCTCCGCTCCGCAGGCCATGGGCTTCAGTCCTGACCGCCGTACGCTCAGCTGCCAGCGTTGCTGCGGGGTTAGCAGCGCGAACAGCCGCGCGCTGACTTCGGCTACCGCCGCCTCGGTCAATTGCGGAAATCGCGGCGCAAGGGTCGACACGCACCGGATGCGCGACATCCCGTGCACATAGATGCAGCGATAGACCTGCTGATCCAGTTCGGACAGGCGCGAAACAGCCCGCGTGGGACGGACGCGTCCATCCTGCTTGCGCCGCCAGTCCAGGCAGAGGTTCGAGACGACCGCTATGAGCCAGGTCCGGAACCGAGCCGGGCCGTCGGAGCGGAAACTCCTGAGCCTGCGGAAGCCGTCGTCGCTGAGTGCTGCACACACGTCAGCGAAGCAGTCTTTGGCACGCTCGAGGTCGTCCTCGTGCCGTCGTATGACACGCTTGATGAGAGGTGAGTATTGGCCAAGAAACTCGGTCCAGGCCGAGTCGAGCGCACCGGAAGCCAGGCGCTCGATCAAGTCGGTGATCGTATCGTCGCTCATCCCGGTATTGCCAGCCCGCCCCTCGCGAACCGACGGGCAGCGGCTGTCTCCCCCTAATCGGATGACTCCAGGTCACCTGCGACGCTTGTTGTAAACCGACCTCTACGCCGGTCAGGGATCCAGTTCATACGCATTTACCGAGATACTCAGCGTCATGCAATGGCAGCAGCAGGGCGGGCATACGGTTAACCCGAGTCAGCCTCGGGTATCGACGAAATGCGCCGGCGCGTTGACCCCGCGCAGCGTCCGAGTCCGCTCGATCCGCTGTTCTACGCCATGCTGGGGACGCGCGCCTTCAGTCACATGACCGAAGGTGAGGATGCCGCGGCGGCCAGCGGGGTGGAACGCGCATGCCAGTGCGCGGCCGATTCCCAAGTACGCGATTCTTTGCTTACGAGTGACGACTTCTTTTGCGCGTTTCCGATCAGGTCGGCCGCACTACGCTGGCGCAAATCGAGATCGCCTGAAGAGCTCGGCTTCCAGTCAACGTGTCTCGCCGAGCCGAAGCGCTGCAACT
>JAHEAZ010000029.1 GCA_024642505.1 Gammaproteobacteria bacterium
CCTGAGCCTGGTCGAGGACCTCGCTACGTGTGCCCCGCTCGAGCTCGAGCAGCTGCTCGCGCGCGGTGTCGCGTTCGCTGGCAGCGCTGTCGCGCGCCGCTCGCTGGCCATCGAGCTGGTTCTGCGGCAGCAGCGATTTCTCGACCAACTTCTCGGTGCGATCGAACTCGCGGGCCGCGGCGTCGTGGCGTGCGGTTGCGCCAGCCAACCGTGCGCGCGCCGCGAAAATCTGCTCGCGGCGGGGACCGGTAACAAGCTCCGCCAGGGCGCTTTCCGCCTGGGCGACGCCTGCTTTCGCGCTAGACAACTGCGCCTCTATCGAGGTCGCATCAAGCCTCATCAGGCGCTGTCCAGCCGTCACCCGGTCGCCCTCGCGAACCGCGACCTCGATGATGGGCTCCTGTCTCTCCGCGACCAGCTCCAGCCGGTCGCGCTCAAGCGTACCGAGCAGGCGGCCACCTGGGTCACCCGAGCAGCCGACAAGCGCCAGCGCCAGAACAATGGCGGTGTATTTCCGCTTCACGATTTCGCTCCCGCAGCTGTTCCCGCGGCGAACAGCCGCACTGTGTGCCCGATCAGCTGCTCAATCGCTTCCTTGTCCGGTTCGAAGTGCAGTGCGCGCTGCAGCACCGGCATCGCCAGGAATGGCCAGAGCCCGAGGCTCAACATCGAAATGACCGTCATGCGCGGATCGAGGTCGGCGCGCATCCGCCCGAGCTGGGCACCCCGGCGTGCAAGCTCCGCAGCCTTGGGTGCGACCCGACCCGCGAATTCCTGCACGAAACGGTCGCGGAAGTGGCCGTCGGGTGCGAGCACGTCGCGCAGGATCAACGCGGGCAGCCAGGGGTGGGCGGCCACGGTTCGCATGTATTCCTCCAGGAAGGTGGCCAGGTCTGGCGACTCGGCCGCGGGTGCCGCCAGCATTGCATCCATCCGGGCCGCCAAAGGACCGATTGCCTCCCGCAGGACCGCGGCGTACAGACCCCGCTTGTCGTGAAAGTAATACTTGACCATGGCGGGGTTGACGCCCGCGGCTGCGGCAAGCTGGCGCACCGATACGCCCGCATAGCCCCGCTGCAGGAACATCTCCCGGGCAGCATCGAGCAACGCGCCCTGGACGTCGCGTTCAGGGGCTGCCGGAGGGCGGCCACGCCGGCGGCTCACGGCGGGTCTTGCGGCCTGCGCCCGCATCATCGTCCCGGCCCGCAATAATTAAACATGCGTGTAATTTACGCCCGAATCTGTATGCAGGCAAGGTGACGCAATCCTGTGGGCCAGGGCCCTGAAGTCAGGCACTGGCGGAGGGGGGGGTTCGCACTCTTCAAGCTGGCTGGAAGCCAGCGTGGGAGACGACGCCAGTGCCTGACGTCAGGGCCCCGCGACGGGGACCCGATCGGACGACCTGTCGGGCGAGCAGGGATCAGTCCCGAACAAGACGAACTCGGTCGATGCAGAAGCAGACACAATCAAGTCGACGACTTCCGCGCAGCGCGGCCTGCCGCAAGACCTGACCTTTAGAATCCGCCTCCCTCGCTCCGTACCGGAGTACGTCTTGGAAGCATGCTAGCTCCCATTGCTGCCTGTCTGTGTGACCAAGGTTACTTAGCCGACTAGGGAATTTCCGAGGTCAGGCTGCGTCGGTCCCCGTCACGCGCCTGAGCCCGGCCGGGTCAAGGACGGTAATCTGCTCGCGGCCGGTCTGGACCAGGCCCTGTTCGGCAAAGTTGCGCACGATGCGGCTGACGATTTCACGGACACTGCCCAGTTCGTCGGCCAGTTGCTGATGGGTCGCGCGGACCTTGGGGCCGCGCTTCAGGAGCAGCCCGGCAAGGCGCTGGTCGAGGCGCCTGAAGGCGACCGCCTCGACAGTCTGCATGAGGTCGCTGATGCGTTCGGCAAACAGGCGGAACACATAGCGGCGAAAGGCGTCGCTCGAGCGCAGTAGCCGCTCGAAGGTAGGCCGCGGCAGGATGAACAGACTGGTGTCGGTCAGGGTGACACCGCGTGCATCGTATTCAATGGCGCCGAGCAGGCAGGTGCTGGTGAGAATGCAGCTTTCACCGGCGTCGACCGTGTAGAGCTGTATCTCCCGGCCAGTGTCGGAGAGCTTGCTGACACCGATCGCGCCGTCCAGTACGAACGGAAAACCCTGGCAGGGCTGCGCCTCGTCGAACATGACGGTTCCTGCAGGCACCTGGCGCACGGCGCCTTCCGCGAGCATGCGCCCAAACTCCTCGGCCGGTAACTCGCGCAGCGCCGGGTACTGTTCGAGCAGGCGCTCGCCGACCGTTGCGTTCTCGGAATTCACCGCCTCTCCCATGCAGACATCCCTGGAGTTTCCGCGATTCCCTTCAGCCCAGCACGACCAACAGGTCCTTGGCGTCAACCTGCTGCCCCGGCTTGGCGACGACCTCGATGATCTCGCCAGGCCGGTCGGCGCGAACCGCCGCTTCCATCTTCATCGCCTCGAGTGTTACCAGCACGTCGCCGCGCTCGACCTTCTCGCCGACGGCCACCGGCACGGTCGCGATGGTGCCGGGCATCGGCGCACCGACATGGCTGGGGTCGCCCGCATCGGCCTTGCGCGCGGTCACCTGAACCACCCCCTGGCTGCGATCGGCCACGCGCACCGAACGCGGCTGGCCATTCAACTCGAAGAACACCGTCCGCGTGCCGTCATCATGGATGTCGCTGACGGTGACGAAACGCACGATCAGTGACTTGCCGCGCTCAATATCGATCGTGATCTCCTCTCCGGCTTCCATGCCGTAGAAGAAGGTCTGGGTCGGCAGCACGGTCACGTTGCCGTAGGCGTTGCGATCGGCGACATAGTCAGTGAAAACCTTCGGGTACATCAACGCCGATGCGAACTCGACGTCGGTGATTCCGCGGCCGCACTGCTCCTCGGTCTCACGCCTCAACTCCCCGAGGTCGGCCGGAGGCAGGGCCTCCCCAGGACGGACGGCAAGCGGCTCCCTGCCCTGCAGGACCTTCTTCTGCAGCGCCTCGGGAAACCCGCCATAGGGCTGGCCAATGTCGCCGTGGAAGAACTGGACTACCGATTCGGGGAAAGCGATCTCGACCGACGGGTCCTCCACCTTCGCGCGTGACAGCCCGCTGGTGACCATCATCAGGGCCATGTCTCCGACTACCTTGGAAGATGGAGTCACCTTGACGATGTCCCCGAACATGTCGTTCACCTCGGCATAGGCCGCTGCCACCTCCTGCCAGCGGTGGGCGTCTATGCCGAGCGAGCGAGCCTGTTCCCGCAGGTTCGTATACTGCCCCCCCGGCATGCCGTGGACGTAAACCTCTGACGCGCCGGAACGCATATCGCTCTCGAAGCCGCTGTAGAGCTTGCGAACCTGCTCCCAGTACGACGAAACCATGCGTACCCTGGCGGGATCCAGCGCGGTTGCCCGCGGGCCATGCCGCAGGGCTTCGACGATGGAGCCGAGGTTCGGCTGGGAAGTACCGCCGCTCATCGCATCGAGTGCGGCATCCACAGCGTCGCAGCCGGCCTCGATGGCCATGAGCACGCTGGCGCCAGCAATCCCGCTGGTATCGTGGGTATGAAAGTGGATCGGGATGGATACCTCCTGCTTGAGCGCACGGACCAGTTCGAAGGCCGCCCGCGGCTGGCACAGCCCCGCCATGTCCTTGATTCCGAGCACGTGTGCACCGGCACTCTCGAGCTGTCGGGCAAGCTTCACGTAGTACGCAAGATCGTACTTGGTGCAGCCGGGATCGGTCAGGTTGCCGGTGTAGCAGATTGCTGCCTCGCAGACCTTGCCACTCTCGATCACCGCGTCCATGGCAACCCGCATGTTGTCCACCCAGTTCAGGGAATCGAACACCCGGAACACGTCGACGCCCGAGAGGGCCGCCTGGGCCACGAAATGGCGCACCACGTTGTCAGGATAGTTGGTGTAGCCGACCGCGTTGGCGGATCGCAGCAGCATCTGTAGCAGCAGGTTAGGCATGGCCTCGCGGAAGGCCTCCAGCCGCTCCCAGGGACATTCCTTCAGGAACCGCATCGACACGTCGAAGGTGGCGCCGCCCCAGCATTCGACCGAGAACAGGCCGGGAAGCAGACTCGCGTAGTAGGGCGCGATCCGCGCCATGTCGTGCGTGCGGAAGCGCGTCGCCAACAGCGACTGGTGCGCATCCCGCATCGTCGTGTCGGTGACCAGGACCTGTTGCTGGGTCAGCATCCAGTTCGCAAGGCCCTTGGGGCCGCGTTCCTCCAGGATCTGCCGACTGCCCGGCGCGGGCGGTGGAAGGCTCGTCCTGGGCAGACGCGGCTCAGGCAGCATCGCCGGCCGGCCCCGCCCCTGCGCCTCCGGATTACCGTTGACGATCACCTCGCCGATGAAGCCGAGCAGGCGCGTCGCGCGGTCGCGCCGACGGGGCCACTGGAACAGTTCGGGCGTCTGGTCGATGAACTTGGTCGTGTAGCTGCCGTCGGCAAAATCGGGGTGGGTCACGACCTGATCGAGGAAACGCAGGTTGGTCGTTACGCCGCGGATCCTGAATTCCCACAGTGCGCGGTGCATGCGCGCGCTGCACTCTGCCGCGGTCGGCGCCCAGGTAGTGACCTTGACCAGCAACGAGTCGTAGTAGCGCGTGATGAACGCGCCCGGATAGGCGGTGCCGGCGTCGAGGCGCACCCCGAATCCCGCGGGGCTGCGGTACGCGGTGATCCGTCCGTAGTCCGGAATGAAACCGTTCTCAGGGTCCTCGGTAGTCACCCGGCACTGCATGGCGTGCCCGGCGACGGAAATGTCCTGCTGGCGCGGCACGCCACTGTCCGCATCACCGATGCGCGCGCCTTGGGCGATCCGGATCTGCGCCTTGACGAGGTCGACGCCGGTCACCATTTCGGTGACGGTGTGCTCGACCTGAATTCGCGGGTTCACCTCGATGAAGTAAATCTGCCCGGTGTCGGCATCCTGGAGAAACTCAACCGTGCCTGCATTGACGTAGCCTGCAGCGCGCCCGATCCTGATAGCCAGCGAAGTCAGCTCCGCGCGTCCGGCTTGGTCCAGGAATACCGCCGGTGCCCGCTCCACGACCTTCTGGTTGCGGCGCTGGACCGTGCAGTCGCGCTCCCACAGGTGCACCAGGCCACCGTGGCTGTCGCCGAGGATCTGTACCTCGACGTGGCGGGCATGGCGAATCAGCTTTTCGAGATAGACCTCGTCATTTCCGAAGGCGGCCTTGGCCTCGCGGCGTGCAGCCGCGACCAGCTCGGACAGCTGTGCCTCGCTCTCGACCACGCGCATGCCGCGCCCGCCGCCGCCCCAGCTCGCCTTCAGCATGACCGGGTAGCCCACTTCCGCCGCCAGGCGGGCCGACTCGGCAGCGTCGCCTGGCAGTGGCGGGGTCGCCGGCATGACCGGGACCCCGGCAGCGACAGCGAGGTTTCTCGCCATCACCTTGTTGCCGAGCTTGCGCATGGTATCGGCCGATGGGCCGACGAAAATCAGGCCAGCGGCTACGCAGGCGTCGGCGAATGCCGGGTTTTCGGACAGTAGTCCGTAACCGGGGTGAACTGCGTCGACATGCGCCTCGCGTGCGACGCGAATGATGTCCTCGATGTCGAGGTAGGCCTCGACCGGCCCCTTGCCCTCGCCGATAAGGTAAGCCTCGTCTGCCTTGGTCCGGTGCAGCGAGAAGCGGTCCTCCTGGGAATAGATCGCCACCGTCCTCATGCGCAGCTCGGTGGCAGCGCGCATGACGCGGATGGCGATCTCGCCACGATTGGCGACCAGCAGGGTGCGAACGGGTCGGATCACGTTGACCAGGCTCCCGGAGTTGGCGATGTATGGCAAAGAAGCCGGATAATAGCCGAATGACGGACAGCTCCCCCAGCACGAATGCGGTCGGCCGCCGGCACCCCGGTCACTGTGGGCCGCGACTCCCGTACAGCATGGTCACCATTCTTGCCGCAATTGCGGCGATCGTGCCGCTGTCCAGCGTGGCGCAAGGAGAAAAGCCGATGATCTCGATCGCGATTCACGGCGGCGCCGGCGTCATCAACCGGGACGTGATGTCGACCGCCGACGAACAGGCATACCTGGCCGATCTTGGTCGCGCGCTCGACGCGGGCTACGAGGTGCTCGACTCAGGTGGTGCCGCCCTCGACGCCGTGACTGCCGCGGTACGCATTCTCGAGGACTCGCCGCAGTTCAATGCTGGCCGCGGCGCCGTGTTCAATCACGAGGGCATCAACGAGCTCGACGCATCGATCATGGACGGCCGGCAGCTGCGCGCCGGGGCCGTCGCAGGGGTCAGGCATGTCCGCAACCCGATCGAACTCGCGCGCCTCGTCATGGATCGCTCGCCACACGTGCTGCTGGCGGGCGCCGGGGCGGAGGAATTTGCGCGGGAGCAGGGTGTCGAGCTGGTGCCGAGCGAGTATTTCTACACCAAGCTGCGCTGGCGGCAGCTCGAGAAGGCGCGCGGAGGCGGCAAGTTCAACGCGGCCGAAATCGGCTATTTCGGCACGGTTGGCGCGGTAGCTCTCGACCGCGCCGGCGACCTCGCGGCGGCGACGTCGACCGGCGGCACCACGAACAAGCGCTATGGGCGGATCGGCGACTCGCCGATCATCGGCGCCGGAAACTTCGCCGACAACGACTCCTGCGCGGTGTCGGCAACGGGCAGCGGCGAGTACTTCATCCGCACCGTGCTCGGACACGAGATCAGCTCGCTGATGAAGTACCGCGGCCTCTCTGCGGAGGCAGCAGCACGCGAGGCGATACATGGAACGCTCGAACGAATCGGCGGAAAGGGAGGAGTAATCGTGGTCGATCGCGCCGGCAACATCGCGCTCGAGTTCAACTCCGGGGGCATGTTCCGCGGAGCGCGGGATTCAAAGGGGCGTCGGGAAATCCTGATCTACTGAGGCGGCGAGCCGCAATTCGACAAATCGGGGACAGTTTACTCATATGCAACGCGAGTCCGACTGACATCACTTTCGCCCATATAAGTAAACTGTCCCCGATTTGCCGGCACTCTTGCCTCAGCCGTACTGCAGCGCTTCCAGGATCGGTCCGTGCAGCAGGCCATTTGTCGCCAGCACCGTCGTCGTATCAAATCCAACCGCTCGCCCCGACAGATCCGTGAACTTGCCGCCCGCCTCCTCCACGACGACGGCCAACGCAGCGATGTCGAGGATATTGACGTCCGACTCGAGGACGGCGTCGATCTTCCCGGCAGCCAGCAGGTGGTAGTGGAGGAAGTCGCCGTAACCCCGGATTCGGTTGACCGCCCCGACCAGCGTCCCATAGCGACTCCAGGCGGGTCCCCGGGCCAGTGACTTGAGGTTGCCGGATGACAGCGTCGCATCGGGGATCGCGGCGATCTCGCTGACGCTGAGCCGCTCGCCACCGAGCCAGGCCCCTTCTCCCCGCTCGGCCCAGACCAGCTCGCCGTACACCGGCGCGCTGGAGACGCCAAGGACCAGCTCGCCCTCCCGCAGCAGGGCGATCTGGGTCGAGAACATCGGATACTCGCGCACGAATGACTTGGTGCCATCGATTGGATCGACCAGCCAGACGTAGTCCGCGCCCATGCTGCGGGAGCCCGTCTCCTCGCCGAAGAAGCCGTGATCCGGGAATTTCGATTCGAGCAGGCCGCGAATGGCGCGCTCGGCCTCGACGTCCGCCTCGGTGACGGGTGACTTGTCGGCCTTGACCCTAATCTCGACGTTGCGGCGGTAGTAGTGGCGGATGACGTCACCCGCAAGCTCGGCGGCCTGCAGCGCGGCGGTGAGATAAGGCGACTTGCTCATACCGGCTCGTCTTCCAAGAAGTAGCTGCAGCGTGCTGCCGGCGGGCCGCCACGTCAACCTTCCGCTTGACCACGGGCCACGGTGTTCCTACAGTTCTCGCCACGACAGGTGACCCGGGCCATGCCCGGGTGAAACGGGAAGCCGGTGAGCAGATTTCTGCAAGGCCGGCGCTGCCCCCGCAACGGTAATCGGTTACCACCGCATCACGCAGGCTCAGCCTGCAAGCCACTGCCGGCCCATGGCCGCCGGGAAGGCGATGCGACAGGCCCCACAGGCCGCCGAAAGCCCGGAGACCGGCCTGTCGCTGGTGCCGAGTCCGCGGCGGGCGGTTAGGGCGCAGACCGTCAGGTCATGCGACTCCGTTTCCTCCCTCCGCGACCCGGTTCGTTACCCAACCCTGCGGGAGTGCCAGGGAGGACGTCCATGTTCCGGGTCGTGACAATTTCACTGGCGGCTGGCATTGGCATGCTGCAGCCCATCGGCGCGCTGGCAGAGCCCATCGAGCCGATCCTCGTCACCGCCACGCGGACCACTCAGCCGCTCGGCGACGTGCTCGGCTCGGTCGAGGTCATTTCGCGCGAGGAGCTGGCGCGCCTGCCCGCTGCGGACGTCGCCGACGCCCTGCGTCTCCGGGCCGGCATCGAGATCGCGCGAACCGGCGGTCCGGGCCAGCAGACTTCGCTGTTCCTGCGCGGCACGGAATCCAATCACGTGCTGGTCCTGGTCGATGGAGTGCGCATCAACCCGGGCACCATCGGCAGCGCGGCGGTGCAGAACCTCACCCCGTCGATGATCGAGCGCATCGAGATCGTGAAGGGGCCGCGCTCCACGCTGTACGGATCGGACGCCCTCGGCGGCGTGATCAACGTCATCACGCGCCGCGATACGGCGGCCGGCCTCAACCTCGCGTTCGGGGCGGGTAGTTTTGGTACGCGCACGGCGGGGTTTTCGGCCGGGGTCGCCGGCGAACGGCTGGAAGGATCGCTGGCTGCGTACTGGCTCGACAGCGACGGCTTCCCGACCCGCAGCGGCGACCGCACCGATCGCGGCTACCGCAACTTGTCGGTGAACGGCGCAGTGCGGGCGAGCCTTGACGGGCTCGAACTCGGTGCTCGCGCCTGGCATGCCAGCGGCACCTCCGAGTACTCGGATTTCTTCGTCACGCCCATCGACCAGGACTTCGTAAATTCCACCTTTGCTGTCGACGCGTCCGGACAACCAGCCGAGGGATGGCGAACGCATCTCTCCGTCAGTCATGCAACCGATGAGATCGCCCAGAACCAGTCCCGGGACTTCCTGCGCACACGCCGCTGGCAGGCTGACTGGCAGAACGATTTCACGCTCGGCAGTCACCATGCGATCACCGCCGGGGTACTGCTGCAAACAGAGGTGGCCCAGTCCGATTCCTTTGGGCTCGGATTCGACGAGACGACGGACTCGCGACTGGCCTACCTGCAGGACCAGGCCGTGTTCGGTCGTCACCGCCTGCTGCTCGCTGCCGGCCATACCGACCATGACGCGTTCGGCGGTCATTTCACCTGGAACGCCGAGTACGGTCTGGCGTTGGGGGCCGCTTCGTCCCTGTGGGTTGCCGCAGGCACTGCGTTCCGCGCGCCCGATGCGACGGATCGATTTGGCTTCGGCGGCACCCCGGACCTGGAGCCGGAGTCGTCGCGGTCCTACGAACTGGGGTTCAGGCAGCATGTCGGTGAAAACCATCTGTTCTCGCTGGTGGCGTTCCGCAACGAAATCGACAACCTGATCCAGTACGTCGTCACTGACTACGAGACCTTCGAGGGCGAAAACCGCAACGTGGACCGGACACGGATCGACGGCCTGGAGGCAACCTGGCAGTACACCAACGGCCCGTGGCTGGCCCGCGCTGGCGCAACGCTGCAGGATCCGCAGGACCTCTCGGCCGGCACGCAGCTGCTCAGGCGCGCGCGGGAGAACTTTACCCTGGCAGTGGCCCGCCAGCTCGGCCCCCATGAGGTGTCGATTGACCTGCTGGCGGCCGGCCAGCGCCTCGACTTCGGCTATCCAGAGCCGGTTCCGCTCGACGGTTACGTCCTCGCCAACCTGTCGGCCCGGGTCGCACTGCCCCGCAACTGGACTCTCACGGCCAGGCTTGAGAATCTGCTCGACGAGCAATATGAGCTGGCGCGCGGCTACAACACCATGGATCGCAGCCTGTTCTTCTCGCTGCGGCACGACTTCCGCTGAGGAGACCCGTCATGGGCAACCGTCTTTCCAAGATCTACACCCGCACAGGGGACGACGGCACCACCGGGCTCGGCGACGGCACCCGGGTGGCCAAGGACTGCGCGCGAGTCGAGGCCTATGGCGCCGTCGACGAGTGCAACAGTACGATCGGCATGGTGCTCGCGGTGCGGGAAATCCCCGCCGAGCTGCGACGAGTCCTGGTCGAGGTGCAGCACGACCTGTTCGACCTGGGAGGAGAGTTGTGCATCCCGGGGCACCGCTCGATTACCGACGCGCACGTGGAAAAGCTGGAGCAGGCGCTCGACGAGTTCAACGCCGGGCTGCCGCCGCTCAAGGAATTTATCCTGCCGGGCGGCGGAGCCGCTGCGGCCAGCTGCCACCTGGCGCGCGCGATCGCGCGGCGGGCGGAACGGCGCGCCTGGTCGTTGGCCCGCGAGGAATCGGTTGCGGCGGAACCCATGCGCTATCTGAACCGCCTGTCCGACCTGCTGTTCGTGCTAGCCCGGGTGCTCGCCCGCCACGAGACCGGCCAGGAGGTTCTCTGGCGGCGCGACAGGACTGCTGGCTAGCAGCTGCCCGATAAAAGGCACACCGCGGGCGGCCCGCCTTTTCGACAGCAACGGGCCCCAGGCAGGCACGGCTTCTGGCGCCCCGCTTTCCTCTTGCGGGCTCAGCCGCCCGCCACCGCCATCCGCTTGAGGCGGTCCTCCGGCAGCTCGCTCCTGATCTGCGTACCGATGACCAGCCCGACGACCACGCAAACGAGCAGCACCAGGAAAGGCACCTGGTAACTGCCGTAGTCGTCGAACAGCTTGCCGGTGAGCCAGATCCCGAGGCCTCCTCCAAACGATTCCATGGAACTGATCGACCCGTTGATCTTGCCAATCGACTTCAGCCCGAAGTTGGTGACCGTCAGCATGTTGTAGAGCGTGAACAGGCCGCCCCAACCCAGTGCGATCAGCACGATCGCCGTCCATACCCACGTCCCTCCGCGTAACGTCGCAAGGCAGGCCACACCGGCCAGCATGATCACCAGGCAGCCCATAAAGACCTTGTGACGGTCGAGCCGGTCGGCCAGCCAGCCGCTGCTCAGCTTGCTCAGCATGGCTATGAATGACAGCAGGGCCAGAGCCGATGCGGCAACGCGCGGTTCGTAGCCCAGGTCCCGCATGTGCAGGAACATGTGATTGAACAGCGCCAGGATCGAGTAATAGATCAGGAAGCCAGACAGGCCAATCGCCCAGAAGCTGCGGGTTCGCAGCGCCTGGCCAAATTCGAGCCCGACGCTGCGTGGATCCGGACCGTCCGCGCTCACGCCGACTGCAGTACCGCCGAACTCCGACGGGGAGTTGCGCACCAGTACCACGATCACCGCCAGCAAGACCAGCGGAAACAGCGCCTCGAGGGCAAAAGTCTCGCGCCAGCCCAGCCTGGCGATCAGCTCCGCATTGAGAGGCGGCAGGACGAATGAGCCGGCACTGGTTCCCAGCAGCGCGATGCCGATCGCCAGGCCACGCTTCTCGACGAACCAGCTCGAGACCAGCACGATGACGACCATTGTGCCGGATGTCAGCAGCGTGGCCGCGAAAGCGATATGCAGTGCGTACATCTGCAGCAGGCTCTCGAGCCGGCTATAGGCGAAATATGATGCCGACAGCACGATGCAGCCCAGCATCAGCAGTCGTCGCGCACCGAAGCGATCCAGCAGCACGCCGCCCAGGGGCGCAAACAGCGCGACCACGCCGAAGCTGAGGAAATCGCGAAACTTCAACTCGCCGCGCGACCAGCCGAACTCGCCGATCAGCGACTCGTCGAAAATAGATATTGCCGTGGAAGTCAGCCCATTGGTGATCATCAAAATGAGCAGCCCGATGAAGGCGATCATCCACGGGTTGCTGCGCAGGCGGTTCATTCAGTTCTCTCCCGTAGGGCTTCGTGCATCATCCCCGGATGGACCGTGTCCATCAATTCCGGCCTCGTGCCGGCGCTCGCGTGTTAGTTCGATCGCGTCGCAGATCTCGCGCACACCCACCACCGCGCGTGGTGTGGCACGCACGACCAGGTCGGGCGAAACGCGCCTCACTGCGCCCAGGCGCACCGCCGCCAGGTCCTGCCACTTGCTCCAGCGGCGCTGCGGGTTCTGGTCGGTCCCTGTATAGAGGATGGCTTCCGGATCAGCGCCGATCACCGCTTCGAGGTCGACCGACGGAGAGAGGCCTGGCAATCCGGCGAAAACGTTTACCCCGCCGCATAACTCGACCATTTCGCTGATCAGGTGCCGCCCGGTGACAGTAAACAGCGGCTCGTCATCCAGCTGGACGAATACGCGCACCGGTTCACGGCCCGCATAGCGCTGGCGCAGATCCACGAGCTCCTGCTCGAGCTGGCCCGCAGCCGTCGTAGCCATTTCGCCCGTGCCCGCCAGCGCGCCGAGTTCCGCGATGGCTGCCACGATGTCACCGAGGGTCCGCACCGGAAGCACCACGACCCGCAGCCCCAGCGCTTCAAGACGTGCGATCGATGCCACCGGGGTACCAGACTCCCAGGCGACCACGAAATCGGGCTGCAGGGCGACGATTCGTTCGTAGTCGAGCCTGAATGAATCTCCAACCCGGGGCAGATCCCCCGCCGCAGGCGGATAGTCGCTGTACTCGGATGCGCCGACGACGTATTCACCGGCGCCAGCAGCGTAGAGCAATTCGGTCAGGTGCGGCGCCAGGCTGACGATGCGGGGTCCGGCCGCCCCCATGGCCGGCAATGCCAGGGCGGCCAGGACCACCAGGCAGGCCCCGCAGGCGAGCGGGTTGAGCCTCAGGCGATCCACGCGGCGAGCGACAACAGCGCGATGATGGTGACCCAGAAAAGCAGGGCTCGCCGGACCAACCTCATCGCCGCGCGCGCCGGCGCCGATGGATCCGCGGCGCCGCCGATCGCGGTGCTGATCGCCGCCCGTCCGACGTGTACCAGCAACCAGTCGTTACGTTCCAGCAGCCTGGCCGAAAATCCGCTGTAGCGTTCGCGCCAGCTGCGCCGCGCGTCCTCGAAGCTTCCAGCCAGCGCGTAACCGAGCGCCAGCAACCTGGCGGGAGCCCAGGCAAGGACGAAATGCAGCCGCTCGGGGCAACCTGGACGACCGGCTGTCGCCGACGGGTCGGCCGCGGCAATCGCCCGCCGCCGGATCAGGTCGCTGACCCGGAACAGCCAGGCTGCTGCCGGGCCGAGCCCGGTCGGACCGAGCACCACGAACCAGAACAAGACCCCGAAGATCCGGTTGTTGGCCTGGATGAAGATCGCGTCCTCAACTGCCGCGGCGCGCAGCTCCCGGCGCTGCGCCGCGTCGTGCTCGATTATCGCGCTGGCAGCCAGCGCAGCACCCACCGCATCGCCGCCTGTTTCGCGGTCGAGGTATTCGCTGACCTCTTCGGCAAGGTCCCGGGGTCCAAGCGAGAAGATGAGCACCAGCGATGCAAACCCAAGCCACACGATACCGGGGGCGGCCCGGGCCAGGGCCAGGGCGACGGCCGCTACCGGGACGACTGGTATCAGTGCCAACGCCACGCATAAGGCCATCCCGGCCGGCCCTCCGGTAGCCGCGAACTTTCCAGCCGCCCAGACGGCGTAATCCTCGATCCAGCCCGCTTGGCGTAGATGCAGCAGCCTCGTGGCAAGCCGTTCCAGCAGTAGCGCCAACAGCAGCGCCAGCAGTGTCATGCTGACATCTCGCTGCGCGGTACCTGCAGCCCCCTGCGCACCAGCGCGCGCAAGCGCGGCCAGTCGAAGGACAGGCCCGGGTCGGTCTTGCGTCCCGGCGCCACATCAGAATGCCCCGCCAATGATTCGGCATGCAGACCGGGATAGGCGTCGATCAGCGCGATCAGCAAATTGGCGAGCGAGGAGTACTGTGCCTCGTCATAGCTGGTGGCGTCGGTTCCCTCCAGCTCGATGCCGATGGAGAAGTCATTGCAGCGTTCCCGACCACGCCAGGCGGACTCCCCGGCATGCCAGGCGCGCTGGCCGAAGGGAACGAACTGAACAATGCTGCCGTCGCGCCGCACCAGCGCATGGGCGGATACGCGCAGGTCCTGGATGGTCGCGAAATAAGGATGCGCTGCCGCGGGCAGCACGTTGGTGAAGAGCTTCTCGATCCACGGCCCGCCAAACTCGCCCGGCGGGAGACTGATGCCGTGAATCACCACCAGTTCCGGACTGCAGCCCTCGGGACGATCATCGCAGTTGGGCGACGGGACGAATGCCGCACCCAGCAACAGGCCGCTGCCGCGGTCTACCCGCATGAAGTCCCTCGAACCGCCAGGCGCCGTACGCATGCCCGCAAGCTTAGCCCGTCCGGCTACCGGAGACAGCACTAGCCGCGCAGAGTCGCGCAGGGTTGCCTAGAATCCGGGAAAGCAGGGGGCGAACCCGACCATGCAGGACCGATCGCGTAACCAGGAAATTGCCCGCCGTGACCTTGGCGTGGTCTGGCACCCGTGCACGCAGATGAAGGACCACGAACGCCTGCCGCTGGTCCCGATCCAACGTGGTGAAGGCGCATGGCTATACGACTTCGACGGCCGACGCTACCTGGACGCGATCAGCTCCTGGTGGGTCAATCTGTTCGGCCATGCGAACCCGCGGATCAATTCGGCGGTCCGGGCCCAGCTCGACCGGCTCGAGCACGTGATTCTGGCGGGCTTCACCCACGAACCCGTACTGCGCCTCTCCGAGCGGCTTACTGGCCTGCTCCCCGACGGCTTGAGCCGTTGTTTTTATGCGGACAGTGGCTCCGCGGCCGTCGAAGTGGCCGTCAAGATGAGTTTTCATTACTGGCTCAATCGCGGCTCGCCCGGCAAGAAGCGCTTCATCACGCTGGGAAACAGCTACCACGGCGAGACGCTTGGCGCGCTGGCAGTCGGCGACGTCGAACTGTACAAGCAGGTCTACCAGCCGCTGCTGATGGACGTCATCAAGGTACCCTCTCCCGACTGCTACCTGCGCGAGACCGGCGAATCCTGGGAGGCTCATTCGCAGCGCATGTTCGAGCACATGGAGCGGACACTGGCGGAGCACGCGCAGGAGACCGCGGCCGTGATCGTGGAGCCGCTGGTGCAGTGCGCAGGCGGCATGCGCATGTACCACCCTGTTTACCTGTCACTGCTGCGCGAGGCCTGTGATCGCCACGGCGTACACCTGATCGCCGACGAGATCGCCGTCGGGTTTGGACGCACCGGTACCATGTTTGCCTGTGAGCAGGCGGGCATGCGGCCCGACTTCATCTGCCTTTCAAAGGGCCTGACCGGCGGCTACCTGCCGCTGTCGGTCGTCGTCACGACCGAGGACGTGTTCGGCGCCTTCTACGATGACTACACCAAGCTCAGTGCCTTCCTCCATTCCCACAGCTATACCGGCAACCCGCTGGCCTGCGCCGCGGCATTGGCGACACTCGATATCTTCGAAGCCGACGAAGTGATCGCCAGCAATAAGGTACTGGCTGCCAGAATGACAACGGCAGCAGCTGGCCTGGCCGAACATCCCAACGTTTCAGAGATCCGCCAGACCGGCATGATCCTCGCAATCGAACTGGTCAGTGACCGGCGAACCAGGGCGCCATTCGACTGGCGGGAGCGTCGCGGCCTGAAGCTTTACGAGTACGCTCTTTCCCGCGGGGTGCTGCTTCGGCCGCTGGGCCACGTCGTCTACTGGATGCCACCCTACATCCTGGACCACGAGCAACTCGGACTGCTCGCCGACGTCACCACACGGGGCATCGACGTCGCGTGCGCCTGATACGCGTCTATACGCCCGGCGACTTGCGCGCTGGAAGCACGGTCCGGCTCGAGGGTAGCGCGGCGACACACGTCGCACGGGTGCTGCGCCTGCGCGGTGGCGACCCGATCACCCTGTTCAACGGCGACGGCTGGGAGCACCCCGGGACGGTCAGCACCATTCGCGGCGACGCGGTCGATGTCGAGGTTACCGGCCGGGTGGCCGGCCTCGGGGAATCGCCGCTGGCGCTGACCCTGGCGCAAGGTGTCGCTCGCGGCGAGCGGATGGACCTGGTGATGCAGAAAGCCACCGAACTTGGCGTCGCCCGGATTGTTCCCGTACTCACCGAAAGGTGCGTCGTCAAGCTGGACGAGCGCCAGGGCCGCCGCAAGCTGGCTCATTGGCAGGCGGTGACCGTGGCCGCCTGTGAGCAGAGCGGCAGGTCGTGCCTGCCGGTCGTCGAAGCTCCTGTCCGGATCGATCAATGGCTGGTCAGGGAGACGCTGCCGGCCCGGCGACTGACCCTGGCACCGGGTGCCGCGACCTCTCTTAGGGAGCTGGGAGGCGATTGGCGGGAAGCGGTACTCCTTGTCGGTCCCGAAGGCGGGCTCACCGATGGGGAGCGGGCCGCGGCCGCGGCAGCCGGTTACCAGGCCTGCTCGCTGGGTCGACGAGTACTGCGGACGGAGACCGCCGCCTTGGTCGCCCTGGCGGTGCTGCAGGCGGCTCACGGTGATCTCGGGTGAAGTGCCCTGTCAGCTACCGCCGTCTTCACGGTCGTAATAATCCGTTACCGACTCGTTGCGGAACATCGCGCGCACCCAGGGCGTCTCGCCGGCGGTGCCCAAGGCAAAGGCCAAGGCGGCGGTCTTGCGCGAATCCGGATAGCCGACCACGTCGGTAGAGACCATCGTCGAGATGCACAGGTAGGTCAACGGACCCTCGCCCGTGTTCTGCAACTGATGTGCACCCTGCGGCCCCGGCGGCAGCGTCGCGTAGTCTCCCGCCGCAACGGCTACCCGCTCCTCCCCTATCCTTAGCGTGCCACGCCCACCGAGTATGAACAGCGCTTCGTGGTTGGCGCAGTGAAAGTGCTGCGGGAAGGCCGTACGCCCTGGCGGCACCTCGTACCAGGAACAGCCGAGGCCAGTGGCGCCGGTAGCCTCGGTGACCCAGCGCGTCCGGCAGGCGAACTTCTCGCCATGCGCGTATTCGCGCGCTTCGACCTCGCGCAGGTTTACAACATTCGGATGGCGACGTTCTTCCATGGTCCACTCCGTTGTGATGCGGTGACAGGTGGCTTCTGCCTCCGGCAGTTTCCTGGCCTCCGCGCCGGTAGCGTGTAGTCCCCGTCATTGATTAACATATGCGGGCGACCAGAGCCATTCTGCAAGGTACTCCAATACATCGTGTTCGAATCTTTCAATTCGGCTCGCCTGCGGCCGGCGCCGATCGACTGCCGCACACGAATGCTCCTCGACCCCTATCTTTGCGTGGGACCTGGCTCGGAGATCCACGCCGCTACGCTGTTCGAGATTGCCCAGCGCAGCGCAGCCCTCGGAATCACGCTCTGCGTCGAGCGCCAGGCGTGGATTGAAGCCGCGCTCGACCCGGACGTCCTGCGCCGGCGCGTCGACCTGTCGCGCTTCGAGCCCATCGTCAAGCTCGATCCATTGCGCCCGCCAAGCGATAGTGACGCCGACACCCTTTTCGTGCGGTCCCGCAGCGAGACCGACGTCGCCAACCTGAAACTGCTTGGCGCGCTGCACGCCCGGGTCGCCGACATCCTGATCGCACTCGACGGCCGGATTCACGGCCTCGCGGCCCAATCCGGCTTCGCCGCAAGGGTGCTTACGCCGGCGGACGCACTGAATTGGCTTGGCCGGCTCGGCGGCGGCGCCGAACCGGTCATCCTGCGCGAAGTCGACCCGCGCAGGGTTGTGGAGAACGGTCAACTGTCCGACCTGGTCCTCCACGAATGCGAACCCTTCGATCCCTATCTGCGCGCACGGCTGTCAGCCGGCCGCGGCCGTGTCATGGCTTGTTTCGAAGGCGAGGAACCCCTCGCAATCGGCGTGATCGAGACCGGCGACTGTATCGAGCTGGTAGCGCTGGCAGCGCACGAGTCGGCGCGCGGAGCACGCGTCTTCGAGCCGATCGTGGCCGCGGCACTTGCTATCGCCAGGCGGCGCGGCCTTCGCCTGGATGCGCTGCTACCGCCGCACGACGAGATGGCGCTGAGGTTGCTGGAGGAACTCGGTTTTACGCGGGACGGCTGCGACCCGCATGGCCGCGAGCGGCTTCGTCATGCGGCTGAACCGCTGGTACCGCGCCCTGCGGGGGAATCGTCCGCCTGGGTGCTGCCGCTCGATGCCACGGCTCACGACCATCTATTGCCCGAGTTGTCGGGCGCATCGCAGACCCAGCTGTTTGCCGTCGGCAGCGAGGCGCGGCCGCAGACGCTGGGCAGCTCGTTGCGCAAGCAGGTGTTGCTCCCGCTGGGCCCGGCGCGGCCCGAGGCCGGAGATCTGCTGTTGATCCTGCACGGTCGCGCGTCCAGGCGTCCGGCCTCGTCCTCGCTGACCTGTGTTGCGCGGGTGGAGCGGGCGCGTGAATGCACCGAACTCGAGGACCTACTGGCATCCAATGCCGCCCGTCCGGGTTACTCACTCACCGAAATCCAGTCGAGGCTGGCAGGTGG
Organism: Gammaproteobacteria bacterium; assembly: GCA_024642505.1. Classification (GTDB taxonomy): domain Bacteria; phylum Pseudomonadota; class Gammaproteobacteria; order Steroidobacterales; family Steroidobacteraceae; genus SG8-30. The sequence continues at coordinate 18,486 of JAHEAZ010000029.1, forward strand.
TCCGGTAACGATGCTGGACGCGATGTTGCTCGGCAGGCTCGAGCGTTTCCTGCCGCTACCGTGGCTGAAGGAGCAGAAAATCCTGACGGCCGCCCCTCGGACGTTGAGGAGACTGCCGGCCGAGGCCTGGGAACGACTCAGCCCGCGACTGATGCTGGCCTGAGCGCCGCGCCTGCTCAGGCGGTCACGGTCGTCTCGTCCGCGATCATTTCCTCGAGCCGCTCGATGTCCGGAACCAGCGGCAGCTCGTTGATCATGCGCACCTGACACAGCACCGGCACGCGCTCGCCGAAAATCCGCGAGTTGTCGGGCACAATCACCGTGGAGCTGACTCGCACGAGCTGTGGAAAACCCTGGGTCACGATCCCGAAATTGCCGGCCGGCAACTTCTGGCCCAGGCACGAGAACACCACGATGCGCGTGCGGCCGCTCAGCGCCGGGATCCGCTGGCCGCATACCCCCTCGAAGGAAACGACCGGAATGCTACGGCCATTCCACGGCGTGATGCCCAGGTACCATGGCGGCGCCCCCGGCATTTCCTGCAGCGCCTGCATGCCCGTCACCTCGGCCACGCAGGCTCGCGGCACCAGCAGTCGCTCGTCGAGGAGCGGCACCAGCAGTCCGTAAAGGTCTTCCGCGGTCACGATGCCCGCCGGCGCTGCAGCAAGGGCTCGAGCGCCTGCAGGAGCTGGGTCTCCTGGTAGGGCTTGCCCAAGTAGTCGTTGACCCCGAGCTCGATCGCGCGGGCGCGGTGTTTTTCACCCACGCGCGAAGTGATCATGACGATCGGTACATCCTTGAGCCGGGGGTCATTGCGGACGTGCGAGGCGACCTCGTAGCCATCCATTCTCGGCATCTCGATGTCGAGCAGGATGACGTCGGGGAGATGGTCCTGCAGCACGCCGATGGCATCGAGTCCATCCTTGGCGGTCATCACGCGCATGCCATTGCGTTCCAGCAACCTCTGCGTGACTCGCCGCACCGTGATCGAATCGTCGACCACCAGTGCAAATACCCGGTTGTCTTCGCGCTCGCGCGACGGCCTTTCGGGCGGCGGTCGCACCCGCCACTCCGAGCGGACCAGCGCGCCTACATCCAGGATGATGCAGATTCGACCGTCGCCAAGGATGGTGGCCCCCGAGATGCCGCGAATACCGGCAATCTGTGGTCCAACCGACTTGACGACGATCTCGCGGCTTCCGATGAGTTCATCGGTGACTATGCCAGTGGAATGCTCGCCCGCACGTACCAGGATGACCGGAACGGCGGGGTCATGCTCAGCCGGCGGCGCGGGCTCGCCACCCACGAAGGTGGACAGGTGCTGGAACCGGTACTGCTGACCGCCATACTCGAAGCCTGCGGCGTCTGCAGCAAGTTGCCGCTGGACCTCGACCGCGGGCACGCGCACGATGCCCTCGACCGTCGGCAGCGGCAAGGCGAAGAATTCCTCGCCGGCACGAACCACCAGTGCCTGGCTGATCGCCAAGGTGAATGGCAGGCGGACCGTGAACTGCGTGCCGCGTCCCTCTTCACACTCAATGAACAGGGCGCCGCCGAGCTTCTTGATCTCGGTGGCGACGACGTCCATACCGACGCCGCGCCCGGCCGACTGGGTGACGCGGCCGGCGGTGGTGAATCCTGGCTCGAGGATGAGCTGCGTTGCCTGCTCGTCCGACAGCTCCTGCTTCGGTGAGGCGATTCCCAGCGCGACCGCCTTCTCGCGCACGGCGCGAAGGTTGATGCCGGCGCCGTCGTCGGCGACCACGATGACCACTTCCGACCCCTCGCGCTTGAGCGTCAGCTCGATCCGGCCGGTCTCTGGCTTTCCACAGCGAATCCGTTCCTCCGGCGACTCGATACCGTGCACGACGGCATTGCGCACCAGGTGCTCGAACGGGGGCAACATGCGCTCGAGCACCTGACGGTCGATTTCACCGGCCGCGCCGGTTACCGTCAGGTCGGCCCGCTTGCCCAGTTCCGCGGCCGCCTGGCGAACGATGCGGGTGAGGCGCTGGACATGGCGCTGGAAAGGCACCATGCGAGTGCGCATGAGGCTGTTCTGCAGGTCCGAAACAATCCGGCCCTGCTGGGTCAGGAGATTCTGGGCCTCGCGCGTCAGGCTGCCGAGCAGGCCCTGGATGCTGGCGACGTCCGAAGCCGTTTCGCCCAGCGCCCTCGAGTACTGCTGGATGGCGGAATAGCGATCGAGTTCGAGCGGATCGAAGTCGGTGCGCGAGGGCGTGTGCTCGACGTGACGATGAAGGATCTGTGCCTCAGTCTCAATCTCGAGCTTGCGCAGCTGTTCCTTCAAGCGCTGCACGACGCGCGCCAGCTCGGCCAGGTTGAAGTCGACCGACGACAACTGCTGCTCCAGGCGCGAACGGAAGATACTGACTTCACCCGCGTTGTTCAGCATCGTGTCGAGCAGGTCGGCGTCCACCCGCGCCATCTCGGCGCGCTCGCCCACGCCTTCGCGTCCGGGAAGGACGGGCGGTGGCTCGGCCAGCTGCCGTGGCGCCGGCTCTACGGTCGCTTCCAGTTCTTCGGACAGCAGCGGGAGTTCGCCTTCTGAATCCGCCGCGGCAATCTCCAGCGGTTCCTCGGACGTCGCTCCCGGACCGGCCTCGGCGGCGGCAAGCGTCTCGTCCTCCTCTATCAAAGGCGCCTGGCCCAGCTGCGTGGACTCTGGCGCGGCTATCTCCAGCGGCTCGATGACCGGCACCGGCGTCGCTCCACGCCCCACCAGCTGAATGCGCGTGATCAGGTCGCGCGCGGCCCGTACGCCGCGGCCAGCATTCACGAAATCCCGCATGCGATTGAGTTCGTCGAGGCTCGCCTGCAAGACCTCGAAGGTTCGCTCGTCGAGTGACACGGCGGCGCCCCCGACCTGAATTAGCAATGACTCGAGCTCGTGGCTGAGATCGCCCATGGCTGGAATGCCCGCCATCCGGGCGCCGCCCTTGAGCGTGTGCAGGGCCCGCTGCAGCTCCACCACCCGTTCCCGGCTGCCGCGTTCCGCACGCAATGCACCCAGTGCGCTATCGGCCGCTTCCAGCAGCTCGGTCGCCTCCTCACTGAAAATGGCCGCAATGTCGGCGTCGTAATCACCGACCTCATGCACCGGCTCGAGAGCCGGCCGTTGCGCAGGCTCTTCCTCGACCCCTGGCGCCGCCGGCATTTCTGCAGCAACCGCAGGTTCGGCTTCTTCGGCCTCGAGCGAAGGTTCGGCCGTTTCCCCAGGCTCACCCGACACTCCGCCCTCGACGTCGAGGCGCTCACCCTCGCCGCGGGCCACTTCCTCAATGACCGACGGCAAGCGCAGGGCGCTGTCCGCTCCAGCCGCGGCTGGCTCGACCTGCTCAGCTGCCGCAGGTTCGGTGGCGACTGGCTCGACCTGCTCTGCTGCTGCAGGCTCGGTGGCGGCTGGCTCAACCTGCTCAGCCGCCGCAGGTTCGGTGGCGGCCGGCTCGACCTGCTCAGCCGCTGCAGGCTCGGTGGCGACTGGCTCGACCTGCTCGGGCGTTGCGGGTTCGGCGTCGTCGTCGGTCAGGTACGGAACCTCGCTTTCCACGCTCTGCTCTTCCGGTGCGTGGGGCAGCAACCGCTCAAAACTCGTCCCGGGGCGGCTACGGGGCGTCCCCGCGTCAACGACAATCCCGGGTATCAGGTGCTCAATGCTGAACGGTGCCTGAGTCGTGGTCGGTTCAGCCGACTCTTCGGTCTCCTCTGCGGGAGCCTCCACCGGCGCCGCTTCCTCGCCAGGTCCCGGGCGCTCGACGGGTTCGGTCGCTATGGCCTGCTCCAGCGCCAGGTCGAGTGCAGCCAGCCGGGCGATCAGGCCCTGCAGGGCGGGGAAGAAATCCGAACCGTCACCGACACCGTCGACAATGTCCTCGAACACCGCGACTGAGTCAGCCAGCGTGGCAAGCCCGTCATCGTCGAACGGCCGGTCCGAATCGAACAGGCGCCGCAGCCAGCGATGCAGCGGATCGGCCAGCCGGATACATTCGGGCGATTCCGCCGTGCGCGACGCGCCCCGCAACGTGTGGCAGGCCCGGTACAAATCGTCGGTCACGTAGTGCGGGCCCGGGCTCACCCAGACCTTGCGCAGGTAGTCGCGAAGGACATCCAGATGAAGCTGCACTTCCTTGCGGAAGATGTCCTGCAGCGACGGGTCCATGGCGGCGTACGGCTCGGACTCGACTGCGGGCTCCGGCCCAAACTCCTCCTGCGGTACGACGCTCTCCTCCGGCTCTATGACGACCCCGGCTTCGGGCGACGGCTCGGCTTCCTCCGGGACAGTCTCGACTGCCGCCTCCTCGGCGGGTCCGGCGGCGATTTCGCCAGGATATTCGGCCGGGGTCTCGGCGGTCGGCGGCACGGCGGCATCAATCGGCGGCACGCGCTCGAGCATCTTCGCCATCGTCGCCTCGTCGAGCGTGGCGATCATCAGGGTCGGCTCGTATTTTTCCGGCTCCGGCTCGGCCGGCAGGGATTCCTCTGCTCCTGCAGCGACCGCTTGCAGGTGCGACACCAGCGCGGTGGCTGTAGCGCCATCGCTGTCGCCTCGCTCAAGTGCGTCGACCATGCCTGGCAGCACCGCCACCGACTCGCGCAGCGCCGCGAGCACTGCCGGCGTCCTCGTGCGTGTCCCATCAATGATGCGATTGAGCAGGTCCTCCACCGACCAGGCGAGCTCGCCCAGCTTGGTTGCCCCGACCATTCGACCACTGCCCTTCAGGGTATGGAAGGCGCGGCGGACCCTGACCAGGGACTCGCGATCCGCAGGATTCTCGTCCCACAGCGGGAACAGGCCGCGCACCGCGCCAATTTCCTCCCGCGCCTCCTCGATGAACACCTCGAGCATTTCAGGATCGGCCGAGGAGATCGCCGCCGGCACCAACGCAGGCGAGGCTGGCTCGACCGGCTCTGCGCTTGCAGGCACGGGCTGCTGCCATGCTTCAGGCAGCTCGGCCGCAGCAGCCAATTCCGCGGGTCGCTCGATGATCAGCGTAGCCTCAGGCTCTACCTCAGCTTCGGTTTCTGCCGGCGCAGTTTCCTGCTCCGCCACTGGCGGAACCGTCTCGCTGCGCGCTTCCACGGCGGCCAGGCAGCGCTCGGCATTGTCCAGCATGTACCAGGGATCGCCGCGGCCCGCCTGCAGCGTTTCCATGTAGTACTCGAGACTGACGACGGAGTCGGCCAGCCGGTCGATGACCCGTGGTGGCAACCGTTCGCCGCCCGGCTGCAGGGACTGGACGATGTGATGGCCAATGCGACTCATGATTTCCGTCGCGCGCGTCTTACCCAGCATCAACAGGCCGGCAGAGATGCCGCGGGCCAGCGCGGGAACAGAGTCGATCCCGGACAGGTCGGTGCCGGGCTCGAGCGCCTGCGCGACCAGTTCCTTGATGCGCGCCAGATTGACGCCGCATTCCCGCAGCACCGCCTCGGCGACCTGGCGAAATTCCGGATCCTGGATGACCCCGGCCAGCGGTGCCCCGGGCGGCATGATGAGCTTGACCAGAGAATCATCCAGGCTGTCCTCGACGCTGATCAGCGCCGCGGCAATGCCAATCAGCGTGTCGCGCTCCGCCGCAACGTTGCGCGCCACCAATGCTGCCAGCCTGCCCAGTTCCCCCTGCACCGTTTCGCGCAGCGTACCGAGCCCAAGCACGGCGAGCGTGTCACTGATCTTCTTCAGCAGCTCAACCTGCGGCTCGAGCTCTTCCGGCTGGCCGCCCTTGCGCGTGAACAGGTCGAGCGCGTCCTTGACGCGCCCGAGGTCTTCCTTGATCGCGGCCGCTACGGTATGCATCAGCTTTACCGACGGACCCGACAGGGACTCCTGTTCCTGCCCCACCGCTTCGTCGACTGGCAGAAGTTCATTCAGCCGGAACGAAGAACGCACCGCCGCGATCCGCGGCCCATCGGTCGTGGCGCGCGCCACGTAAAACAGCAGATTGTTCAACAGGTCAAGCGGCGGCGCCTCGGCGTACCTGTCCTCGCCGAGCTCGTAAAGGCGCCTGAGTTCGCGGTCGGCCTGGCCAAGGAGTCGCTTGATGGACGCACTGTCCTCGAGGCCCCCCGATTTCAGCGCCTCGAGGAGGGCTCCGACCACCCACCAGAGCTGGAATACCGGTGCCGTCGTCGCCGCTGCCTCGATCTGCTCGGCGACCTCAATCAAAGTGTCGACGCGCAGCCCGACCCGATCGCCGCGTATCAAGCCCAGTAGCGCGAACTGGAAACGCGGGCGCAGCCGCCGTGCCCGCTGCGGCAAAGTCAGCCCCGCGGTGTCGTCCTGCGGCTGCGGCCTCGGCTGCTGTTCCGAGATCAGGTTCAGCGACAGCAGGGTGCCTTCGGACAGGAGTGACGCACCGCGAACCGCGCGCAGGTCGTTCAGCAGCGGCAGCAGCACCAGTGCCAGGTCACGACCACCGCCCAGGACCCTCTCGAGGTAGGTCGGGAGTTGTACGATGGCGCGCATCAAAGCATCGAGGCCGTCCGCCTGCTGGCGGGCGTCGGCGCCACGCGCCAGGAAGCGGGCAGTGTGCTCCATCTCTTCGGCCAGCAACGCGCCACCATGCACCTCGACCACCCGCAACACGCCCCGTGCCTGCTTCAGCAGATCGCTGATGTTCGACAGCGGCGCCGCGTCGCCGGGGCGTTCAAGCGATGCCTCGAGCGACGCACGCGCATCGTTCAGGGTAGACGCGAGCTCCTGCGCCACAATGTGCAGCGCCTGGGCATTGACTTCATTGAGCTCCGCCACGCCCGGTCAGCCTCCTGCCCCGGCCCGGCGCGCGGGTGGCTCCGGTTGCGGCGCCGTCACGGTGCTGGCCAAGGCGGTCTTGCGTAACGCGGGCTGCCTGGGAATTTCCTGTGGCAGACGGAAGCCCGTGACCGACTTGCGCAGCAGCGCTGACAGGTCCGCCAGCCTGCCGATTGCGCCGGAAGTTGCGCTGGTGTTGTCCGCTGTCTGCTGGCTGATTTCGCGCAAGACCTGCATGGTCCGTGAGATGTGTGCCGAGGTGGCTGCCTGCTGGCGCGCACTGCCAGAAATATTCTGGACCAGTTGCGCGATCTGGTTGGACACGTCCTCGATCTCGCCGAGGGCAGCGCCGGCGTTCTCCGCCAGCAATGCGCCGCCCACGACATCCGTGGTCGTTCGCTCCATTGAGACCACCGCCTCGTTCGTGTCGCTCTGGATGGTCCTGACCAGCACCTCGATCTGGCGTGTGGCGTGCCCGGCGCGCTCGGCCAGGCGTTGCACCTCGTCCGCCACGACCGCGAATCCGCGCCCGGCCTCGCCCGCCATCGACGCCTGGATGGAGGCATTCAGGGCCAGGATGTTGGTCTGCTCGGCGATGTCGTTGATCAGTTCGACAGTGTTGCCGATCTCCTGGGAACTCTCGCCGAGTCGCTTGATGCGCTTCGAGGTGTCCTGGATATTTTCGCGAATCGCGTTCATTCCGTCGATGGTGCGGCGGACCGCATCTGCGCCCTTGTGGGACACTTCCACCGCGTGCCTGGCAACGTCCGAACAGCGTTCAGAATTGCTGGACACTTCCTCGATCGATGTCGCCATCGCGCCGACCGCATCGGTCGCCGCTGCAACCTGCCGCGATTGCGCGACACTGGCCTTGGCCAGATGACCGGCCGCGGCCTGGGTCTGGCGTGCGGCGGAATCGAGTTGCACGGCGGTGTCATTGATGGTCAGGACGAGGTCGCGCAGCGCCTCGATCGCGTAGTTGATGGCGTCCGCGATTGCCCCGGTGATGTCGTCGGTGACGGTCGCCTGCACTGTCAGGTCGCCGTCGGCAAGGCTCGACATCTCGTCGAGCAGCCTGAGGATCGCTTCCTGGTTGCGCTGGCTCTGGCGCGCCTGCACCTCCGTGGCACGGCGTAGTCCCGCGGCCGACATCCAGGCGTACAGCGCCGCTGCCAGGACCGCAATGGCCATGGCGACTGCGCCCAGCGCCGGATACGGACCGGCGAGGAGTTGCGAGCCGCTGTCCCCGGTGGCGCGCGCGGCCAGCTTGTCGTAGGCGGATTCGGCCGCGGCGGTCAGGTCCGCTGCCGAGCGTTGCGAGGCCGCCATGCGCTCGGCCCGCACAAGGGTTCCACGAACCTGCTGCTCAAATTCCCCGAAAGCCGTGCGCGCGTCACCAAGACGCCTTGCAGCCTCGCCTGAGAGACGAACGACGCCGGCCGCTGTGGATTCACCCGCCAGTCCGGCCAGGAACTGGCCCATGGCCGACGTGTTCTCGGCAATCCGCCGGGCCGGCTCGACCGCTGCCGTGGAGCCGCCAGCCAGGGCTTGAAGGTCGTCGCTGGCACGTTGAGCCAGCGTCTCGAACCTGGGCAGGTCACGCAGGGCCGCGGCGCCCCCAGGCGCCGCCACTGCATTGCCTGTCGCAGCCAGTACGCGTCCGAGCGCCCCGCGAGCCTCCGCCGACCAGGTCTTCAGCTCGGCGGCCGTGGCCCGCCCGGCCAGGACCGCGTCGGTCCCATCGAGCAGCGCCCGCCAGGTGGGGTCTTTGCCCAGTCGTTGTGCGCTCGGGCTCGAAAGCGCCTCGAACGAGGCGTTTCCGGCATCGATCTCATCCAGGATGGTCGCCTGCTTTTCGCGGGACTCGGCCAGGCGCGCCATGGCCGCCTCGTCGCCGCTGGCGGCACCTGACGCCAGCGCCGGTATCCCCGCGCTCAGGCGCGTCAGCTCGGCGACGTGGCGCTCATAGGCCCGGTCCTGATCCTGCATTCGCCCGGACAGCACCAGAAGCGCCGCGGCCAGGGCAAGCAACCCGAGACCGATGCCCAGTAGCAACGGCAGCGATCGCGCCGCCCGCTGCCTGTCGGGATTCCTAGGCATCTGATTGCATCCCCCACTGCCACCCTTGCGTCATGTCGAACCCTGCAGGAATGCCGGGCTCTCGACCAGCTTCCTCAAACTGAAGACCGGCCATGCCTCGGTCCCGCGCCGGAACGATCCCACCAGGTATCGCTCGCAGCGGATGATCGTCGGCGGCGGCTCCGCGTGAAAATCCTGCTCGTTGAAACGCCTGAACCCAAGCACTTCGTCCACCATGAGACCGGCTGGGATCTCGCGGTGGTTGACCACGACTACCCGCGTGTTGCGACCCGACTGGGTCTCACCGCTGCCCAGGTACTGCCTGAGGTCAATAACCGGCAGCAGCTGGCCACGCACGTTGGCGAGCCCCTTGATCCACTCCCGTGATCCCGGCACGCGCGTGAGCGGCGTCGGCACTCCCATGATCTCCCGTGCTTCGTCACGCGCGACCAGGAACGTTTCGCCACCCATGCGAAAGGCTACCCCGATCCAGGCCTGTCCCGCCGCGGACTCGCGCGCGCCGGAGGCCGCCGCCTTGGCACGGCTTTCGAGCTCCAGCAGCAGCTCGAACGGCCGGTCCCTGAGCGACTTCAGGCTCGTTGCGGGCTGCATTCCTCAACCCGCCAACAACGCAGCCTGCGCCTTCTCCAGCAACTGCGCCGGCGTCACCGGCTTGACGAGGAAGTCGACAGCACCCTGCCGCATGCCCCAGACACGGTCGCTTTCCTGGCTCTTGCTGGAGACCATGATGACGGGAATCGACCGGGTCGACGGATCATTGGTAAGCGCGCGAGTGGCCCGGAAACCGTCCATACCCGGCATGACGATATCCATGAATATGAGGTCCGGGTGCATCTCCCGGGCCTTGCGCAGCGCCTCGGCGCCATCGGCGGCGGCTTCAATGCGGAAACCGGCCTGTTCGAGCGCCCGGGTCATCTGGAACACCTCGGTCGGCGAGTCGTCTACGATCAGGATCAGCGCCATGGCCTTCTCCGGTAGCCGGCCGTCAGCGACTGACATGCTGCTCGATGGCCGAGAGCAGCTCGTCGCGGGTGAACGGCTTGGTCAGGTAATGCTCCGAACCGACTATGCGGCCACGGGCCCGGTCGAACAGCCCATCCTTGCTCGAAAGCATGATCACCGGGATCGATCGGAACACCTTGTTGTGCTTGATCAGGGAACAGGTCTGGTACCCGTCGAGCCGCGGCATCATGATGTCGACGAACACGACGTCAGGCTGGTGGTCCGCGATCTTGGACAAGGCATCGAAACCGTCCACCGCGGTGAAGACCTCGCAGCCTTCCCTGGCCAGCAACGTTTCCGCCGTCCGCCGAATGGTCTTGCTGTCGTCGATGACCAGCACTTTCATTCCCTGAAGGCGGGCTGTAGTGCTGACTGCGGCTGCGCTTTCCATCGTTCACCTCCGGCCCCGCCGGCATTACGGCCGGGCGTTCGCTTGCCACACCTGAACACGCCCCTGGGGCCCGTTGCCGGAGCAGCAACTTTTTAACATATCAGCACCCCGGCCGCCATGAGAGACGGAGCCGTCACCGTACGGTCGAGGCCATTGACAGGTGTACTATGTCGCCACCCCCTAGCGGGGTCGATGCACGTCACATTCCGACAAATACGTCCCTCCCGGAGTGCAGAAAATGGCCCAGCGACCGCGGCTCGCCGTGCTCATGGACCCGATCGGGTCCATCACCCCCGCCAAGGACTCAACCCTTGCGATGATGCTGGCCGCGCAGGCGCGCGGCGTGGACCTGCTCTACTTCGAGCAGCGCGACCTGTGGGTACGCGACGGTCGCGCCATGGCGAGGCTCAGGCCGCTGACCGTGCGAGACGACCTTCGCGACTGGTTTTCGCTGGGCGAGGCAGCCACGACCCGGCTTGCGGACGTCGACATCGTCCTGATGCGCAAGGATCCGCCGTTCGATACCGAATATATCTACACCACCTACCTGCTGGAGCGGGCTGAGGTCGAGGGCGTGCTGGTCGTCAACCGTCCGCAGGGTCTCAGGGACATGAACGAAAAGGTCTACACCGCCTGGTTCCCGGACTGTTGCGCGCCGACGCTGATCACCCGCGACATGCGCGACATGGCGGCATTCATGGCCGAGCATGGGCGGGTGGTCTGCAAGCCCCTCTACGGCATGGGGGGACGGTCTATCTTTGTGCTCGACGCCGGCGACAAGAACGCCAACGTCGTGTTCGAGATGCTGACCGAGTATGGCCAGCGCTACGCGATCGTCCAGCGCTATATACCGGATATCGTGCAGACGGGTGACGCGCGGGTATTGCTGATTGATGGCGAGCCGATCGACTACGCCCTGGCCCGTATTCCGCCCGCTGGCGACAACCGCGGCAACCTCGCCGCCGGAGCCCAGGGCGTCGGCCGGCCGCTCGACGAGCGCGACCGCTGGCTGTGCTCACGCATTGGCCCGGTCATGCGCGAGCGCGGGATGATGTTCGTCGGCCTGGACGTCATTGGCGGCTTCGTGACCGAAATCAACGTCACCAGCCCGACCGGCATCCGCGAACTGCAGAAACAGTTCAAGATCGACATCGCGGGCACGCTGATTGACCGGATCCTGGACCGCATCGGCCGCGCCACCGGTTGATCCGCGCCTGCAAGACCTGACCAACCCTCGTCCGCGACGACCGTCGCAACAGGGCACGGTGCGCGCCTTGATCGGGCCGGCCCGGATGAACCCCACTAGCCCGAGCCGGGCAGCGGAAGACCCGGCCGACTGACGGGTATAATTGTGGCGATGGCCCAAGCAGACATCGCCACCGAAAGATCGTCGGTCGACGACCGCCTGCTGGTCATGCTGTTCCTGGCGGGTCTGTTCCACCTGATTCTCATCCTCGGAATTTCGTTCTCGGCCCCGCGCCTTGCAGACGACGGCACCTCGCCCGCGCTTGAGGTGCTGCTCGTAAGCGACGCGCTGCCGGAGTCGCTGGACAATGACGAAGCGCGCTACCTGTCCCAGCGGACCCAGCAGGGCGCCGGCAACATGCGCGACAGCATCCGCTCGCAGATGCCTACCGCATCCAACGCCCCGGTCGACCAGCCAGGAGAAATGGACGGATTCAGCGCGCGCGATGCAGCGTCCGGCCTGACGGGCGGCGAACCGGACGCGCTGGCCTCGTCCGGCGATGGCAGGCGCCAGAGATTCTCCGCCGATGCCGACCAGCCGGCGGAACAGGCCGTAGACGTTCCTCGCCAGCTGGTCGCAGGCGCCGACACCAACCTGCCCTCGAGCGAGGACGACCCGGAGCTGCTGCTGAAGGGTCCTTCGCGACGCGAACTCATGGTTACGGCAAGCACCCAGGCATCGGAGGTTGCCGTGTATCTCGACGCCTGGAAGCGCAAGGTCGAGCGTGTCGGTACCCTCAATTTCCCCAACCAGGCCCGGCGCCGCGCCATGAGCGGCAGTCCCGTCGTGGAAGTCGCCCTTGCGTCCGATGGCCGGCTGGCCGAGGCGAAGGTGCGCAAGTCGAGCGGGCATCCAGAACTCGACCGGGCAGCCATCGAGATACTCAGGCTGGCGGCTCCATTCGAGCCCTTCTCGCGAGAGCTGGCCCTGCGGCACGAAGTGCTGCGTTTCGCCTACGAGTGGCAGTTCGTCGGGGGTGAACTGGCCGGCTCCTCGGTCCAGGTACCCGCCGGAACACGATGATCGCCAGTTGGCCGTGTCTTTGACCGCCGCAGCCGGCGCGCCGATACTATGGGCATGGGTGAGCACCACTATCTGACGAATCAGCTACTTATCGCGATGCCGTCGCTAGCCGACCCCAATTTCTCGCAGACGGTCACGCTGGTGTGCGAACACACCGATCGTGGCGCCCTGGGAATCGTCCTGAACCGGCCGCTCGAAATGCGGCTTGGCGAGGTGCTCGACCAGCTCGCGCTGCCGAACCATGACCCCTTACTGGCCGAGCAGACGGTACTGCGCGGCGGGCCAGTACAACCCGACCGAGGCTTCGTCCTGCACCGCCCCACCGGCAAGGCATGGGACTCGACCCTCGAAGTATCCGATACGCTCCACGTGACCACGTCACGCGACATTCTGGAGTCGATGGCCAGGGGCGACGGGCCTGCTGAGACAACCATGGCGCTCGGCTATGCCGGCTGGGATGCTGGCCAGCTCGATGAAGAGCTGCTGCAGAACTCGTGGCTCACCGCGCCTTGCGATGAAAGCATCGTGTTTGGTGTCCCGTTCGAGCAGCGCTGGCATGCCGCGGCCAAGCTGCTGGGAGTGGACCTCGCTCGCATCAGCCAC
>JAHEAZ010000030.1 GCA_024642505.1 Gammaproteobacteria bacterium
TTGGAGACTGTGATTTGGGTCAAGCTGCAGCGTGAGCAACAGGTCGCCGACGTTGGTACCCGTCGGCCCAGTGTGAACCAGATCACCACTTGCCTCGAGAAAGCGGCCGCTGTCGGCCCGCGCCAGGCACTCGTCCGGGTCCAGTCCCGCCTCGCGGCCACGCTCAAGCGTGCCGCCGTCCACCAGCGCGCCGGCGTCGTCCGAATTGCCGTCCGTTCCGTCCGTTCCGATGGCCAGGACCAACAGGTCGTCCCGGCCCGCAATCAGCCCGGCCGCGGCCAACGCGAGGTGCTGGTTTCGTCCGCCGCGGCCCGTGGCGGCCGGCAATCGTACCGTCGTCTCGCCTCCATGGATGACCAGTTCCGCCGCGCCGTGCCCCAGCCCCTCGCAGATCCGACTCGCAACGGTGACAGCGTCGCCCTCGAGCCGCTCCGGACTCACGACTGCCCGGATTCCCCCGGCAAGCGCGGCCTCACGGATCGCTTCGAGCGCCTCGTCCAGACGCCCGACGCAGGTAACCGGGATGTGGCGATCGACAGGCGCTGTCGTGGTGGAGCGCGCCATGATCACCTTGACCCAGCCAGGCAAGTCTCCATCGCGCGCTGCGCCAACAGCGCGCTTCAGCAGCCCCGAGCCGACGAGCGCAGCATCGTCACCAGGTACATCGGAAATAAAGAATCCTTGGACGGAGCAATGGCCGAAGAATCCGGGTAGCCCACCGTCCTTGAGTACGGACAACCTGCGGCGCACCGCATTGATTCCCTCGATCGGCAATCCGGATGCGAGCGCCCATTCGCCGACCCGGCGCAGGTCCGCGAGTGCGATGCCCTGTGGCAGGACCTCGAGCAGGCTCGAGGCGCCGCCCGAAACGAGTAACAGCACCGGCTGGCCCGGAGCCGCCTCGCGCGCCATCGCCAGTGCCGCTGTGCCAGCTGCCAGGCTGCCTTCGTCGGGCACCGGATGACCACCTTCAATGCAGGTGACGCGGTCGTCAGCTGCCAGTTCCGCCTCGAAGTGACCGGCACGCGAGATGATGAGCGCCCGGGTAACGTGGGGGCCGAGCGCGTCGAACGCACCCAGCGTCATGGCTGCAGCGGCCTTGCCGACCGCCAGCACCCAGACGTCCCCGGGCAGGCTGCGGCCGGCCAGTGCCAGACGCATGCGGCGACGCCCATCCACCGCCGCAAGACCCGCGTGTGCAAGCCCTAGCAGCAGCTCGTGGCGTGGATCGCGGGCAGCCACGACGTCCCGGAGGTCAGATGGCCCGGATCACGCGGGTGGCCTGCGGATCCGCACGGCGCCGCGCCTTGACCTCGTCGGCGCGCTCCCGTACCAGCCGGCCAAGATAGTCTGCAGTCACGTCGCCCGTGGTGTACTCCCCCGAGAAACAGGATGCGTCGAACTCCTGGATGTGGGCGTTGTCATGCCTGCACGCCGCCACCAGATCATTCAGGTCCTGGTAGATGAGCCAGTCGGCACCAATGATGCGCGCGACCTCCTCCTCCGAGCGACCGGCGGCAACGAGCTCGGATGCAACCGGCATGTCGATACCGTACACGTTGGGATAGCGGACCGGTGGCGCGGCCGAGGCAAAATAGACCTTGCTGGCCCCCGCTTCGCGCGCGATCTCGATGATCTGGGCAGAAGTCGTGCCACGCACGATTGAGTCGTCGACCAGCAGCACGTTGCGGCCGCGAAATTCGAGGTCGATGGCGTTGAGCTTGCCGCGCACGGATTTTTGTCGCATCTCCTGGCCCGGCATGATGAAGGTCCGGCCGATGTAGCGGTTCTTGACGAATCCTTCGCGGTACTTGACTCCCAGTGCGGAGGCCAGCTGCATCGCGCTGGTCCGGCTGGTGTCGGGAATCGGGATCACTACGTCGATGTCGTGGTCCGGCCGCAGCCGCCGCACCTTCTCCGCCAGTCGCTCGCCCATGCGCATGCGCGCCTTGTGCACCGAGATGTTGTCGATGATCGAGTCCGGACGGGCAAAATAGACGTACTCGAAGATGCATGGCGTGTGCCGCTCGACCGGGCCGCACTGGTGCGTGAATAACCGTGCCTGGTCGTCCACGTAGACTGCCTCGCCCGGGTTGACGTCGCGCACCAGGCGAAAGCCCAGCATGTCGAGGGCCACGCTTTCGGAGGCCAGCATCCACTCGGGCCCACGCGGCGTGTCGCGCCGCCCCAGAACCAACGGCCGGATGCCATGAACGTCGCGGAATCCGACCACTCCGTGCCCGACGATCAGCGACACCACTGCGAAGCCACCCTGGCAGCGGCGGAACAGCGCCTCCAGGGCGCCGAAAATATCCTGTGGCGACAGCCTGGCGCCGCTGCACTTCTGCAGCTCGCTGGCGAAGACGTTAAGCAGGACCTCGGAGTCGGAGCTGGTGTTGAGGTGCCGCCGGTCGCCGTGGACCAGGTCCTCCGAGAGCGCGGCCACGTTGGTCAGGTTGCCGTTGTGCCCAAGACCGATGCCGAACGGCGAATTGACGTAAAACGGCTGCGCCTCGTCCGCCCGGTCGCAACCGGCCGTCGGATAGCGCACGTGGCCGATGCCAACGTTCCCTGCCAGCTGCATCATGTGGCGTTGCTGAAATACGTCCCGGACCAGACCGACGTCCTTGCGGACGCAGAGTTCGCCTTCGCGCTCGGTCATGATGCCGGCGGCGTCCTGGCCGCGGTGCTGGAGCACCGTGAGCGCGTCGTATATCCGCTGGTTGACCGGGGACTGGCCGACGATGCCGACGATGCCGCACATGGGACTACCTGCCGATCAAGCTGGATGCCTCGTCGAGCAACGGCTCGACCGCGGGCTCGGCGTAGCGCTCGAGCCAGCTCGCGGCATGCTCGGCATAGGGCATCAGCCGCGACGACTTCCACCAGTTCTCACCGTCGAGGTCGAGTCCCTGAGCGACGATCACGAAGATGCCAATTGCCACCAACGCGCGCACGATGCCAAACAGGACACCGAGCATCCGGTCGGTCGCTGCCAGGCCGGCAGCGCGATGTAGCAGGTAAGTGATCAGCGCACCGACGGCCGAGCCGACGAACAGGATGATCACCAGCAGCAGCACCCGGGCGATCCATTCGCGGAGGCCCGGCTCGGCCAGGGCGCCGCCCAGGTAGGGATACAGCAGGTAAGCGTAGCGCCAGGCCAGCCAGAGGCCACCGAGCCAGACGAGCAGCGAGATCGCCTCACGAACGAAACCGCGAATCACGCCAAGCGCCACCGAAACCAGCAGGATCGCGATGAAGAGGTAATCGGCTCCGTTCATGCCGGGTGGGCTCCAGGACACGACCGCACGGATTCTACCCCAAGCGAAGCCTGCCGCGCGGCAAAGCTCTGGATAGCCGCTGCGGGTCGTGCCGGCGGATTCATGGATGCGCGACGACCGCCGCCTTGAAACCCTCGGCCTCCAGACGGGTTGCCAGCGCTGCCGCCCGTTCCTTTTGCGCCTCGGGACCGACGCGAACGCGGTACAGGACCCGCCCATCAGCGCGATACTCGAGCACGAATCCTGCATACCCGCGGCGCTTGAGGTCGGCCGCCATGCGCTGGGCCGCATCTCTATTTGACAGGGCCGCTACCTGGACCGCCCAGGCTGAGCCAGCAGGGGTAGCGGCAGGCGCCGGCGCTTGGCCGGCGGCTTTTTCGGTCGGGCCCGGATCGGCTCGAGGATCTTGCTGTGCTATCGGTGCGGACGCGGCGGGTGTCGCCTCCGGAACGACCGAGGCGACCGGCGGCACCGCGGCGGATTCGGCCACCGGCTCGTAAATTTCATCCTCGAGCGACTTTGGTTGCGCAATGTCGATCTCGACGCTGCGGGTCGCGCCCTCTCCAGCTGTCTCGGCCGGCGCAGGTTCGGGCGGCCCCGATAACAACGCCGGAACCACCAGCACGACCAGCAGCACCAGCACCGCGGCGCCGACCAGACGTTCCTTGACCGCTGTTTCCATCACCCGTCGCCAAGCATCCGCAGGGTCGCCATTCTAGCCCGCATCGCCAGTCAGTCCGAGCCATTCGAGCGCGGGCCCGACGGTATGAAACGAGCCAAAGACGACGATCCGGTCGTCGGGATGCGCCAGGTCGCGGGCCCTGGCGCATCCAGCTGCGACATCGGGGGCCCGCAGGACGGGGGCCCCCACCACCGGTTCGATTCTGCCGGCCAGCCCGTCGGCATCGAGGGCGCGCGGCCCATCGAGGCCGACTGTGACCCAGATGTCGACCACTTGCCGCATGGACCCGGCCACGGCAGCCGCGTCCTTGTCGGCCAGCATTCCGCACACGGCAATTGTCCGCCCGGTGCAGGGACGCACGGACAGGCTCTGCGTGAGCTGCCGGGCCGCATCCTCGTTGTGAGCCACGTCGAGCACCCACTCCGGCGCCCCCGGCACCACCTGGAACCGCCCTGCCAGCGACACGTTCGCGAGCCCGGTACGGACCGCGTCGTCGGGCACGAGCAGCCCCGGTTCCGCCGCCTCCAGCACCGCGAGCGCCGTCGCGGCGTTGGCAAGTTGCGCCGCGCCGGCAAGCGCAGGCAGCGGCAGTTCGCGCCGCCGGGATCCCGTCCCGATGTAATCCCAGCCGTCCGGGCGCTCGACGAAGTCGAAATCCACGCCAAGTCGCCTGAGCCGGGCGCCGATGCTCGTGGCTGCCTGCGCCACCGGCCACGGCATGTTGCGCGACCCAAATACCGCGGGCCGGCCCGGCCTGAAGATGCCAGCCTTTTCGCGGCCGATCTGCTCGATCGTCGGGCCCAGCCAGTCGACGTGATCCAGTCCGATCGACACTACCGCCGCGACGTCGGCATCCACGGCGTTGACGGCGTCGAGTCTGCCGCCGAGACCGACCTCCAGCAGGGCAACGTCAACGCCTGCTGCCTCGAGCAGCAGGAATGCCGCCAGCGCATTCCACTCGAAGAACGTCAGGGTGGTGTCGCCACGAGCGGCGTCGACCCTCGCAAATGCTTCCATGATCTGTTCGTCGCTGGCGCTGTGGCCATGGATCCGTATGCGCTCGTTGTAGCGGATCAGGTGGGGCGAGGTGAAGCTGCCCACGCCGTAGCCCGCGGCACGCAGGGTCGCGTCGAGATAGGCGACTACAGATCCCTTCCCGTTGGTACCGCCTACGGTCAGCACGCAGCCTGCAGGACGGGCAAGGCGCAGGCGCGCAAGGACGGCGCGAACGCGTTCCAGGCCGAGGTCGATCGACGCAGGGTGCAGCGACTGCTGCCAGTCCAGCCAATGTTGCAGCGTGTTGAACTGCGCCGAGGCCGTCACTCGCCAGCCACAGGCGCCTTGATCAACAGGCGCAGCAGGCTGGCGATCCGGTCGCGCAAATCGCGCCGGTCCAGGATCAGGTCGATCGCCCCATGCTCGAGCAGGAACTCGCTACGCTGGAAGCCCTCCGGCAGCGTCTCGCGCACCGTCTGCTGGATCACCCGCGGCCCGGCGAAGCCTATCAACGCCTTCGGCTCCCCGATGTTGACGTCGCCAAGCATGGCCAGGCTGGCTGATACGCCGCCCGTGGTCGGATCGGTAAGCACCGAAATGAATGGCAGTCGCTCACGCGCCAGGCCTGCCAGGGCGGCGCTGGTCTTGGCCATCTGCAGCAGCGACAGCAGGCCTTCCTGCATGCGGGCGCCGCCGCTGGACGAGAAACAGATCAGCGGTGCGCGATTCCTGATGCAGTGATCCACGGCACGGACGAAGCGCTCGCCCACTACCGAACCCATTGACCCACCGAGAAAGGAGAATTCGAACGCGGCTGCGACGACGTCCATGCCCTCAAGCCGACCGGCCATGACGACCAGCGCATCCCGCTCGGAAGTGGCCTTCTGTGCCGCCGCGACGCGGTCGCGGTAGCGCTTGCTGTCGCGGAACTTCAAGGGGTCCTCGGGCGACACCTCGGTGGCCAACTCCACCTGGGAATCAGGATCCAGAAAACGGACCAGGCGGTCGCGAGCGCCAATGCGCATATGGTGCGAGCACTTGGGGCAGACCTGAAGGTTGCGCTCGACCTCGGGTCGGTACAGCACCGAGTCGCAGGTCGGGCACTTCATCCACAGCCCCTCCGGCACGGAACGCGTACGGCGCTCCGTCTTGATCCGCGAGGGAATGATCTTCTCGAACCAGGTCATCGCAGGGCCCTAAAACGGGGATCAGGCGCCGGCGATGATAGCCCATGCGCCCTCTGGCGTAACCGGCAGCCCGAATTCGCGCGGATAGTCGACCCGCAGCAAGTACAGGCCGCCGGCAGGTGCCGTGATGCCGGCCAGGCTCCGGTCGCGGCCGGACAGTACGCCTTCGACCCAGGAAACCGGGCGGTCGCCGCGCCCCACAGCAATGAGGGTGCCAGCGATGTTGCGCACCATGTGGTGGAGAAATGCGTTTGCCGTTATCTCGACCAGGACGCAGTCATCGCGCCGGCACACCTCGATCCTGTGGACCCACCGGGTCGCACTGCGTGACTGGCATTCTGCGGCACGGAAGGCGGAGAAATCGTGTTGGCCGACCAGGCATTGGGCCGCCTCGTTCATGGACATTTCGTCGAGCGGCTGATGAATCCAGCAGGTACGCCGCCTCAGCAGCGCCGGTCGCACCGCCCGGTTCAGGATCAAGTAACGGTAGGTACGCGCCACCGCCGAAAAGCGCGCGTGAAAGTCAGCAGGAACCAGGACCGCCCAGGTAACTGCAACATCGGTCGGCAATAAGCCATTGGTCCCCAGCGTCCAGCCACGCATCGTGCGGCACGAGATGGTATCGAAATGGCAGACCTGGCCTACGGCGTGAACTCCTGCATCCGTGCGGCCCGCGCAGGTAACAGCAACTGGATGATTTGCCACCGCGCCGATCGCTGCCTCGAGCGCAGCCTGCACCGTGGAAACTTCGGCCTGGCGCTGCCAGCCAGCATAGCGGGTGCCGTCGTACTCGATGCCGATGGCGATCCGCCGCGAGTCTCCCGCAGTCTCCATGCAGAACAACCAATCGCCTCCGGCCGGGCCGGAGGCGATCGCTCAGGCTCCCGGCAGGGAATCAAGCAGGCGCTGCGCTTCCTGTTTCTGCGAGCTGCTGCCTTCCTTGAGCACCTCCTCGAGGATGCTGCGAGCGCCATCAGGATCGCCCATGTCGACGTAGGCGCGCGCCAGGTCCAGCTTGGTACCGACCTCGCTCATGGTCACGGGCTCGAGGTCAGACATCTGCGGAAGTTCTTCGAGCGATATCTGCTCGGTGGCCGTGAAGTCGCTGGATTGGTCAGCCATCGGCGCACCGAGGTCGAGATCGATGCGCTGGGTTTCGTCATCGTCGGGCGATTCGCCCGCGGACGCCACCTCGGGAGAAATATCGGAAATGTCGAAGTCCATCGTTTCGTCATCGCCCGAGGGCATGATCCGGGTGGAGTCGCCGGTCGGTGCGATCCGCGTGACATCGTCCTCGGGCGGGCCGTCCGACAGCGCGTCGAGATCGCCCAGGTCGATACCGAGATCGTCCATGGGCATTTCGGCGGTGGTATCGGCCGGTGCCGTCTGCATGCGAGTCGCCTCGATCGTCGGCGAATCGCCTGCCGGCACCTCGAGGGTGGGCATCTCGGCCGTCGCAATCTCGGCGGTAGCGCCATCCAGTTCCGCCCAGCCGGCAGTACCTCCGTCGAGGTTCGGCATCTCGGCGGTACCGTCGTCCAGGCTCGGCATCTCGGCGGTCGGTGGCTCGCCCTGGTCGGCGGCATCCAGGTCGAAATCGAGGACTTCGCTCTCACCGGTATCGGCTTCGCCGTCCGAAGCCCCGAGCGCCTCGCCCAGGTCAAGATCGAGGCCGTCGTCGCCTCCGGGCGGCGCCAGGAGCTCGAGATCAACGTGGCTCGAGCCACCCTCGAGGTTCAGATCTACGCCGCCGCCGCTGCTACCGGCAAACAGCGGATCCTCGGGCGCCAGCTGGCGTCCCATGATCTGCACACGGTCCCAGTCGGCCGCGTCCCCGTCGCCGCGCGAGGCTGACAGGTCTTTCGCCGCATCGAGAAATCGTTCCTTGTTACCTGAGACGAAGAAAATCTCGAGCAGCTTCATCTTCAGGTCGCGACGACCCGGCTCGTTGTCCAGCCCCAGCTTGACGATGTCGGCAGCCTGGTCGTACAGGCCGTAGGCCATGTGGAAGTCGGCCTCGGCCAGCGGGTCGCCCTGGTCGAGTTCGACCGGCGCCTCGGTGCTGAGGGTATCGTCGAGCGAAACAGGCCGCTCCAGGTCGGTACGCCGGACCGGCGGCAGCGTCGCCGTCCGGAAGTCCTCTTCTTCCTGGGCTTCTGTCGATGTCTCGAGCGCGGCGCCGGTGGCTATCGCGCGCAGTCGCTGCGTCTCAGACGGCACCGGCGCCGACGGCGGCGGCTCGAAGGTCCTGAACGCTTCGTCGAGGTCCTCCTCACGGCGGCGGCGAGCGTAGCCGAAGGCGAGTCCGCCACCGAGCAACAGCACGGCGGCGCCAAGCAAGTAGGTCCAGTTGTCGGTCAGGCTATCAACGAAGCTCCTCTCGGCCGGAGCCGCGGCAGGCGGTTCCTTTGCTGCCGGCTCGGGTTCCGGGGCCGGCGTCGGCGCCTCTGCCGGCACCTGTGGCGCGGCTCCCGCGCCCTCTTCGGCACCGGCGGCACCCGCCGCTTCGACCTCCCCGGCTTCGGCAGCCGGGGCTTGTGCCGCAGCCAACGCCGCGGCCGCTTCCTTCTCGGACAGCTGCTGCTGCAGCTGCGCCAGTTCCGCGCTCTTGAGCTCGAGCAGCCGTTGCGACTCCTCGATCTCACGGTTGAGCTGACCGATGCGCGATTCGACGTCGGCGCCGCCCGCAACCGGTGCGCCACTCTCGGGCGCCACCTCGGTCGGCGTGACCAGACGCAGACGGGCCGGCTCCTGCCGCGCCTCACCGCCCTGCCAGGCCGCGGTCTGGCGGCCGATCTCGCTCGACGCTTCCGTCGCGCTGACGTCCGCCACCGACTCCGGGCCCGGTATCCGCAGGATCGCCCCGGCGCGCAACAAGTTGATGTTCCCGCCAAACGCCCCAGGGTTGGCCCGGAACATGGCGATCATCATGCGGTTGGTGCCAGAACGGCTACCGTCGCCAAACGTCGAGGCAATGCCATAAAGCGTGTCACCGCGGCTGACCCGATACGACGACGGCGTCTCGCCGGCCGGAGCAGACGACTGAACCGCGGCGGGCGCCGGGCGAGGCTGTGACGGCACGGCTGCGGGTGCGGGCGCCGGACGCGAAATGCGTGGCGCAGCGACCGGGGGAGGCGGCGCGGCTTCCTGCGGCGCGAACACCGGTGGATCCAACAGGACCGTGTACTCGCGCAGCAGCCGGCCTCGAGGCCAGCTGACCTCGACCAGGAAGGTGACGAACGGTTCACTGACCGGCGCTGCGGAATTGACCAGCAGCACGTTGCGTCCGTCGCGACCCCTGCCGACCTGAAATTGCACCGAATCGAGATATCTTGGTCGGTCGAGCCCATAACGCTGAAACAGCTCGCGCGAGGCGAGCTGTGCGCTCATGGCACCGAGTTCCTCGTTCGTTGGAGCAACGAGGTCGATCTCCGCAGAAAGCGGCTCGTTGAGAGCCGAGTTGAGACGGATATCGCCCAGACCGAGGGAATAGGCTGCTTGCGGCACAAGCAAAAGCGCCGAAATTGCGGCGCGAAGTTTCCAGCTCATCGTCACTCCCAAACGGCCGTCTCCAGCGTTCAAGCATCGGCTCAAGCTGGTGCAACGGGTGTGAAATCAATCACAAGTCTCTGATCGTTCGGACTATAGCCTACCCGGATCCATTTACCAAAATCTGGCAGGGCGTCACGGTATTGCCGTTCTCCGCTCAGCGCCCGGCTCGCCTCGGGTCGCCCGGTGCCGATCCCGATCCGGACCGTGGCGCACCCCCATCCGGGACCCCTGATTCCGGCCGGGACGGAAGTCCGCGGAGCCCCGCGGCCGCCAGCGCAGTGGCGGCCAGCGCGGCCAGCGCGCCGGCTACGAAGGCAGCCTCGGGCGAAACTTCGCTCCACAGCCAGCCGCTCACCAGGGATCCGACCATGCCGCCCAGACCGTAGCCCACACTGCCATGCAGCGCCTGGCCGCGCGCAGCGGCATCGCGCGGAAACAGCACCTGCGCAATCGAAACCGAGCACAGGTGAAACAACCCGAAGCTGGCCAGGTGCAAGGTTTGCGAAGCAAACACGACTGTCGCGGAATCGGCCCAGAACGCCAGCGCCAGCCACCGCAGCGTGGTAGCACCCAACGCAAAGACGACCAGGGTCCGCAATGAATACCGGGCCAGCAAGGGCCGGGCCAGCAGGAACACTCCGATCTCCGCGATTACCGCCCACGCCCAGAGCGCGCCAATGGCGGTACCGCTGTACCCGAGCCGCTGCAGGTAAAGCGAGAAGAAACTGTAGTACGCACCATGGCTCGCAATCATGAGAAACGCGACAGCCAGGAAGACCTGTACGCGCCGATCCTCAAGTACCGGGCCGAGCGATGTACGCTGCTGGCCGGTCGGGGTGCCGACACCGGTCTCGAGGCCCCGGATGGTGGCCCAGTTGGCGCCGATCAGCGCTGCCAGCACCAGCGGCAGTGCATCCAGGCCGGTCAGCTCGAGCCCACGGCCGGCCAGAACTGCAACCGCGACGAAGCCCAGCGAACCCCACAGCCGGAGCAACCCGTAGCGACCGGAATCGGCGTCGAGTCGACCCAGCACGTACGCGTCATAGACGGACATGACGCCGTTCCACAGGGCGCTGTAGACCGCCAGCAAGAGGATGATGGCCCAGCGGGACTCCAGCCAGTGGAACGTCAGGGCGCAGCAGAGCGCCGCCACCGAGGCGGCCTTGAGCAGTTGCACCGGCCGGCCCGTCACATCGGCCCAGTGGGCGTAGGCAGGCGGCCCGACGACGCGCATGGCGGCGAAGACGCCCATCGCCAGCCCGATCTGGACACTGTCGAAGCCGCGTCCGGCCAGGAACAGCGGCCAGTAAGGCACGAACAGGCCGATGGTGGCGAAATACCAGAAGTAACCGCCCGCCAGGCGGTGCGCCTCGCGACTCAAGTCAGCGTGGTCGCGTGATGTCCGGCGTTCTCGAGACGACGTCGCCGCACTGTGCCCGGTGCCTCAGGAAGTGGTCCATCAGCACGATCAGCAACATTGCCTCAACGATCGGCACGGCGCGCAGGCCAACGCAGGGATCGTGCCTGCCGGTGGTCACGATTTCGACCGGATTGCCATCGAGGTCGATGGTCCACCCGGGAACCTGGATGCTCGACGTCGGCTTGAGGGCCACGTGGACGAGGAGATCCTGGCCAGAGGTGATTCCCCCCAGAGTTCCGCCGGCGTGATTGGAGCGAAAACCGTCCGGGGTCAGTTCGTCGCGGTGCTCGCTGCCGAGTTGGCTGGCGACGGCCACGCCATCGCCGATCTCGACCGCCTTGGCCGCGTTGATGCCCATCATGGCGTAGGCCAGTTCGGCATCGATCCGGTCAAACATTGGCTCGCCGAGCCCCGGCGGCACGCCGCGCGCCACTGCGGTCACCTTGGCGCCGACCGAGTCGCCCTGCTTGCGCAGGTTCCAGATGTATTCCTCCAGCTCCTTGACGCGGGCCGGGTCCGGACAGAAGAACGGGTTCTCGTACGCGAAGGCGGGCTCGACTGGCTCGAGATCAATGGGTCCCATGCGCGACAACCATCCGCTGACGGTCAGGCCGATCCGTTCACGCAGGTACTTGCGGGCTATTGCGCCGGCTGCGACGGTTGCGACAGTGATCCGCGCGGACGACCTGCCGCCGCCGCGGTAGTCCCGGAAGCCGTATTTCTGCTGGTGCGTGTAGTCGGCGTGACCCGGGCGAAAACGATCCTTGATCTTGTCGTAGTCGCGCGAGCGCTGGTCGGCATTCTCGACCATCAGACCGATCGAGGCGCCGGTGGTACGCCCCTCGAATACGCCCGACAGAATCCTGACCGTGTCGGGCTCGCGGCGCTGGCTGGTAAAGTGCGAAGTCCCGGTGCGCCGCAGTTCGATATCCGCCTGCAGATCGGCTTCCACCAGCTCGAGGCCGGGCGGGCAGCCGTCGACCACGGCGCCGAGCGCCGGCCCGTGACTCTCGCCGAAGGTGGTCACCGTGAAAAGCTTGCCGATCGTGTTACCGGACATTGCCTGACCTCGATTGCGCGGTGCCTGACAGTTCGCCGCGATGGCGCTCTACCTGCCGGGCGCCGAGGAGGAAGACGCCGCCACCGCCGCGCTCGAAGTCGAGCCAGGTGAACGGCAGCGTTGGCCAGGTCTCGCGGACGCGCTGTTCCGAGTCGCCGACTTCTACCACGAGGATCCCACCCTTCTCGAGGTGTGGCGCGGCGTCTGTGAGGATGCGACTGACGACGTCGAGTCCGTGCCGCCCGGCGGCCAGGCCGAGCGCGGGCTCACGTCGGTACTCGCTCGGCAGTGCACGCATCTCGGCCTCCGAGACGTAGGGTGGGTTGCTGACGATGATATCGTACCGGTCGCTGCCGATGCCCCGGTAAACGTTCGACAGCACGGGCCTGACGCGACGTTCGAGCCCGTGCGCCCGGATGTTGCCGATGGCGACCTCGAGCGCGGCGTGCGAAATGTCGGTGGCATCGATCGTAGCTTGTGGAAAGGCGTGAGCGCAGGCAATCGCGATGCATCCCGAGCCGGTCCCGATATCCAGCACCCTCCGTACACGTGCCGCCTCGATCCACGGAGCGAAGCGACCCTCACATAGCTCGGCCAGTGGCGAGCGCGGCACCAGTACGTCGGCGGTGACTGCAATCTCGTGGCCGGCGAACCAGGTACGGCCCGTCAGGTATGCCGAAGGAACCCGCTCGCGAATTCGTCGCGTGACCAGTTCCGCTGCCCGCATCACGTCCCGTCGATTAACCGCCCAGTCATAGGCGCGAGGGGCCTCTGCATGTCGAATTCCCAGCGCGTGGAATACCAGCGCGCCGGCTTCGTCGAACGGATTGTCGGTGCCATGACCGTAATGCAGCGGCGCGACTGTCAGTCGCCTGGCCGACCAGGCCACGAGTTCGCCGACGGTAGCGACTGGCGGCCGCTGGGGAACGGAGCGCCGGCGGGATGTCGGGGAAGCTGCCATCACCGGGATTCTAGCCGTTCAGGCTAGGGCCCGAGCGTCTTCGCGGCCCGCCGGAACCAGTGTGTGGGATAATTGAACTCCAGATCAGCAGGTTTCCCAAGGACCATGTCGCCGACACTGAAGATGGCAGCACTCGCCCTGGTCGCCGCGATGGCCGCGCTGGCCGGCATGTGGTTGGCCCGTGTGCAGGCGCCTGAACCGTTGCTGCTGGAGCACGCAACGTTACTGCCCGCTGCCCGACCACTGCCTGATTTTGCCCTGCTGGACCAGCGCTCAGCGCCCTTCGGCCCCGAGCGGCTGGCTGGTCGCTGGCACCTGCTGTTTTTCGGCTTCACCCATTGCCCCGACGTCTGCCCATCGACCCTGGCGTCGCTTGTCGCGGCTCGCCGCGAGCTGGCCAGCCTGCCCGGGCCGTGGCAGCCCGAAGTCGTACTGGTGACGGTTGACCCGGGGCGCGATACGCCAGCACGGCTGGCCGAGTACCTGGCCTTTTTCGACAAGTCCTTCACTGGCGTGACCGGCGACGACGCGTCGCTGGCGCGGCTCGCTGAGGCACTGGGCGTCGCGGTGATCGTGGGTCCGGCGGATGAGACTGGAAACTACACAGTGGATCACACCGCCGCCATCTTCCTGGTTGACCCGGCTGGAGCGCTCAGGGCGATCTTCAGCGCGCCGCACACACCGGATGGCCTTGCACACGACTATCGGCTGATCCTGGACCGCGCCGGAGGAGACCGGACATGAGCCGCGGGCATACCCCGATCAGCGACCGCTTGTTCGTCGGCATGCAGCACCTTCTGCCGCAGCACCTGCTTTCGCGGGTCATGCACGCCGTGGCACGCAGCAGGTTCACGCCCCTCAAGAATCTGGTCGTTGGCAGCTTTCTTCAGCTGTATTCCATCAATCTGTCCGAGGCGCTGCAGCCCGACGCCTATGCCTACGAATCGTTTAACGCCTTCTTCACCCGGGCGCTGAAGCCGGATGTCCGGCCGGTTGACCGGGCGGCGGATGCCGTCGTTTCCCCGGTCGACGGTACGGTGAGCCAGGCAGGTCGCATCGAGCAGGACATGCTGCTGCAGGCCAAGGGCATCCACTACTCGAGTTCGGCACTGCTCGGCGGCGACGAAGACCTGGCGCGGCAGTTTGACGGCGGGAGCTTCGCCACCTTGTATCTCGCCCCCTTCAACTATCACCGCATCCACATGCCGCTGAGCGGGACGCTGCTCCGGGCGCGCCATATACCCGGCGACCTGTTCAGCGTCAACTCGGCCACGGCCGCCAGCGTGCCGGGACTGTTCGCGCGCAATGAGCGCGTCGCCTGCGTTTTCGACACCCTGGCTGGTCCGATGGCCGTCGTTCTCGTGGGCGCGCTGTTCGTCGGCAGTATCAGCCTCTCCTGGGTCGGCGAAGCCACATCCGGGCGAAGCCACCGGATCCGCGACCTGCCGATCGGCGATCCGCTGATCGCCCTGGAAAAGGCCGCCGAGCTAGGCAAGTTCAATATGGGATCGACCGTGATCCTGATGTTCCCGCCGGGCCGTGCGCAGATCAGCCCGTGGCTCATCGCCGGTGCTGCGGTGCGCGTGGGCGAGCGGATCGCGACGCTGACACCATGAGCCAGCTGGTGTGGCGCCCCTCCGCCGCATTGCAGGTCCTGAGCGAGCGCGCTGCGATGCTCGGCCGCGTGCGTTCCCATTTCGCGGAGCAGGGCGTGATCGAAGTGGACACTCCCCAGCTGTCGCGGGCCGGCGTTACGGACATTCATCTCGAGTCCGTACCGGCGGAACTCTCCGGCGCCGGTCGCATGTACCTGCAGACGTCACCCGAGTACCCCATGAAGCGGCTGCTGGCCGCCGGCCTCGGAGACTGCTACCAGATCTGTCACGTGTTCCGCGACGGCGAAAGGGGCGCCCGGCACAATCCCGAATTCACCATGATCGAATGGTATCGGCTCGGCTTCGACGCGCCGCGGCTGATGGACGACGTCGAGGCGCTCGTATCCCGCGCAGTGGCTGGCATCCGCACACTGGCGCCGTCCAGGCGTATCACCTACCGCCAGGCAGTCATGGAACTGGCGGGCACCGACCCGATGACTGCGACTCCGGCCGAGTTGCGCACGACCCTGGCACGCCACGCGATCGACGTGCCGGTATCCGCAACGGACGCTGATGCGTTGCTCGACCTGCTGGTTTCCGCGGTGGTTGGCCCGGGCCTCGGCCGGGACGCACCCGTGTTCCTGTACGACTATCCAGCTTCCCAGGCGTCCCTGGCGCGCATTCGCCCGGGTGAGTTCCCGGTGGCCGAACGATTCGAGCTTTACCTGGACGGCATCGAGCTCGCCAACGGCTTTCATGAACTGGCCGATTCGCGCGAGCAGCGCCGGCGCTTCGAATCCGACCTCGCTGAGCGGGCTCGTCGTGGGCAGCCGCCAAGACCGCTCGACGAGCGCTTCCTGGCAAGCCTGCAGCAGGGCCTGCCAGATTGCGCCGGTGTCGCGCTAGGCTTCGATCGGCTGGTGATGGCGGCGCTGTCGCTTCCTGCAATCGACGCTGCCATGACTTTCCCGGTCGAGTTTGCCTGAGGCGATCACTATGGGTTTCACGGTCGATACGAGCACAGGCGCGGACAAGCAGGAACTATATGCCGGACTGGTCCGTCAACTCGGCGGCCTGCTGGCCGGCGAGCGCGATCCCTGGGCCAACACTGCCAATACTGCAGCCTTGCTGTATGCCCTTCTGCCTAACCTTAACTGGGCCGGCTTTTATTTCCTGCGTGGCGGGGAACTCGTGGTCGGGCCGTTCCAGGGAATGCCAGCCTGTGTCCGTATCGCGATGGGTCGCGGGGTCTGCGGAACGGCGGCGGCCGAGCGGCGCAGCCTGGTGGTCCCGGACGTGCATGCCTTTGCCGACCACATCACCTGCGACACGGCGTCGGAGTCGGAACTGGTCGTGCCAATCTCCAGCGGCGGACGGCTCATCGGCGTGATCGACCTCGACAGTCCCCTGCCCGCGCGCTTTGATGAAGTCGATGCGGCCGGGCTGGGGCAGGTCGCCGCAATGATCGCAGCAGGCTGCGACTGGCAGCTTGCCGGAATCGACACGTTTTGATGCTGGCCCGACCGGCAGTCGCGCGGGCGTTCATCGGGCCGGTGCGCGGCCAGGGCGGGTTCCCCCCCTGCAAGCGACTGTCGGCCTCCGGAGCGGCAGCGGGAAATCCCCGCCTGCAGCCAGCGGGCCAGCCGTGAAACTACGGGACCACGGTGCCGGGCACCGGCGAGCGGCTTACCTGACGCGCGCGATGTACTCTCCGCTGCGGGTATCGACGCGGATGGTCTCGCCTTCGTTGAGGAATAACGGCACTTTCACGACCGCCCCAGTCTCGAGCTTGGCCACCTTGGTACCGCCGGTAACGGTGTCGCCCTTCATGCCCGGATCGGTCTCCACGATCTTCAGTTCGACGTGGGCGGGAGGCGCGATGGTGAGCGGCTGGCCGTTCCACAGGGTGACGATGCAGGTCAGCCCGTCCTTGAGCCATTGTGCCGCATCGCCGACAGCTTCCTTGCCGGCGGTGTACTGCTCAAAGGACTCCGGCTGCATGAAGTGCCAGAAGTCGCCGTCGGCGTAGAGATACTGCATGTCGACGTCGACCACGTCGGCGCCTTCGACCGTGTCGCCCGACTTGAAGGTCCGCTCGATGGTGCGGCCGGTCTTGAGGTTGCGGATCCTCACACGGTTGAACGCCTGGCCCTTGCCAGGCTTGACGAATTCGTTCTCGACGATCACGAACGGGTCAGAATCGAGAAGGATCTTGAGGCCTGACTTGAATTCATTGGTGTTGTAGGTGGACATTGCTTCCGCCGTGGCTGCCCGCACAATAGCGGACCGTAGGTACCCAAAAAGGGCCGCGTATGATAGCCGCAAGCCGACTGCCGAACCAGCCCGGATCCTGGTATGCGCCGGAGAATGACGGGCTCGCGGGATAACATGGCCGCGAACCGGCGCGGGAAACGCCGGAGAAGCGTTCCAAGACGCCGGTCGCGCAATTCGGCAATCTACGGATGCTAGACTCGCAGCAGAATTGGGTCGGCCCCGCCCCGGGAGGCACATTTGAACCAGCCAGCCGCTGTGCCGATGATCGTAATGACCCGGCACCAGGACCACGTTGAGACGATCAACAAGACGCTGCGCAACGCCGGGCATCCGGTCCACCTGAGCTGGTTGCCCGAGGGCGGCGATCTCGGCGATGCGCTGACCCAGCTCGTCCCGGACATGCTGATCATCTTTGCGGACGAGGACCTGATCGACCTGCCGGTCGCGATGGAATTCCGCGGTCGTTTCGCTCCGGACGTGCCTGTCATCGTCGTGCATGACTCTCTTGACGAGGAAAAGATGGCAAGGGCGCTGACGCTCGGCGCCGAGGATGCCGTGACGCTGGCCAATCTCGAGCGACTCCGGCTGGTCGTCGATCGCGAACTGAAGGCACACCGGATGGAACGCTCACTGTCCGCGACCATGTCGGTGGCACACGAATACCAGCGCCAGCTCAACGATCTGATGCATGGCTCGGCGGACGCCATTGCGCAGGTCCAGGAAGGCATCATCGTCGATGCCAACCCGGCCTGGATCGAGCTGTTCGGCCACGACTCGGCGGAATCCGTGGTTGGCGCGCCACTCATGGACGAGTTCGAGCATGAATCCCATGCCGCGCTCAAGGGAGCGGTGATTGCCTGCCTGCAGGACAAGTGGCCCGGTCACACCTTGCGAGCTTCGGCGGAATTGACTGACGGCTCCTCCATTCCCCTCGATCTGCTGCTGTCGCGTGGCGAGCTGGAGGGCGAGCCCTGCGTCCGTGTCTCCGTCACCGCGGGAAGCCGTGACCGCCGCGCACTGGAGGCGCGTCTCAACGACGCCATGCAGCACGATCCCGGCACTGGTTTCCTGCATCGTGGCTACTTCGTGGAGGAACTGACCAAGCGCCTCGGGTCGCCGCTGAGGGGCGGGGTACGACACCTCGTCTACATCGAGCCGGACAAGTACGAGAAAATACTGGGTGAGCTCGGGGTGCTGCCAGGCGAGGAGTTCCTGATCGAGTTCGCAGGCCGCCTGCGCGAGATGCTAAATCCCGGCGACCTTGTCGGACGCTTCGCCGGCAACGGCTTCATGATCCTGGTGCAGCGTGGAAACTCCAGCGACGTACAGGCCTGGGCGGAACATGTCGTCGGCAAGATCGCAGCCCACGTGTTCCAGGTCAGCGACCGTTCGTTGTCGACGACCTGCACCATCGGCCTGGCGATAATTCCTCCGTCCGTGTCAGATCCCGAGGGACCGGCAGCCGACGCTTTTCGCGCCAATCGCCGCGGCAGGGATCTCGGTGGCAACCGCGTCCACGCGCTCGAGCACACCGATACCCTGCTGAAGCTGCAGGATTCGGACAAGATGTGGGTGCAACGCATCAAGTCCGCCCTGATGGAAAACCGATTCCGCCTGATGCAGCAGCCCATCGCAAGCCTGCTCGGCGGCGACAGCCCCGACATGTTCGACGTCGTCGTCCGCATGCTGGATGAACAGGGCGACGAGGTACTGCCATCGGAATTCATCGAGGTTGCCGAGCGCAACGACCTGACCCGGAATATTGATCGCTGGGTCATCGGCGCGTCGGTTTCGTTTTGCGCCTCGCGCGCACCAGCCGGCCTGTTCGTCAGGCTTTCGCGCGCAACGATCGCCGACCCGTCCCTGCCGGATTGGCTCGGCAACCAGCTCAGGGCTTCGAAGATCGAGCCCGCCCGGATAATCTTCCAGGTGCATGAGGAGGCAGCCGGCCAGCAGCTCAAGGAAGCCGTCGCGCTCAGGGCAAAACTGTCATCCCTTGGCTTCCGGCTGGCGGTCGAGGGCTTTGGCAGCGGCCGCGACACCGAGAACCTGATCACTCACCTCAATCCTGATTTCGTCAAGGTGCACGGATCCCTGATGCAGGGCCTGGCTACCGCCCAGGACAAGCAGCAACGAGTCAAGGAGCTGGTAGAACTAGCCCGCAGCCACAAGGCGGCGACGATCGCCGAGCGCGTGGAGGACGCTAACACCATGGCGGTGCTGTGGCAGCTCGGCGTGGAGTACATCCAGGGATTTTTCGTCAACGCTCCGGAAGCAGTGGTACTTGGATGATCAGCTTCCTCTTACTCGGCCTGTAGCTGATCGACCTTGCGCCATCCCCGCGGCAGGACCGCGCCGCGCTGACCCCGCTCGCCCCGATAGTTATCCAGGTCCTTCCATGACAGAGTCATGCGGCGGTCGCCGCACAATACCGCGAGCTTGCCGCCCTCACCGACCACCGCGACCGCGGTCATCAACTCGGCACGATTCCTGGCCTTCTTGCCCGGCACACCAAATATCAGGTTGCCGCGGCCCTTTTCCATCTCGGGTAGATCGGCAATGGGGAATGCAAGCAGCCGGCCCTCGCTGTTGACCGCGCATACGAGCGCCTCACCGGTTTCCGGTACCGGACTTGCGGGCAACATACGGGCGTTCTGGGGCAGGTTGAACACCGCCTTGCCGGCCCGATTGCGCGCATACAAACTTTCGAGCCGAGCGACGAATCCCTGACCGCCGTCGCAGGCCAGCAACCAGCGGTCGGCCGGCTCGCCCAGCATCACCGCCGGAAAGCTGGCGCCATCCGGCGGATCGAGTCGGCCGGAGAGTGGCTCGCCCTGCCCCCTTGCGCCCGGCAGGCCATGGGCCGGCAGGCCGTAGGTCCGCCCGGTCGAGTCGAGGAACACCGCCTGCTGGGTGCTGCGGCCGCGGGCCGCGGCCTCGAAGCCGTCGCCGGTCTTGTAAGATAATTGTGACGGATCGATATCGTGGCCCTTGGCAGCTCGAACCCAGCCTGCCTTGGATAGCACCACGGTCACCGGCTCGCTCGCCACCAGCTCGGTCTCGTCGATTGCCTGCGCCGCCGCCCTCTCCACGATGCGTGTGCGGCGTTCGTCGCCGAACATCTCGACGTCCCGTTCCAGCTCCGTGCGGACCAGCTTGCGCAGGCGCGCCTTGCTCGCAAGCGTCTTCTCGAGAGAATCCCGTTCCGTCGCGAGCTCGGCCTGCTCGCCCCGGATCTTCATCTCCTCCAGCCTGGCGAGGTGACGTAGCTTGGTCTCCAGGATGGCCTCGGCCTGGATGTCGGAGAGTTCGAAGCGCTTCATGAGGACGGGCTTGGGCTCATCCTCCGTGCGCACGATCCGGATCACCTCGTCGAGGTTCAAGTAGGCGACCAGCAGTCCGTCGAGCACGTGCAGGCGTGCAGTTACCTTGCCCAGGCGCCAGTCGAGACGGCGACGGACCGTTGCCTGGCGGAATTCGAGCCATTCGGCCAGCAGCGCCTTGAGCGACATGACCCGCGGCCGGCCGTCCAGGCCGATGACGTTCATGTTGACGCGATAGCTGCGCTCCAGGTCGGTCGTCGCGAACAGGTGGGTCATCAGCTGCTCGACGTCCACGCGACTCGAGCGCGGTGTGATGACCAGTCGGGTCGGCTGCTCGTGGTCGCTCTCGTCCCGCAGGTCTTCGACCATGGGCAACTTCTTGGCGCGCATCTGTGCGGCGACCTGTTCGAGAACCTTGGATCCTGAGACCTGGTAGGGCAGTGCGGTGACGACAATTTCACCGTCCTCGATTTCGTAGACCGCGCGCGCGCGAAAGGAGCCCCCGCCAGTCTCATATATCTGTCGTAAGTCCGCCTTCGGCGTGACGATCTCGGCACCCATCGGGAAGTCAGGTCCCTTGACGTGTTTGCAGAGGTCTCGGACCGAGGCCTCGGGATCGTCGAGCAGGTGAATACAGGCCGCAGCGACCTCGCGGAGATTATGCGGCGGGACGTCGGTAGCCATGCCGACCGCGATTCCAGACGCGCCGTTCAGCAGCACGTTGGGCAGCCGTGCCGGCAGCAGCACCGGCTCGTCCAGGGTGCCATCGAAATTGGGGGTCCAGTCGACGGTGCCCTGGCCGAGTTCGCTCAGCAGCAGCTGCGAGTACGAACGCAGCCGCGCTTCCGTGTAGCGCATCGCCGCAAAGGATTTCGGATCGTCAGTCGAACCCCAGTTGCCCTGGCCATCGACGATCGGATAGCGATAGGAAAAGTCCTGCGCCATGTGCACCATGGCCTCATAGCAGGCCGAGTCGCCATGCGGATGGTACTTGCCGATTACGTCGCCCACGGTCCGCGCCGACTTCTTGTGCTTCGAGGTCGCGGACAGGCCCAGTTCGCTCATCGCATAGATGATGCGCCGCTGCACGGGCTTGAGGCCGTCGGCCAGCTGCGGCAGCGCGCGATCGAGGATAACGTACATCGAGTAATCGAGATACGCCTTCTCCGTGAAAGCTTTGAGCGGCCGCTGCTCGATACCCTCGAAGTTCAGTTCAAGTTCCTGCATTTTGTGTTCCCGTATGGGAACCCAGCCTCACACTTCAGCCAGGTTCCCTTTCGATTCCAGCCACTCGCGTCGATCCGCCGAGCGTTTCTTGGCCAGCAGCATGTCGAGCATCTTGTCGGTATCGTCCTTGGGCTCGATGGTCAGCCGAACCAGACGCCGCGTTTCTGGCGCCATGGTTGTTTCGCGCAGCTGTATCGGGCTCATCTCCCCCAGCCCCTTGAACCGCGTCACCACCGGCTTGCCGCGCAGGCCCTCGGCCGCGATGCGGTCGAGGATGCCCTGCCGATCGTGCTCACCGAGCGCATAGAAGACCTGCTTTCCCAGGTCGATCCGGAACAGCGGCGGCATGGCGACATGGACATGACCCGCTAGCACCAGCGGACGGAAGTGCCGCAGGAACAGTGCGCACAGCAGCGTGGCGATGTGCGCTCCATCGGAGTCCGCGTCGGCGAGTATGCAGACCTTGTGGTAGCGCAACGCCGACAGGTCGGTCGAGCCGGGATCGACTCCCAATGCCGTGGCGATGTCGCTGACCTCCTGCGACTGCAGGACCCCGGCCGAGTCGACCTCCCAGGTGTTGAGTATCTTGCCCCTGAGCGGCATGACTGCCTGGAACTCGCGCTCGCGCGCCTGCTTGGCCGAACCGCCGGCCGAGTCGCCCTCGACCAGAAAAAGCTCGCAGCGCGCCGGCTCCTGCAGGCGGCAGTCGGCCAGCTTGCCGGGCAGGGCCGGACCACTGACGATGCGTTTGCGTGAGACTTTCTGTGCCGCCCGAACGCGCTCCTGCGCGTTGCCGATCGCAAACTGGGCAATCGCCTCGCCCGCTTCCGGGTGCTGGTTGAGCCACAGGGCGAAGGCGTCCTTGACGACGCCCGAGACGAAGGCGGCTGATTCCCTCGAGGACAGCTTTTCCTTCATCTGCCCGGCAAACTGCGGGTCCTGCATCTTGACCGAGAGGACGAAACTGACGGAATGCCAGACATCCTCCGGCGCCAGCTTGAGGCTTCGCGGCAATAGATTGCGGAATTCGCAGAAGTCGCGCATCGCCTCGGTAATGCCGGAGCGCAGCCCGTTGACGTGGGTTCCGCCCTCAGGAGTCGGAATCAGGTTGACGTAGCTCTCGGCGACCTGGGCCTCGGCATCGGGCGCCCAGCACAGCGCCCACTCGGCCACCTCCGTGCCGCCTTTCAGGCTTCCAGCAAACGGCTCGGCCGGCAGCGTCGCGACCTTGCCAATTTCCTCGGCCAGGTACTCGGACAGGTTGCCCGTGAAAAACCATTCTTCCGTCTCGCCCGACGCCTCCACCGTGAGGCGCATGCGCAGTCCCGGACATAGCACCGCCTTGGCGCGCAGCATGTGCTTCAGGCGCGGTAGCGAAAATACCGGTGAGTCGAAGAACTTGGGGTCGGGCCAGAAGCGCACGGTCGTGCCACTGACACCACGCCTAGCGGTCCCGACTACCTCCAGCTTGGAGACCGTCCGCCCGTCCTTGAAGGAGATGTTGTATTCCTTGCCACCACGCCTGACCCAGCAATCGAGGTTCTTCGACAGCGCATTGACTACCGACACACCCACCCCGTGTAGTCCACCCGAGTACTGATAGGTCTTGTCATTGAACTTGCCACCCGCGTGCAGGCGAGTGAGTATGAGCTCGACGCCCGGCAGCTTTTCCTTCGGGTGCAAGTCGACCGGCATGCCACGGCCGTCATCCTCGACCGACAGCGAGCTGTCCTTGTGGACAGTGACCGCGATCAGCTTGCAGTGCCCCGTAATAGCCTCGTCGACGCTGTTATCGACAACCTCGTGGGCGAGGTGATTGGGGTTGCGGGTGTCGGTGTACATGCCCGGGCGGCGGCGCACGGGCTCAAGTCCGGAAAGGACCTCGATGTCTGACGCGGTATAGGTCTGGGTCATCAGTTGGCGATTGCCTGCATGTGCACCACGATGGGCGCGCGCATTCTACCAGCCCGACCGCACGCCATGCCGGCGCGCGGCCAGGGCGGGGTTCCGGCTGGAGCGACTGTCGGCTTTCGGCGCGACAGGGGGAACTCCCCGCACGCGGCCAGCTGGCCGGCCCGTACCGGCGCCCGTCAGTCGAGTTCGCGGGACAGCGCCTTGATCGACTCGGGGGACAGGTTGGTCGAGTGTTCGTAGGCCGGGTGGTCGATCCCGACGGAGACCTGTGCGCCCGACTTCACCGCGGTGCGCATGGCAGGGGTGAGCTCGAATCGCAGCCAATGCACCGACGAAGTCTTCTCGGCGTTCTCGCGCTCGAGGTCCTCGTCGGCGACGGCGTGGACACGCTCGAAGCCGTCAACCTGGACATAGCAACGCCGCTCGACACCCTTCATCTGTTCGAGCGCCACTTTGCGCTCGTCCGGATCCGGATACTCGATCATGAACGTCGACTTCCAGTTGCTCCCGTCAGGAATCAGCGGGTTGTAGGCGTCGAGTTCGTCCTGGATGCCCTCCGGCTCGAAGATCCGCTCGACCCGAAGCATCTCCTGGATCTGGTACTGGATGGTCAGTCGGTCCTCGAACAGCCAGGTCGCATTCGGCCCGATCGCGATCTTGCGATGCTTCTTGTGCTCGATAACCCGGTTACGAAAGTCGCCGCGTTGTCGCGCGTACTGCTCCAGGCTGAACAGGTCACCCGCCTTGAGCGGGCCGCGCAGGCGGATCTCGGTATTGCTCGTCGTTTCCATGTGTCTCCTCAGATTCCGTAGGCGTGCCGAATGAGGCTGAGGGGATGCTCGGGTCCCTTGCCCTTGCTCACGAGGCCATGCGCGATCTGGTCCCCCGCCATCGGACAGTCACTGGAATAGTGGTCCGCTTTGGCAGACTCGACGCGCTGCACCACCGGACGACCTATCTTGACCGAAACATCGTGATATTCACGCTTTACCGCGTAGGTGCCGTTGTGCCCCGAGCAGCGCTCGATCACTTCGATGGTCGTGTCAGGCACAATCTTGAGCGCATCGCGGGTCTTCAGGCCGATGCGCTGCACGCGCAGGTGGCAGGGTACGTGGTAGGCGACCTTGCCAAGCGGGTTCTGGAAGTCGGTACGCAGCCTGCCGGCCTTGTGCCGGAGCATCAGGTACTCAAACGGGTCGAACGTCCTGGCCTGAACCTTGCTGACCTGCTCGTCTTCGGGAAAGATCAGCGGCAGCTCCTGCTTGAACATCAGCGCGCAGGAGGTCACCGGCACCACGACGTCCCAGCCCTGGTCCACCAGCCGTGCCAGCTCGGGGATATTTGCGTCCTTCAGCTTCGCGACCGATTCGAGGTCGCCCAGCTCCAGCTTCGGCATGCCGCAGCACTTCTCCTGGGCAAAGGTCGTCACTTCTATGCCGTTGTGGTTGAACACGGCAACGAGGTCCTCGTTCATCTGCGGCAGGTTCCGGTTGCCGTAGCAGGTCGCAAACAGCACGACCTTGCCGCGGGTCTCCTCCGTCGCCACCGTTTCGATCACTGGCTTGGCGCGGCGGGCCTCGCGCTTGTGGAAGGACTTCGAGTAATACTCGGGCAGCGGTGCGTCGGCGTGCACGCCCAGCGACTTGTCGAGCAGCTTGCGCCCGAGTTTGCTGCGGTTCGCGGCATTAACCACTTCCGATACGACCGGAATGCCGGCCAGCGACCCGACCAGGTCGGTCGATGTCAGCAACTTGTCGCGAAACTTCGTCTGTCCTTTCCTGAAATGGACCGCCTTGGCCCGGAGCATGAGGTGCGGGAAGTCAAGATTCCAGGGATGAGGCGGCACGTAGGGACACTTCGACAGATAGCACATGTCGCAGAGGTAGCAATGGTCGACCACATCCCAGTAGGCACTCCTGGGCACGCTGTCGAGTTCGCCGGTCGGCGACTCGTCCACGTGGTCGAACAGCACCGGGAACGAGTTACAGAGACTGACGCAGCGGCGACAGCCATGGCAGATGTCGTAGGCGCGCTCGAGCTCTTTGTAGAGCGACTCCTCGTTCCAGAAATCCTCGCTCTTCCAATCGAGCGCATGGCGCGTTGGCGCCTCGAGGCTGCCCTCCCTGCCGCCGGCGATCTTGCCACTCATGAGCGTCTCCCTGTTCCGGCAACCCTGAAGCACAGCGGGGCGGGCAGATGCCCGCCCCGCGGCGTTTCAACTACAGATGGACCCGGATCAGCCGAGCTGGTCCAGGGCCTTCTGGAAGCGGTTGGCGTGCGAACGCTCGGCCTTAGCCAGCGTCTCGAACCAGTCCGCGATTTCTTGGAAGCCCTCGTCGCGTGCGCTCTTCGCCATGCCCGGGTACATATCGGTGTACTCGTGGGTCTCACCCGCAATAGCGGCCTTCAGGTTGTCTGCCGTCTGGCCGATCGGCAGGCCGGTCGCCGGATCCCCGACCTGCTCGAGGTACTCGAGGTGGCCGTGGGCGTGGCCGGTCTCGCCTTCCGCGGTCGAGCGGAACACTGCGGCAACGTCGTTGTAGCCCTCCACGTCAGCCTTCTGCGCGAAATACAGGTAGCGGCGGTTCGCTTGCGATTCGCCGGCGAAGGCTTCCTTCAGGTTGTTCTCGGTCTTGCTGCCCTTTAGGTTCACGTCTTTCCTCCTCCTAACCGCAGTGATAAACACAATATCAATAGTTTACGGGGTGTTGCCCGTTTTTCTAGACATAGTCTAATAATGGACGGAATCTTCTTACGAATGCTTCCGCAAGTCAACTCTTGCCCCGGTAGCGACTCTCGCCGGCCGGCAGCGGCGTTGCCGGAACCCTCCGTTGACCGTGCTTGATCGGTCTGTGTACCTTAGCCGACCCATTCCTCCCATGCATCGCGACAAACACGTGACTAAAAAGACCAAGGGCGTCGATTTCGAGGCCGCCATGAGTGAACTCGAAGGAATTGTCGAACGCCTTGAGCATGGCGATCTGCCGCTCGAGGAGTCGCTCAAGCAGTTCGAGCGTGGCGTGGAACTGACCCGGACATGCCAGGCGGCGCTCAAGCAGGCGGAGCAGAAGGTTCGTGTCCTGAGCGTCAAGCCCGGCGCCCAGGCGATGCTCGAAGAGTTCGAGCCAGACCAGCAGGACTGAGGCTCAGGTTGTGTCCCGTCCGCACGACGCGGTGCTCGATCGTCTGGCCGCGTACCAGCTACGCACGGAGCGGACTCTCGAGCGCTGCCTTCCGGCGGCGAGGCTCCCGCCTCGCCGGCTGCACGAGGCGATGCGCTACGCGGTACTCGGGACAGGCAAGCGAATACGTCCAGCGCTGTGCTACCTCGCCGGCGAGGCGATCGGTGCTGCAGCAGCGGAACTTGACGCACCGGCTGCCGCCGTCGAGCTGATTCATGCCTACTCGCTGATCCACGACGATCTTCCCGCTATGGACGACGATGACCTGCGACGCGGCCGGCCAACGACTCACCGCGCCTTCGACGAAGCGACCGCGATCCTCGCCGGAGACGCCCTGCAGGTGCTGGCGTTTGAGATCCTCGCCAGCGATGCCGCGATCACCCCGGACCCGGCGGCGCGAGTCGAAATGATACGTACCCTGGCGGTCGCCAGCGGGACCGCCGGCATGGCGGGCGGCCAGTCCATGGACCTGGCCGCAGTAAGCCGGCGCCTGAACATCACGGAGGTGGAGGAAATGCACCGCCGCAAGACCGGCGCCCTGATCGAGGCCAGCGTGATGATGGCGGCGGCCGCGCGGCCCGAGCTCGCGCCTGAGAGGAACTCCGGACTGCGCCGCTACGGCTCGGCGCTGGGACTCGCCTTCCAGATCGTCGACGATCTCCTCGACGTGCTGGGCGACGCGGATCTGGTCGGCAAGCCAGTGCGGGCCGATGCCGCCGCCGAGAAGCCAACCTATCCGGCAGTGGCCGGCATCGATGCTTCAAGGGCCCGATCACTGGCGTTGCGCGAGGAGGCCCTGGCGGCGCTCGATGCCTTCGGGAACGAGGCCGACGGGCTGAGGCAGATGGCGATGTATATCGTGGAACGTCAGCAGTAGCGGCACGTTAGACTGCGCCCATGGTCGATGCCAGCCTGTATCCGCTGCTCGCGAAGATCGACTCCCCGGTCGAGCTGCGTGCTCTGCCGCCTGCCGACCTGCCGGCGCTGAGCGCGGAGCTACGCGACTTCCTGGTGCATACCGTGAGCCAGCGCGGCGGCCACTTCGCCGCCGGACTCGGCGCGGTCGAACTGACGGTCGCGCTGCACTACGTTTTCGACACTCCCCACGACAGGCTGGTCTGGGACGTGGGCCACCAGGCCTATCCGCACAAGGTGCTCACCGGCCGGCGCGAACAATTGGTGACGATCAAGCACAAGGACGGTCTGGCTCCTTTCCCCGCCCGGCCGGAGAGCGTCTACGACACCTTCGGGGTCGGCCACTCCAGCACCTCGATCAGCGCTGCGCTCGGCATGGCGATTGCCAACCGTCTGGAGGGCGGCGATCGTCGCGTCGCGGCCATCATCGGTGACGGCGCGATGAGCGCGGGGCTCGCCTGGGAGGCGTTGAACCATGCCGGCAGCCTCGACGTCGACCTGCTGGTGATCCTGAACGACAACGACATGTCGATATCCGAGAACGTCGGCGCGCTGTCCAATTACCTGGCGCGGTTGCTTTCCGGAAAAGTCTACGAGCACCTGCGCGAAAACTCCAAGAAAGTACTGCGGCGCATGCCGGCGGCAGCCTGGGAGCTCGTCCGGCGTTCCGAAGTGCACGCCAAGGGCATGGTCCTCCCCGGCACCCTGTTCGAGGAGATGGGGTTCAACTACATCGGTCCGGTGGACGGCCACGACGTGACTACGCTGGCCGCCACGCTTGGCAACATGCGTAAACGCAAAGGCCCACAACTGCTCCACGTGGTGACCCAGAAGGGCAAGGGCTATGCGCCGGCTGAAGCGGACCCGATCAAGTGGCACGGACCGGGACCGTTCGATCCTGCCAGCGGCACGCTGCGTAAGGAGAAATCCTCCGGCCCCAGTTACTCCAAGGTCTTTGGTCAGTGGCTGTGCGACATGGCCGAGCGGGATCACCGCATTGTCGGCATCACTCCCGCGATGCGGGAAGGCTCGGGACTGGTCGAGTTCGAGCGCCGTTTCCCCGACCGTTATTTCGACGTCGCCATCGCCGAGCAGCATGCGGTAACGCTGGCCGCGGGATTTGCCTGCGAGGGCCTGAGACCCGTCGTAGCCATCTACTCGACCTTCCTGCAGCGCGGCTACGACCAGCTGATCCACGACGTGGCCCTGCAGGGTCTGCCGGTAGTATTTGCGATCGACCGGGGCGGCCTTGTCGGCAGCGACGGCGCGACCCACCAAGGCGCATTCGATCTGTCCTACCTGCGCTGCGTACCCAACCTCGTGATCATGGCCCCGGCAGACGAGAACGAGTGCCGACAGATGCTCTATACCGCGACCACACTCGACCGGCCGGCCGCAGTGCGTTACCCGCGCGGCCAGGGCCCGGGTGTGGCAGTCATCGCGGAAATGGCCGCCCTGCCGATCGGGCATGCCGAGTTGCGCCGCGAGGGCCACAGCGGGCTGGCGCTGCTCGCCTTCGGGGCCATGGTGGCGCCAGCTGAGCAGATCGGTGCCGAACTCGACGCCACCGTCGTCAACATGCGTTTCGTGAAGCCGCTCGACCAGGACCGGATCCTGGACATCGCGCGCCGCCACGCGGCGATCGTCACAATCGAGGACAACGCCGTGGCCGGCGGCGCGGGCGATGCGGTGCTGCAGTGCCTGCAACAGCAGGCCGTGGCGATCCCCAGCCTGGTACTCGGCATCCCGGACCGTTTCATCGAACATGGCTCGCGGGAAGAAAATCTTGCTGACGCCGGCCTCGACCTGGCTGGAATGAGGGCGTCGATCAGCAGGTTCTGGGCCCGCCAGGGGCACCCGCGCGCGGTTCCGGCGGGTGCGTGAGGCGGCGCCGGAGCAGGATCGGCGGCATCTTCTGGTATAAATAGCGCCGCAGCCCGCCACTACCGGCCGGCACTTGACGCCGTTCCCAGGACGCACATGACTACCGCGACTGTCAGCAAGCCGCTCACCATGACCATCGAGGACGTTCAGGGCCGGGCCGATACCCGTCGCATTCCGATCAACAAGGTCGGTATCAAGGACGTGTTTCACCCGGTCCGCATCCGCGATCGCTCGGGCGGGGAACAGCATACCGTCGCCAGCTTCAACATGTACGTGCACCTGCCCCACGACTTCAAGGGCACCCACATGTCGAGGTTCGTCGAGATCCTGCACCGGCACGAGCGCGAGATCTCGGTCGAATCCTTCCGCCTGATGCTGGCCGAGATGACCGAGTATCTGGATTCGGAGGCAGGACATGTCGAGATGTCCTTTCCCTACTTCGTCATGAAGCGGGCGCCGGTATCAGGCGTCGAGAGCCTCATGGACTACCGTGCCTGCCTGGTGGGAGAGCACAAGTCGGGCCAGACCGAGATGTGGCTGAAGGTCACTGTCCCGGTGACCAGCCTGTGCCCCTGTTCGAAGGGCATCAGCGACTACGGCGCCCACAACCAGCGCTCGCACGTGACCATCACTGCCAGGCTGAACAGCCACGTATGGATCGAGGAGCTGATCGAGGTCGCGGAAAGGGAGGCTTCCTGCGAGCTGTACGGCATCCTGAAGCGGCCGGACGAGAAGTACGTGACCGAACGCGCCTACGACAACCCCAAGTTCGTCGAGGACCTCGTCCGCGACATCGCTGTGAGCCTCAACAGGGACGAACGGATCGACGCCTACAGCATCGAGGCGGAAAACTTCGAGTCGATCCACAACCATTCGGCCTACGCGCTGGTGGAACACGACAAGAAAGGCCCGCTGTGATGGGTGGGCGATAGCAAAAGCCCCGGCCTGGTGACGAATCGCTGCTCACGACTCACAATCCAGACGTCCCGCCGCCGTTGGTTACCCCGACAGCGACGCCGCGGCCCCGCCGGTCTGCAGCCGGCCAATGAGTGACTTCAGGAATACCTTGTTGAAGCGCAGCTGGCAGGCCTGCGAGGCCTGCTCCAGCAGCGTCGAACTGACCTGGAGGATGGTGACATCGCTGTTGGCCGCGATGGTCGCCTGCCGCTTGGCGCCGCGTACGTAACTGGTCTCACCGAAGCAGCTGCCGGTCTCGAGGAGGCCAATGCCTTTGCCGTTCCGCCCGACCCGGCACTGACCCGAAACGATCACGTAGAAGCGGTCGTCGATTGCGCCTTCCTTGACGATTTCCTCATCCGGGCCATAG
Source organism: Gammaproteobacteria bacterium (assembly GCA_024642505.1). GTDB lineage: Bacteria > Pseudomonadota > Gammaproteobacteria > Steroidobacterales > Steroidobacteraceae > SG8-30. The sequence goes on from JAHEAZ010000030.1 coordinate 30,781, forward strand.
TTGTGCCAGGTAGCGGCCCGCAGGACCTCCCAGATTTCTGCAGTGGCGAACTCATGAAAGAACTTCAATTTGCGCAGCAGCGCAAAGTGTTCCTGCCGGTCGATCTTGTCGATCTGGTTGCGCAGCTTTGAGTGCAGCTGTGCCAGGGCGCCGGCAAACTCCAGCCCGTTCTTGAATCGCGACGCCGGATCCTTGTGCATCGCCCTGCCGATGACTTCCTCGAGCTCGGCCGGTGCATCGCTCCTGAGCGTGTGGACCGGCGCCGGCGTCGCGTAAACGATCTGGTGCAGGAGCTTCGCCAGGGTGCCAGCGCGAAACGGTCGAAAGCCGGTCAGCAGCTCGTACATCACCGCTCCAAGCGCGTAGAGGTCGGACTGTCCGGTGATCTCGAGCGATTGGACCTGTTCAGGCGACATGTAGCTCGGGCTGCCAGCGATGCCCTCGATGCGGGAGATGTCGGCATCGCTAAGGATCGCGATGCCGAAATCGATGATTCGCAGATCGCTGTCCGTGG
>JAHEAZ010000031.1:0-6643 GCA_024642505.1 Gammaproteobacteria bacterium
GATCCCCTGATTCATTCTTCCCGCCAACTGTGCCGGATCGCGTGTTATCAAACGATTCCATGGGCGAGCGTACACCGCCGCTCGGTCCCGGCGAGCGCAACCTTAGCGACCTCTTATTCTAACTGCAAGTACTCCATATTTCCGCAACAAAGGTTCGCGGTGACCCTGGAGGACCTCCCCGGCTGGAAGGACCATACCGGGTCGTCCGTGTTGCCCCAACGCCAATATAGCCTGCCGGGCGGGCACCGGACGATACCGACACACGCCGGGAATTTGTCGTGAATCTGCTCCTTTCAACGGTCCGAGATTGTCCGAAGGGGTCAATCGTTGGCGTCGCGATCTGTCACCGCCCCCAGGGAGGCACTGCTGACATTCCTGGCGTACTTGGCCAGCACCCCGCGCCGCGCATAGGGCCTGCGGGGCTTCCAGGCATTCTTGCGGCGCCGCAATTCCGCATCGCTGACGTGCAACTGGATGGTGCGATCGCCCGCGTCGATCGTTATCCGGTCACCGTTCCTGACCAGGGCGATTGCCCCGCCGACGGCCGCCTCGGGCGTGATGTGCCCGACAACAAAGCCGTGGCTGCCGCCGGAGAAGCGGCCGTCGGTGATGAGGGCGACCTTGTCGCCCAGGCCGCGCCCCATGATGGCGCCGGTCGGCGACAGCATCTCGCGCATGCCGGGTCCGCCTTTCGGCCCCTCGTTGCGGATCACCAACACGTCGCCGGCGCGGACCTTGCCGTCGAGTATCGCCTGCAGGCAGCGTTCCTCGCCCTCGAACACCCGCGCTCGCCCGGTGAAGGACAGCCCTTCCTTACCCGTGATCTTGGCGACAGCTCCCTCGGCAGCCAGGTTGCCATAGAGCACCACCAGATGGCTGTCCCGCTTGATCGGGTCGTCAAGACTCCGGATCACGTCCTGTCCCCGCGGATAGGGCCGGACTCCGGACAATTCTTCGGCCATGGTGCGCCCCGAAACCGTCAGACAGTCGCCGTGCAGCAGACCCGCTTCGAGCAGCGTCTTCATTAACGGACGTATGCCGCCAATCTGGATCAACTCCGACATCATGTAGCGGCCACTCGGCCGGAGGTCGGCCAGGACAGGAACCCGCCGCCCGATTCGGGTGAAGTCATCCAGCGCGAGGCGCACACCCGCGGAGTGAGCCATGGCAAGCAGATGCAGCACGGCATTGGTGCTTCCGGCTAGCGCTATGACCATGGTGATCGCGTTCTCGAAGGCGCGGCGTGTCATGATGTCGCGTGGCCTGATGCCGAGGCGCACCAGCTTGACCACGGCCTCCCCGGCCCTCCGGCAGTCGTCACGCTTGGAACGCGACACGGCCTCCTGGGCCGAGCTGTTAGGAAGGCTCATGCCGAGAGCTTCGATGGCGGAGGCCATCGTGTTAGCGGTGTACATGCCGCCGCAGCTTCCCGGCCCCGGGATGGCCTTGCACTCGATCTGGTGGAGTTGCCTGTCCGACACGCTTCCCTGGGCGTGTCCACCAATCGCCTCAAACACTGATACGACGTCGGTGTGACCCGCACCCGGCTGGATCGTCCCGCCGTAGACAAAAATTGCCGGACGGTCCAGCCGCGCTATGGCCATCATGCAGCCGGGCATGTTCTTGTCGCAGCCGCCGATGGCCACCAGGCCATCGAATCCCTGGGCCCCGACGACGGTCTCGATCGAGTCAGCAATGACCTCGCGGGATACCAGCGAGTAACGCATCCCGGGAGTTCCCATCGAGATGCCATCCGAGACGGTGATGGTGCCGAAGATCGTGCTCTTGCCTCCGGCGCGGTTCGCCCCCGCCGCGGTACGGGCGGCCAGGTCGTCAATGTGCATGTTGCAGGGAGTAAGGTTGCTCCAGGTGCTGGCAACGCCGATTGCTGGCTTCGCAAAGTCGGCGTCCTTGTAGCCCACGGCCCGGAGCATCGCCCGGCTGGCCGTCTGCTTGACGCCGTCCACGACCAGGCTGGAATAGGGTCTGGGGTCGGAACTTTTCTTGCTGCGTCTCATCGGTGCACCTCAGTCTGATCGTTGTCTATTCTGGCGCCCATGAGGCTGCCCGTCACGTCGCAGTGTCCGGTAGCCGCTGCTCCCGCAGCGCGATGACCACCACGCCCGTCAGCGTCATCGCACCACCAACGACCATGCGCCAGTCGAGCGCCTCTCCCAGCAGGGTGACCGCAAAGAACACACTGAACACCGGCGCCATCACCGTTACCGGCGCAACACTGGTGACGGGGTAACGCTGGACCAGTGCGAAGAAGACCGTATGACCGAGCAGGCTGGCCGCGAGCGCCGAGTACAAGATGGCGCCGGCACCCGTCAGGTCGATTGAGGACAGGCTGGCCATCTGGCCGTCCTCGAGCAGCAGTGTCAGGCAGAGCAGGACCGGCAGGCTGGTCCAGGCAAACCAGGCCTGCAGTTCGAGCGGCCTGATGTCATGAACCCGCTTGATGGCGACCAGGCCGAGGGATCCCGCCAACGCCCCGAGCACCACCAGCGTCAGCCCGCCCAGTGACTGCAAGACCACTGGATTGAAGCCGATTACCATCACGCCGGCGAAGGACAGCGCGATACCCGTCCAGCGTTTCCAGCGAACACTCTCACCGAGAATCAGGATGGACAGCAAGGTGCTGAAGGGCACTCCTAGCTGCCCGGCGATGGCCACCGAAGACATGCTGCCCGAGTGCGCGATACCGATGAACATCAGCGCGAACTGCAGCCCGCCGCTGCAGACCGATGCGAGCAGCAGCCAGCGCATTTCCCCGCGCCTCACGCGCAGGAACGGGGCGACCACTACGGCCAGCAGGAGAAACCGGAGAAAACTGAAGAACACGGGCGGCATGCGATCGACGCCGGCCTTGATTGCGATGAGGTTGAAGCCCCAGATCGCGCAGATTCCCACCAGCACTGCCAGGTGCCGGCCAGAAACGTGGGTCATTCCTGCCGCTGCCGGAAATGCCGTCCCTGCAGCATGCGGAACAGGGCCCTGATGGCCTGGGCCTGGCCGCCTACCGGCCTGCCGGGCCGTTCGCGCGGGTTCCAGCCAAACAGGTCGATATGTGCCCAGGGGGTCTTCCTGGAAACGAACCTCTGCAGGAACAGCCCACCGATGATCGCGCCGGCAAATGGATTGCCGGCGACGTTGGATATGTCCGCAACCTTGCTGATGAGGTCCTCGTCATAGGGTCGCCACAATGGCATTCGCCATAGAGGATCTCCTTCCTCACGCGCGGCGGACTCGATCGATTGCGCCAGGGAGTCGTCATTGCTGAACAGTGCGGGCAGATCGGGGCCCAGGGCCACCCGTGCTGCGCCAGTCAGCGTGGCCAGGTCGAGCAACAAGTCAGGAGATTCCTCGTCGGCCAGGGCCAGTGCGTCGGCAAGTACCAGCCGGCCTTCCGCGTCGGTATTGCCCACTTCCACGGTAATCCCCTTGCGGCTGCGGAGCACGTCGCCTGGCCGATAGGCGCGCGCGTCCACGCTGTTCTCTACCGCAGGAATCAGCACACGCAGCTGTAGCGGCAGATTCGCGTCCATGACCATCTGCGCCAGACCGAGGACGCAGGCTGCGCCGCCCATGTCCTTTTTCATTAGCAGCATTCCCTGCGGATTCTTGATGTCGAGCCCGCCGGTATCGAAACAGACTCCCTTGCCGACCAGCGTCACACGCGGATGATCCGCAGCTCCCCAGCGCAGGTCGATCAGCCTGGGCGGCTGCGGCCCTGCCCGGCCCACGGCGTGAATCATGTGCAGCCCTGCACGCGGCAGCGCATCGCCAACGACCTGTTCGAAGCCGGCGCCATGTCGTTGCGCCAATGACGCTGCGGCGACTGCAAGTTCTTCCGGGCCCATGTCCCCGGCCGGAGTGTTGATCAGATTGCGTGCCAGCGTGTCGGCTGCTGCGGCACTTCGCACAAACCTTACGTCGGCACCCGCGGGCGCCTCCAGAGTCGCCGAAAGCGTTACGGCGTCTCGTTGATGGCGATAGCGGTCGAATCGATAGCGGCCCAGCACCCAGCCGAGCAGTGCGCGCGTCGCCGAGGTCTCGGGCAAGGGCGTCGCAAGATGCCAGGCTCCCGGCGGCAACTTGTCCGGCAGCGAAGCGAGGGACCAGGGCGAAATCTCCTGCAGGCCAGGCGAGTCACCGAGGCCAAGTGCGGCTCCGGCGATCGTGCCGTCGGCGCCCGGCAGCAGCAGCAGACGGTGCTGTTCGCCCTTGAACGCGGACGCACGGACCCAGTTTGCCTGCGCTTCCGGCAGCCCGGATCGCCATTCCTCGTGCCCTGGCTCATTGACCAGCCAGATCGGCTTGGAGCCATCCGCGCGCGTGCTGCTGATTCCGTCGTTCATGCACCTTCCCCTTCGCCCTGCCCTTTCCCGCGGTTGACAGCGCCGATTACGCTGTGATCTGATCACTGTATCTTGCACCGCACCAATCGATGATGCACGCAGCCACCAGATACCAGTCGCAGTACGCCACCGCCGGATCGACTTCCGTCGCGTGGAGCTTTGCGCCGCTGGCTGCCGTCCTGCTTCTCCTGGACCTTCTGCTTCCGCGGAACAGGTGCGGGTTGCTGGGCTGAGATCGAAACAAGCGAAGCCATACAGAAACCCCGCACCGGTCCAGCACCGAGGCGGGGTTTTCTTCTTTGGGGACCGCCGGCCAGCCGTCGGAACCACTGGAAAACGGGATCGACTGTAGAGAGGAAAGTTAATGAAGATCTATTCGCGGAAGGACGTTGATCGGAAGGCGCTCAGGGGCGCGAAAATCTGCGTTCTTGGGTACGGGAGCCAGGGGCGCGCGCACGCGCTCAACCTCAAGGACAGTGGCTATGACGTCATCGTCGGTGCTCGCAAGGGTGCGAGTTGGCGCAAGGCCAGGCGCGATGGCCTGCCGGTCGCCGAGCCTGTCAAGGCTGCCACCGGCGCCGACCTGGTTGCGATGCTCGCCCCCGACATGGCCCAGGCCGGCCTCTACAAGGTGATACGCACGTCCCTCAAGCCCGGCGCCACGCTGTTGTTTGCACATGGCTTCAATGTGCATTTCGGTCAGATAAGGCCGCGCAAAGACCTCGATGTCGTGCTGATCGCCCCCAAGGGACCGGGTGGCCTGGTGCGGCGGCAGTACCAGCAGGGCCGTGGCGTGCCCTGCCTGATCGCAGTCGCCCAGGACGCGACAGGCAAGGCCCATTCGAAGGCGCTGGCCTATGCAGACGGGATCGGTGGAACCCGCGGCGGCGTGCTCGAAACGACATTCGCAGAAGAGACCGAGACGGACCTGTTCGGCGAGCAGGCTGTGCTGTGTGGCGGAGCGACCGAACTGGTCGTAAAAGGATTCGAGACCCTGGTCGAGGCCGGCTACCAGCCGGAGGTCGCCTACTACGAGTGCCTGCATGAGTTGAAGCTGATCGTGGACCTACTGCACGAGGGCGGGCTTGCCAAGATGCACCAGTTCATTTCCGAGACTGCCAAGTACGGTGACCTGACCCGCGGCCCCAGGATCGTCGATCGCGGCACCAAGCGGGAGATGAAGAAGATCCTGCAAGAGATCCAGTCCGGCAAGTTCGCACGGCAGTGGATCAGTGAGAACCGCCGCGGGCGCAAGAAGTATGACGCGCTGATCAAGAAGGACCTGAATCACCCCATCGAGCGGGTTGGCCGCAAGCTCCGCGCCCGGATGCCATGGCTGGAGCAGGAGTGACCCGCTGAACGCTGGCGCCGTGAACAGGCCGACGAAGACCCGGAACAAGGAACGACACGATGCAAGAGCGTGACCCGGAAAGGGTATTGATATTCGACACCACCTTGCGCGACGGCGAGCAGTCGCCGGGCTGCAGCATGACGCCGGATGAGAAACTTCGCGTGGCACGGGCGCTCGCCGAACTTGGCGTGGATGTAATCGAGGCTGGTTTCCCGGCGGCGTCGCATGGCGACTGGGAGTCGGTCAACGCCATCGCCCGCGAGGTTCGCGGCACGGTTGTCTGCGGGCTGGCACGCTGCAATCCGGACGACATCGACAAGGCGTGGTCGGCAATCAAGGATGCCGCCCACCCCCGAATCCATGTCTTCCTCGCCACCAGCGCGATCCATCGCGAGCACAAGCTGCGGATGGCCAAGGAAGAAATCATTCGGACCGCGGTCGAAGGGGTCCGGCTGGCCAGGTCGCTGTGCGAGGACGTCGAGTTTTCGCCGGAGGACGCGTCGCGGACCGAACTCGAGTTCCTCACCGAGGTGGTCCAGGCCGCGGTGGACGCGGGCGCCACGACGATCAACGTGCCGGATACGGTTGGATACACCACGCCGCAGGAATTCAGCGAGACCTTTGCACACCTGCGCAGGCACGTGGTCGGGGCCGACAAGGTTACTTTTTCCGTGCACTGCCACAACGACCTTGGAATGGCGGTGGCAAACAGCCTGAGCGCCGTGCTCGGCGGGGCAAGGCAGATAGAGTGCACCATCAACGGTATCGGCGAGCGCGCCGGAAACTGCTCGCTTGAGGAAGTCGTCATGGCCATCCGCACCCGGGAGCAGGTGTTCGGGGTCCACACGGGCATCCACTCGCAGAAGCTCTACCCGACCTGCCGCCTGGTGTCGTCCATCACTGGCATGCCGATTCCGCGTAACAAGGCGGT
>JAHEAZ010000031.1:6743-31059 GCA_024642505.1 Gammaproteobacteria bacterium
CCATCCGCACCCGGGAGCAGGTGTTCGGGGTCCACACGGGCATCCACTCGCAGAAGCTCTACCCGACCTGCCGCCTGGTGTCGTCCATCACTGGCATGCCGATTCCGCGTAACAAGGCGGTGACGGGCGAGAACGCCTTTGCGCACGAATCCGGCATTCACCAGCACGGCATGCTGCGCCATGCCTCGACCTACGAGATCATGCGCCCGAAGGACGTGGGCCTGTCCCGCACCAACCTGGTGCTTGGCAAGCACAGCGGCCGTCACGCATTCCGCGAGCGGGTCAAGGAACTCGGGTTCGAGCTCGAGGAGGCGGAATTCAACCGCGTATTCGACCGGTTCAAGGCGCTCGCCGACCGCAAGAAGGAACTGTTCGATGGCGACATCGAGGCACTGGTCCTGAAGCTCGACACGGAATCTGGCGGACCCTGGTTCCTGGACGATCTCAACACCGGCTCCAGGAGCGGGGCGGACGCGACCGCGCGCGTGCGCCTGAAGCACGCCGATGGCCGGGTGGTCGAGTGCAGCACGAACGGAGACGGCCCCGTCGATGCCGCTTTCAAGGCCATCGAAGAGGCCACCGGCATCCAGGTCAAGCTGCGCAAGTTCGAGGTCCGCAGTGTCTCCGAGGGCGAGGATGCACAGGGTGAAGCACTGGTCACGGTCGAATACGGCGGCAGGACCCATCGCGGTACGAGCGTGACCACCGATATTGTCGAGTCGGGGGTGCGCGCGTTCCTGGAGGTGATCAATCGGGTCGAGCTCGGGCGCCAGACGGGCCATGGTAGCGCAGAGGGCCGTAATCAGGCTCGCGTGGCCCAGGCAGCAGTTTGATCAAGGGGAACGGCATGACTGCACAGACGATGTTTGAGAAGCTCTGGCGCGAGCATGAGGTCATCCCGGAGACCGCAGACACTCCGGCGGTGCTGTATGTCGACCTTCACCTGACCCACGAGGTCACCTCACCCCAGGCGTTTTCCCTGTTGCGCGAGCGCGGCCTGAAGGTCCGCCGCCTGGACCGGACGCTTGCGACGATGGACCATTCGACGCCGACCGACTACCAGCAGATCTTCGGCGGATTGCCGATCAGGCTCGAGTCGGCCCGCAAGCAGGTGGAGCAGCTGCAAAGTAATGCGGATGAGTTTGGCGTCGAACTGCTGGGGCTGCAGAGCGACCGGCGCGGCATCGTGCACATCATCGGGCCGGAACTCGGTGCAACCCAGCCCGGCAAGACAATCGTATGCGGTGACAGTCACACCAGCACCCACGGCGCCTTCGGTGCGCTCGCTTTCGGCATCGGCACGACTGAGGTCGGGCATGTGCTGGCCACCCAGTGCCTGCTGCAGCGCAAGCCCAGGACATTTGCCATCAGTGTCGACGGCCGTTTGGGTGACGGCGTCACCGCCAAGGACCTGATACTCGCAATCATCGGCCGCGTCGGCGTATCGGGTGGCACCGGCCACGTCCTGGAATACCGCGGCGAGGCCATCCGCGGGCTGTCGATGGACGAGCGCATGACCGTGTGCAACATGTCCATCGAGGCAGGCGCCCGGGCCGGCATGGTCGCGCCGGACGAAACGACGTTCGAGTACCTGAGCGGCAGGCCCCGCGTCCCGGCCGGCGCAGCCTGGGAACAGGCACTGGATCGTTGGCGCGAGCTTCCGTCCGACCCGGGCGCGCGGTTCGATCGCGAGGTCAGCCTGCATGCGGACGACATCGAGCCGATGATCACCTATGGAACCAACCCGGGCATGGTCGTGCCGATTTCGGGACGGCTACCGGAGACGGGTGACGAGGTCTACCTGAAGGCGCTCGACTACATGGGCTTCGAGCCAGGCCAGGCCATTGCCGGCAAGCCAGTGGACGTCGTCTTCATCGGTAGCTGCACCAATGCCAGGATTTCGGATCTGCGCGCCGTCGCGGGCGTGCTGAAGGGCCGCAGGGTGTCACCGGGCGTGCAATTGCTGATTGTTCCCGGCTCGCAGCAGGTCAAGCGCCAGGCCGAGTCAGAGGGGCTGCACCAGATTTTTGCGGCAGCGGGGGGTGACTGGCGCGAATCCGGTTGCTCGATGTGCCTGGGCATGAACGGCGACACGGTCGGTCCGGGCAAGTACTCAGTCAGTACCAGCAACCGGAACTTCGAGGGCCGCCAGGGAGTGGGCGCCCGGACCCTGCTGGCGAGCCCAATCGCGGCGGCGGCGGCGGCGGTCACCGGCCGCGTGACCGATCCACGCGAACTGCTGGCCTGAACCACGGGGAGACATGAGATGGAACCGATCCTCAATTTCAAGTCGCGAACCGTCGTGATGCCCTCGAGCAACATCGACACCGACCAGATCATTCCAGCGCGATTCCTGACCACGACCACCCGTGACGGCCTCGGCAAATCGCTGTTCGCGGACTGGCGCTACGATGCGTCGGGACAGCCCGTTCCCGGATTCGTGCTGAACAGGCCGGAGGCCCGGGACTGCGCCATCCTGGTCGCGGGCCGCAACATCGGCTGCGGGTCCTCCCGCGAGCACGCGCCGTGGGCGATGGTCGACTATGGCTTCCGCGCGGTGATCAGCACCGAGATTGCGGACATCTTCCGCAACAACTCGCTCAAGAACGGTCTGCTTCCGGTGGTGGTCGACGACGCCACCCACGCCTGGCTGCTGGCCAATCCAGGAGCCGAAGTTTCGATAGACCTGGAGACCTGCACGCTCACCCTGCCCGACGGCCGGTCGGTCGAGTTTCCGCTGGAGAGTTTTGCACGCTACTGCCTCATGAACGGAGTCGACGAACTCGGCTTCCTCCTCTCCCGTCTGGACCAGATCGAGAACTACGAACGGACCCACGGCAAGTGAAGGCGCTGATAGCGGTACTGCCCGGTGACGGCATCGGACCTGAAGTCACTGCGCAGGCCGTACGTTGCCTCGAGTTGGTCGCCGCAAGATTCGGGCACCAGTTCGAGCTGACCGAGGCTCCCGTCGGCGCGGCGGCGATGGACCTGACTGGCGAGCCCCTCCCACAAGCGACGCTCTCGCTGGCGAGGTCAGCGGATGCGGTGCTCTTCGGCGCCATCGGTGATCCGCGCTACTCGGATCCTTCGCTCGAGGTCAGGCCCGAACAGAGCATCCTGGGTCTGCGTCGCGAACTCGGCCTGTTTGCCAACCTGCGGCCGGTCATTACCTACCCTGCCGTCTACCATGCCTCGCCGCTAAAGGCGGAGCTGCTGGCGGGCGTGGACATCCTTGTGGTGCGCGAGCTGACCGGCGGAATCTACTTCGGGGAAAAACACCGTACCGAGACTTCCGCGTCGGACCTGTGCAGCTATACGGTTCCGGAAATCGAGCGCGTAGTGCGCCTCGCAGGCAGCCTTGCCGCGGCTCGGCGCGGCAGGCTCACCTCGGTGGACAAGGCGAACGTACTCGAGACTTCCCGCCTGTGGCGTACCGTCGTAAACCGGGTGATTCCGGCCGAATTCCCCGGCGTCGCGGTGGAGCACATGTTCATCGATGCTGCGACCATGCACGTGTTGCGTCGGCCCGCAGACTTCGACGTCATCGTCACCGAGAACATGTTTGGCGACATCCTGACCGACGAGGTCGCGATGTTGCCGGGATCGCTCGGGCTGTGCCCGTCCGCCTCCGTTGGTGACGGCCGGCGCGGCCTGTACGAGCCGATCCACGGCTCTGCGCCCGACATCGCGGGCAAGGGCATTGCCAATCCCTATGGAACGATACTGAGCGCAGCGCTACTGCTCAGGCATTCCCTCGGTCTCGATGAAGAGGCCGTCGCTATCGAGAGTTCCGTGTCGCAGGCACTCGCGGAAGACGTGCTGCCGGCGGACCTGGCACCCCGGGGTGCTGCGTACGCAAGCACACAGGCGGCAGGCGATGCGGTTCTCGCGCGCCTTGGCTGATCCCCCTGGTGCAGTCTCGCGTCAGCCCTGGGCCCGGTCCAGTGCCGCACCAAGATCAGCCATCAGGTCCGCCGTTGCCTCGATGCCGACCGACAGCCGCAGCAAGCCCGCGGTAATCCCGGCCGTGGCCCGCGCCGCAGGATCCATCGCCGCATGGGTCATGGTGTCCGGGTGTGCCAGCAGGCTCTCCACGCCACCGAGCGATTCGGCCAGTGAGAAGCATTCGACTCCCTTGAGAAACCTGGCTACGGCTGGCAGGCCGCCAGCAAGCTCGAAGCTGACGATCGCCCCGAATCCGGACTGCTGGCGCGCAGCCAGCGCGTGGCCGGGATGGGCATCGAGGCCGGGATAAAAGACCCGTGAGACGGCCGGGTGCCGCGCCAGCAACTCGGCAATGGCGGCGGCATTCTCGGCATGCTGCCTGAGACGCACATGCAGTGTTCGAAGGCCCCTGAGCGCGAGAAAGGAGTCAAACGCGCTGCCGGTGATGCCCAGGCAATTGCCCCACCACGCCAGTTCCTCGTGCAGGCCTTCTTCCCTGGCGATGACCGCGCCGCCCACGACGTCGCTGTGACCGTTGATGTACTTGGTCGTGGAGTGCACGACAATGTCGGCACCGAAGCTGAAGGGTTGCTGCCAGCCGGGGCTCAGGAACGTGTTGTCCACGGCTACCAGCGCTCCGGCTGCGTGCGCAGCTGCGCTGACCGCGGCAATATCCGTGATCCTGAGCAGCGGGTTGCTGGGTGTCTCGATCCAGACGATGCGGGGCCTTGCGGACAGCGCTTCGGCAAGCGCCGACGCATCGGACATGTCCACGAAATCCACCTCGGCCCGCCCGGTGCGCTTGAGGGCCGCCATCAGCCGATAGGTGCCGCCATAACAGTCGTGTGGCGCCACGATCCGCTCGCCCGGCTTCGCCAGCACCAGGCCGAGGCTTACCGCAGCCATGCCGGTAGCGGTGATCACTGCGCCCGCTCCTCCCTCAAGGTCCGCAAGCGCTTCCGCCAACGCATCACGAGTCGGATTGCCCGAGCGTGAATAGTCGTACTTTCGTCGTTCGTTCAGACCTGCGAAGGTGAAGGTGGATGAAAGGTAGATGGGCGGCACGACGGCGCCGTGCTCGCGATCGCTCTCGAGTCCGGCCCTGACGGTCCTGGTTTCCTGGCGCAGCCGATCGGTCATCTGGTGTCTCCATCCAGGGCCCAGGCAAACGCGGGCTCCAGTTGCTTGCGTTCCTTCAGGAATGCGTCGTGCCCGAACAGCGAATGGACTTCATAAAGTCGCCGTGGGCCGCCCAGGCTCCCGGCCAGTTCACGTACGTCATCGATCGTGACCAGCTGGTCCTCCGCCACGGCGACGAGCGTCGTCGGTACCTTTACCGCCTCCGGATCGATACGGTGCAGGTCAATGGATTCCGACAGGCACATGAATGCCCCCGGTGCATAACGGCGCGCGTACTCGTCACCACGAGCGAACAGGTAGCGTTCCACGGGAAAGACCATCCGCCCGTCTTCAGGACCGGGTTCCCCACTGAAGCGCTGCTCGAACTCGTTTCGGGTCCGGTAGGTCGCCATGGCCAAAGCACGGGCCAGTCTCAACCCACCGGGTCCGTCGCCGCGGGCAATGCCAAAACGGACCGCCTCGCGCTCGACGCACCGCCAGGCAGTCGACATCGGATTGGTCCGGTGTGCCGCGCTGACGACCAGCAGTCGCGCTACGCGGGTCGGGTAACGCTCGGCAAATGCCAGCGCCACCATGCCACCGTAGGAAGCGCCGGCGATGGCATGCAACTGCCCGATTCCCAGTTCGTCACAAAGCGCCGCCAGCAAGTTGGCCTGGTCGTAGGAACTCACGGATGGAAACATGGGTTCGGTGGGCAGCGGCCCAGTCGTCTCGCCACTGCCGCCCAGGAAGTCGAAGCCCAGCAACCGGAAGCGTCTTGAGTCAAGCGGCCGGCCGGGGCCCGCCAACTCGGACCACCAGCCGTCACGCGGATTGTCGGCACCGAAGATGCGGCGATGGGCCGAGATGCCCCCCAGGGCAACGACCACCGGCCCTTCCCGTGCGCCCTCCAGACGCCAGGCGACACGGATCTCCTTCAGCGCGCCACCGTGATGTAGCGGAAACGGTGCCGGCAGCCGCAGGATGCCTTGCAGGATTTCTGAGGTCATAGTGGGCAAACCGCCATCGGGTTGCAAAACCGGGCGCTCATCGTGTCCGGGCGCCTCAGCATAGCGGATCATCGGGCTCTCCTGTCCTGTCAGTCGACGAGGTTCCTGCGGAGAGCCCGCCTCAGGCGGGCTGCCGGCTTCACGGCGAGCCCGTTGCGGCCCGCTTGCGCGGCGACCCATCTCTCGGCGGGCTCGTGGCCCTCCGCAGGAGTTGGCACCTTCCCACTGCTTGGGTGTGGCGGTTGCCCCGACGTCAAAGGGCCTTGTCCCTCGGCCGGTCTCGATGAGTCGGCGCAAGTCTATGGGGCGGCGCAGGAGTCGGTCAAGAGAGCTTGCCCGGTCCGGCTGGATGTATTAACGTATTAGCGTATTAATACATTGGCTTGACCCGGAAGATCATGAAACTGCATCGCTCGCTCAGTCCCAGGCAGGAAGCTCTGCACGAGCGCGCGCTGTACTCGGCTATCCTGGCGCTGCAGTCGCCGGACGAGCTGCGCGCCTTCTTCCGCGACCTGTGCACGCCGGCCGAACTGCAGGCCATGTCCGACCGTTGGGCAGTGGTCGAACTACTCGGGCGGGGCCTCGCCTACCGCGAGATCCAGAAGCTGACGGGTGTCAGCGTAACGACCATCGGGCGCGTCGCGCGCTACCTGACCAATGGCAATGGCGGCTATGCGATGGTTGCCGAGCGCCTGCGCGGCTCGCGCCAAGGATGAACTGAACATGGAACAGATGCATCGCCTCAAACTGGCGGTCCAGAAATCGGGGCGGCTGACCGACAACTCGCTTGACCTTCTTGGCCGTTGCGGCTTGAAATACAGTCGCGCCAAGGACCAACTGGTCTGCTTCGGCGAGAACATGCCGCTGGACGTGCTCCTCGTCAGGGACGATGACATCCCGGACCTGGTGCAGGAGGATGTCTGCGACCTCGGCATCGTCGGCCTCAACGTGGTGGAGGAAAAGCGACTCGCCTTCCTGGCGCGTGGCGTGGACCCCTTGTTCGAGCAGGTCATGACGCTCGACTATGGCCGCTGTCGCCTGAGCATTGCAGTGCCTGAAGGGCACTCCTACGAGGGTACTGGCTCGCTTGAGGGGATGCGAATTGCCACGACCTACCCAAATATCGTAGCCGCCTGGCTGGCAGCTCGTGGACTCCGTGCAGAGGTGGTAACCCTGTCCGGTGCGGTGGAGATTGCACCGCGGCTGGGACGTGCCGACGTGATCTGCGACCTGGTCTCGACCGGCAGCACGCTGGCGGCCAATCACCTGACGGAAGTCGAGACGGTGATGGAAAGTCAGGCCGTTCTGATTCGCACCCCGGTGCCGGTGGCAGCCGAGAAGCTCGACTGGATGAACAAGCTGCTCAAGCGCATGGACGGTGTGCAGCAGGTTAAGGAGAGCAAGTACATCATGCTGCACGCGCCGCGCTCGGCGCTGCCGCTCATCGTGGACCTGCTGCCGGGCAGCGAGCATCCGACGATAGTCCCGCTGGAAGGCACTGACGAAAAGGTGGCGGTGCACGCGGTGTGTCGCGAGTACGTCTTCTGGGAGACCCTGGAGAGCCTCAAGGCCGCGGGCGCTTCCGCCATTCTCGTGCTACCGGTGGAGAAGATGCTGGCATGAGCAGTTCGTCATTGCGGATTCACGACTGGTCCCGCCTCGATCCGGCCGGTCGAATTGCCCTGCTGCGCCGGCCGGCGCAACGCGACCAGGACGAAACCATGGCCGGCGCGCGGGCTATCGTCACTCGTGTTCGCCACGGTGGTGACCGGGCGCTACTGGACCTCACGGCGGAACACGATCGGGTGCGCCTGACGGCACTTAAGGTTGGCGAGGATGAGATCAACGCTGCGGCGACGGCCCTCTCCCCAAACGAAAAGCGCGCCATCGAGATTGCGATCGGCACGGTACGAGCATTCCACGAAGCCCAGGTGCAGCAGCCAATCCGGGTGCAGACCGCACCGGGCGTCGTCTGCGAGCGCTTTACGGTTCCGCTCGAGGCCATCGGCATGTACGTGCCTGCTGGCACGGCCCCGCTGCCCTCCACCGCGCTCATGATCGGGGTGCCGGCGCAGATCGCCGGTTGCGAGCGCCGGGTCCTCTGCACGCCGCCCCGTAGAGACGGCAAGGCCGATCCGGGTGTTCTCTATACGGCGCGCGCCTGCGGTGTCACCGACATCTTCAAGGTAGGCGGCGCACAGGCCGTAGCGGCCATGGCTTACGGCACGGAAACCGTGCCGAAGGTCGACAAGATATTCGGTCCCGGCAACGCCTGGGTCACCGCGGCAAAGTTGCTCGTGGCAATGGACCCGGACGGGGCTGCCTACGACATGCCAGCCGGACCGTCCGAGGTCCTGGTGGTCGCGGACGATGCGGCGCACCCCGAATTCGTCGCCTCCGACCTGCTCGCCCAGGCGGAACACAGCGTCGACGCCCAGGTGCTGCTGGTTACCGATTCCCGGAATCTGGCCCAGTCAGTCAGCCAGGAGATCGAACGCCAGCTGGCGCGACTTTCGCGCGGCAGTGTGATCCGGGCGGCGCTGGCCGGCAGTCGCATCATCCTGGTGAATTGCCTCGATACGGCGCTGGATGTCGCCAATCAGTACGCTCCCGAACACCTCATCATTGAAACCGAGCGGCCGCGCGACTGGCTTCCGAAGGTTCGTCATGCCGGCTCCGTGTTTCTCGGCGCCTGGACCCCGGAATCGATGGGCGACTATTGCAGCGGTACCAACCATGTGCTGCCCACCTACGGATATGCGCGGGCGTTCAGCGGCCTGTCCCTTGCCGACTTCACCAGACAGATCACGGTGCAGGAACTGACGCCGCAGGGCATTGCCGGTCTGGGACCCGTCGCCCAGACGCTGGCGATGCTCGAGGGCCTCGATGCGCATGCAAACGCGGTGACGGTACGGCTCGCGCGGCTGCCGCGGGAGGATGAATGAGCGGCGTCCTGCACCTTGCACGCCCGGAGGTCCTTGCGCTCGCACCTTACTCGC
This sequence comes from Gammaproteobacteria bacterium, assembly GCA_024642505.1. Taxonomy (GTDB): domain Bacteria; phylum Pseudomonadota; class Gammaproteobacteria; order Steroidobacterales; family Steroidobacteraceae; genus SG8-30. Next base: position 15,817 of record JAHEAZ010000031.1, read on the forward strand.
CAGCTCGCTGGGATCCGTCACTGGTGCGGTTGCACGCCAACGAAAACCCTTGGCGCCGGGCGGCTGACCCGACCCGCGCGGGCCTGAACCGCTATCCGGAGCCGCAATCCTCGGCGTTGACCGCCGGCCTGGCGTCACTGTACGGAGTAAACCCCGCGCAGGTGACGGTGGGTCGCGGCAGCGACGAGGGCATAGACCTCCTGGTCCGCGCATTTTGTTCGGCTGGCAGCAACGACGTCCTGGTCTGCCCGCCGACCTTCGCCATGTACCGTTTTGCCGCCGCGGTACAGGGGGCCGGAATCGTCGAGGTGCCGTTGCGGGTCGGCGCGTCCTTTGCGCTGGACGTCGATGCTGTCATTGGCGCCTGTACCCCAGCGACCAGGCTGGTCTTCCTCTGCTCTCCCAATAACCCGACTGGCAATGCGATCCATCCGAATGACATCGAGCGAATTGCCGTGGCCCTGGCCGACCGTGCGCTGGTGATAATTGACGAAGCCTATGTCGAGTTCGCCGAGGGCGGCAGCATGACTCCCCTGCTCGACCGCCACGCCAACCTGGCGATCCTGCGCACGCTGTCGAAGGCCTATGGGATGGCCGGTGCGCGCTGTGGCGCGGTACTGGCATCGCCGGAAGTGACCGGGCTGCTGCGACGCTTGATCCCGCCCTACGCCGTTACGGTCCAGACCATCGAGGCAGTACTCGACGCACTGGCGCCGGAGAGGCTGGCGGAGGCGCGTCGCCAGGTCGAGCGGATCAAGGCCGAGCGCGCCAGGCTGTTCGCGCAACTCACCCGGGTACCGCTGGTCAGCAAGGTCTGGCCCAGCGAAACCAATTTCCTGCTCATCAGTAGCCGTGATGCCGGGCGCCTGCTCGATGCTGGCATCCGCGGCGGTCTGCTGGTCCGGGATGTGAGGTCCCAGGCCGGTCTGGGCAACTGCCTGCGGGTAACCGTGGGAACGCCCGAGGAGAACGATCGGCTGGTCGCCAGCCTGGAGGCTGCATGAACATCGCCACACCGACCCTGTTCATCGACCGCGATGGAACCTTGATCGAGGAGCCGGCTGATGAGCAAGTCGATTCCTTTACCAAGCTCCGTTTCATGCCCGACGTGGTACCGGCGCTGCTGGCGTTGCAGCACGCCGGTTTCCGGCTCGTCATGGTCAGTAACCAGGACGGACTGGGCACCGCAGGCTTTCCGCGGGATCACTTTGACGGACCGCACGAATTGATGATGCAGCTGTTCGAGTCGCAGGGAATCCGCTTTGACGCGGTGCTGGTGTGCCCTCACCTTCCTGCGGATGGTTGTGATTGCCGCAAGCCAGCGACCAGGCTGATCGACGATTATCTGGCGCGTGCGCCGATGGACCCGGGACGCAGCTATGTTGTCGGAGATCGTGAAACCGACCTGGTGCTGGCGCGAAACCTGGGAATCGGCGCCATGCGGATACTCAAGGACGGCGGTCCGGACCACACCTGGGCCGCGGCCACGCGCTGCCTGACGCAGGCGCCATTGCGCCATGCGCGCGTATCCCGCAGGACGAAGGAAACCGAGATCGAGGTCGTGGTCGATCTCGGGGCCGAGTCACCGATTTCGATATCCACCGGGCTGGGCTTCTTCGACCACATGCTCGAGCAGATCGCCCGCCATGGCGGTTTCTCGTTGCAGCTCAGCTGCCGCGGCGACCTGGAGGTCGACGAGCATCACACGGTGGAGGACTGCGCGCTGGCGCTGGGCCAGGCGCTGAGAGAAGCGCTTGGCGACAAGCGTGGTATCGCACGATTCGGGTTCCTGCTTCCGATGGACGAATCCGAGGCGCGGGTTGCGATTGATCTGTCCGGTCGCCCGTTCGCAGTATTCGAGGGCAAGTTCGGCCGCGAGCGCGTCGGTGAACTGCCGACCGAGCTGGTGCCGCACTTTTTCCGCTCGCTGGGCGAGTCACTTGGCGCCGCAATCCATATTTCAGTCAGGGGCGAGAATACACATCACATGATCGAGGCCTGTTTCAAGGCCACCGGGCGCGCGCTCAGACAAGCCATTCGAATCGAGGGTAGCGAGCTACCCAGCAGCAAGGGTGTGCTGTGAGCGACGTGGCAATCATCGACAGCGGCGGCGCCAATATCGCCTCGCTTGTATTCGCGCTCAGGCGGCTGGGTTGCGAAGCCTACCTTACGCGGGACCCGCGGGTCATCAGATCCGCTTCCCGCGTGATACTTCCCGGCGTTGGCGCCGCTGCGGACGCGATGGCGCGGCTGGCCGAGCACGGCCTCGCACGGGTGATTCCCGCCCTGAGGCAACCGGTACTTGGCATCTGCCTCGGCATGCAGCTGCTGTTCGAGTCGAGCGAAGAAGGCCCTGCAACCTGCCTGGGCGTCCTGGCCGGCACCGCCAGGCGGTTCGCAGCGGCACCCGACCGCCCGGTTCCCCACATGGGCTGGAACCAACTCGAGGTCGCAGTGAAATCACCGTTGCTGAACGGGGTTGAGAGCGGCGAGTATGCTTACTTCGTACACAGCTACGCGTTACCGGTTGGCCCGGAAACCATCGCCCGGTGCGACTACGGCGGCACCTTTGCGGCAGCCGTCAGCCGCGCAAATTTCCACGCCACCCAGTTTCACCCCGAGCGTTCCGGCAAGACAGGCTCGCGCATCCTTCAGAACTTCCTGGACGCTGCCTGATGGAACTCATTCCTGCCATCGACCTCAGGGGCGGCTCGGTGGTGCGCCTGCTTCAGGGTAACTTCGATGCCGAGACCCGGTACGAGTTGAGTCCGGAGGCGCTCTTCAACCGCTATGTGCGAGCCGGCGCTAGACGCATCCACATCGTAGACCTCGACGGCGCCCGCGATGGGCAGGCAGGAAACCGACCCATCATCGCCGCGCTTGCGGCGCTCGGCTCTGCCAGGCTGCAATCCGGCGGCGGACTCCGCTCCTTACACAGCATCGAGTCATTGCTGGCAACAGGCGTGGAACGCGCGGTGATAGGCAGTGTTGCGGTCGCCAATCCGGATGAAGTCATGGAATGGTTCAAGGAGTTCGGAGCGGATCGGCTGGTACTGGCCCTCGACGTACGCATCGATGAATCGGGCATCCCAAGGGTCGCCACGCATGGCTGGCGCGAGCAATCTGCCCTGTCCCTGTGGGACATGGTCAGTCGCTACGAGGACGCCGGACTTCAGCACGTCCTGTGCACGGACGTCAGCCGCGATGGGGCCCTCGCTGGCCCGAACCTTCCCCTCTATCAGGAAGCGATGACGCGGTTCCCTTCGATCGCTTGGCAGGCGTCTGGTGGGGTCCGCGACGCCGCAGACCTCGAGGCGCTGGCTGGATTGGGTATGGCCGCTGCGGTCAGCGGCAAGGCTTTGATTGAAGGTCGGATTGCGCCCGAGGAGATCGAGCCATTCTTGCCCGGCGCATAATTCCGTGCCTTGACGTCCGTGACGGGCAGGTCGTCAAGGGCGTCCGCTTCCGCGACCATCGCGTCGTGGGCGAAATCATTGACCTGGCCGCGCGCTACCGCGACGAGGGTGCAGACGAACTCGTCTTCTACGACATTACCGCCAGCCCCCAGGGCCGTTCAGTCGATCGCAGCTGGATCAGCCGGGTTGGCGAAGTACTGGATATTCCCTTTTGTGTCGCCGGTGGCATCCGCAGTATCGCCGACGCCGAGCAGGTCCTCGCTGCCGGCGCCGAGAAGATCTCGATCAACTCCCCTGCCCTGGAGCGGCCCGACTTGATCGACGAGCTGGCGCGGCGATTCGGTGCGCAATGTGTCGTACTGGGCGTGGACAGCCGCCTGAGCGGCGATGACTGGCGCGTATACCAATATACCGGCGACCCGGACCGTACTTTCGAGTCGGAACGCCTGACGCTTGACTGGGTGCGCGAGGCACAGGCACGCGGCGCCGGCGAAATCGTCCTGAACTGCATGAATGTGGACGGCGTCCGGCAAGGTTACGACATCGGGCAGCTGACAGCGGTGCGCGCGGTGACCAGCGTACCGTTGATCGCATCCGGGGGCGCCGGCACCCCCGAGCATTTTGCCGCGGTATTCAGCCAGGCGCGCGTCGACGGAGCGCTGGCCGCCAGCGTATTTCACACTGCGCAGATAGCCATACCGGACCTCAAGGCTTACCTTAGGTCCGAACACATCGAGGTCAGGCCATGAAACCCGAGCAGATCGCTGCGCTCGACTGGGACAAGGGCGACGGATTGTTACCCGCAGTCATTCAGGACGCCGATACCGGCCAGGTCCTGATGGTCGGATTCATGAGCCCTGAGTCGCTGCAGCTGACCCTGAGCGAGGGGCGCGTGACTTTCTTCAGCCGGACGCGAGGATCGCTCTGGACCAAGGGCGAGACCTCCGGGAATTTCCTTGACGTGGTTTCAGTCAGCGGCGACTGCGACGCGGACACCTTGCTGGTACTCGCCAAGCCGGCCGGCCCGGTTTGCCACACCGGCGCCCTCACCTGTTTCCCGCAAGCTGGCCGGCCGATGGTCACGGACCTGGCGTTTCTGCCCAGACTCGAGCAGATCCTTGCCGACCGGATAGCACGTAGCCCGGAAGGAAGCTATACGGCAGAACTGTTTTCGCAGGGAACGAGCCGGATCGCGCAGAAGATCGGTGAGGAAGGCGTCGAAGTGGCACTGGCCGCGGTGGGGAGCGACGACGACAAGGTCGTCAGTGAGACCGCCGACCTGCTCTACCACCTGCTGCTGCTGCTCAGGCAACGCGGACTGTCGCTCGGAACAGTCGCGGCGGAACTCGAGTTACGGCACGAGAACCGGAAGGCCGCCGCCGCGGCATCCGACTGAACCTGCAGGTAGCACGAGCGCCACTCAGGCAGGTGTCGGACGCCGCCCTGCGTAGAGCGTCAAGATCATCACCATGGCGGCCGCGACCGTGACTCCGGCGGCCGTGCGGAAGGCGGCGGACGCACCGAACTCCTGCCAGATCAACCCGAGCATGAACGCCCCAGGCAGTGCAAACATGCCCGTGACGAAATGATAGACGCCGAAGGCGGTACCCTTGAGTCCGCTCGGCGCGGCATCACCAACCAGGGATCTCTCTGGTGCCTCGGTCACGGCCAGCGAGGCTGAATAGGCGACAAAGAGCACCCAGACCCACGCCCCGGTCGTCATGATCGTCGCCAGCAACAGCAGCAATGCCACCCGCAGCGACCAGCCGGCAAGAAGAACCGGGATCCTTCCGAAGCGGTCCGACAATTGCCCTGCCGGCATCGCGATCAGCATCTTGACTGCGCTGGCAAGTGCCCAGGCCAGCGGGACCATGGCGATAGGCAAACCGGACGCGGTGGCCCAAAGGACCATGAATACCTCGGGAAGGGCCGCCAGTGCGAGCAAACCCGCGGCCAGCAACAGTGCCCTGAGTCGCAGGTCGAGTGCGCGGAACGAAAGTGGCGGCGGAACAGATAGCCTCGCCGGGCCGTCAGCCGGCAACCCGAACAGGATCACGCCCAGGACAATCGCGCCGGGTACGATCGACCAGAGAAAGACATGCTCGAGATCGGCACCCAGCGCCAGCAGCGAGAAGGCCGCGAGCGGGCCCACGACGGCGCCGGCATGATCCATCGCCCGATGGAATCCAAAGGCGCGGCCGAGCACCGCCGTCGGAACCGCAGCGGCAATCATCGCGTCGCGCGGCGCTGTCCGGATTCCCTTTCCGACCCGATCAAGAAAACGCAGCCCCAGCACCCAACTCCATCCCAGCGCCAAACCGATCAGTGGCCTCGCGACGGTCGACGCTCCGTATCCCGCCAGCACCAGTCGCTTCGCCCCGGTACCCCGGTCGGCCAGTCGGCCGGAAACGACCTTCAGGATGCTGGCAGTGGCCTCTGCAACACCCTCGATCAGGCCGACGACGGCCGGACCGGCACCAAGCGTCGCCGTGAGGAAGACCGGCAGGAGGGGTGTCACCATTTCGCTCGCTGCGTCGTTGGCAAGCGAGACCAGTCCGAGTGCGACGACGGTTCGCGGCAGCGCGCTCGCCAGCGAGCCTGGTGTCACCGCCGACCCCGCGGACTTCAAAGAAGCAGTTCCACGGCCGGTTCACGCAGGTTGTAGTGGGAGCTCATGACATGCCCGTAGGCGCCGGCATTGGCGATCAGCAGTACATCCCCCTCGCGGCTCGCTGGCAGCAGTCTGTCCCGGCCTAGAACGTCGCCGCTCTCGCAAATCGGCCCGACGACCGTGAACATGTGTTCTCCGGCTTCGTCGAGGCGCGAGAGGTTGAGGATTTCGTGATGCGCTCCGTACAGCGCAGGCCTGATCAGTGAATTCATCCCGGTCGCGACGCCAAGGTAACGAACGGCGCCCTTTCCCTTCAGCTGCGTAACCCGCGCCAGCAGTACGCCGGCTGCGGCCACGACATAACGGCCGGGCTCGAGCCAGAGCTCATATTCCGGATGTGAATTCCGGAACGACTGCAGGGCGGCATCGAGTGCGGCAAGATCGACGGGCAGCCTGCCCGAGCGATCCGGCACACCGAGCCCGCCGCCTAGGTCGAGGGTGGTGACGTCTGGCAGCTTCGCGGCGGCTTCGACCAGGGCCTGGGCTGTCTCGATCCACATGGGAATGTCGAAGTTGCCACTTCCCGTGTGGGCATGCAGTCCCAGGATCCGGGCACCCGCGGTGTCCGCGGCGATCTTGAGGTCCTCGATTTCGAAGACCGGCACGCCGAACTTCGAATGCGCGCCGGCGGTGCGGACATGCTGGTGGTGCCCGTGTCCGCGCCCGGTATCGACGCGTACGAACAGCTCACTACCGCGAAACAGCTCGGGCCAGGCGCGCAACACATAAAGATTGTCGACAGTGAGGCGGATGCCCTGATCGAGTGCCCAGGCGTATTCGCTACGGGGCGCGAAGTTCGGCGTGAACAGGATTCGGCCCCGGTCCATGCCCGGCAGTGTCACCAGTACGCGCTCGACCTCGGCGCGCGAAACACATTCGAACGACAACCCGGCCGAGGCGACCTGCTTCAGTACCTGCGGATGCGGGTTTGCCTTGATCGCATAGAGGGCACGGGACAGCGAACTCATCCCGGCCAGTGAGCGGGCCTGCACCTCGACCGTGGCCAGGTCGTAGACATAGGCGGCCTCGCGGTCGCCGAACAAGGCCATCAATTCGCCACGCCGGACCCGCCACCAGGCCGCGTCTTCCGACGCCGACTTGCGGGGCTCGTATAACTGCTCCCAGGTTGGGCCCATCACCGGATCCGCGGCGGTCGCTCGAATCAGCAGGTCATGAAGCTGGGAGACCAGTCGATCACCCTGTGCCTCGTCGATTACGAAGGTGAAGTTGAGGTCGTTGGCCGCCTGGCTGACGAGGTAGATCTTGTGTTCCTCGAACAGCTCGAACGCCTCGCCCAGCTGGTGAATGATCGCCCGGATATTCCGGCCCAGCAGCGATAGCGACGCGCAGGGTCCGATCAGCTTGACGCGGCAGAGGCCCGAAAGATCCGCGATAAGCGCATCGAGCACCGACTCGTCGAGCGTGTTCGCCTGCGGGTCGAGGGTGACCGTGACGTTCGTTTCGGAAGTCGAGATCAGGTCGACTGACAGCCCGTGCTCCTTGAAAATCTGGAAGGCGTCGGCGAGGAACCCGACCTGGTGCCACATACCGGGACTGTCCATTGACACCAGGGTGATGCCTTTGCGAATCGCGATCGCCTTGACCTGCGCGCCGCTGTCGGCGGGCTGGGCGCTGATGACCGTTCCCTCGGTCTCCGGGCTCTGGGTCGCGTGGACATGCAGGGGAATGCCCGCCTGACGCACCGGAAGGATGCAGCGCGGGTGCAGGACCTTGGCGCCGTTGGTCGCAATTTCCTGAGCCTCGTCGTAGTGAAGCGACTTGAGCAGCCTGGCGCTAGGCACGGCGCGGGGATTGGCCGAAAACATGCCCGGCACGTCGGTCCAGATCTCGAGCCGCGCCGCCGCCAGTTTGGCGGCGACGTAGGCGGCAGAGGTATCCGAGCCGCCACGACCGAGCAACACCGTGTGCCCGTCTTGGTCGGAAGCGATGAATCCCTGCGTGAGAATGACCGTGCCGAACGCGGCCAGCCTGGTTGCGACCCCCTCCTCGAACTCGAATTCACAGGTTGCCGAAAGCAGGGACGCGCGATCCGAAGCGTCGCGTCGCTCGACCGACCGCAGGATGCCTCGCGCGTCGACCAGCGTCGTGGGAATTCCACGCGAGTTCAGGAACGCCGCCCCGATTTCGGTCGCCATCAACTCGCCCGTGGACATCACTCGCGCACGTACGCGGTCGCTAACCTCGCTCACGAGTGCCACGCCCGCCGCGATTTTTTCAAGGTCCGCGAGATGCCGCTCGACGCCTGCAGGCAGATCGATGCCGAGTTCTCTTGCCAGTTCCTGATGACGGACCCGGATCGTCGCAAGCGTCTCCGCCTGATCTGCTACAAGGGCGCGTTGCAGGAGGGTTTCCAGCAGGTCAGTGATCTTGGACAGTGCGGAGTGAACGATGACAGGCGCCTCGCCGGCGGCGAGGCGCTTGCGGATCACCACGACAATGTTCTCCCAGTTGACAAGGGAGGAAACGCTCGTCCCTCCGAACTTGAGAACGATCCAGGGAGATCCTGCTGCAATCGTCATCGAGCTGTTCCTGATTTCTTCGCCGTGCTCAGCGCCTGTACCGTACGCTCATTTTGCATTGCAGCGCGGTGGCTGTCGCGCTTCGCTCGGCAGCCACGAGGGAAAAAAGATTGGGCACCTGTGGTGCACGGCCCAGGCTCGCGCCATCTGGTCGTCAGGCTTCTTCTACGTCGTAGTCGTCCTTCAGCTCGCGTGCGAGACGACGCTCCGCCAGTACATCTTCGAGCCTGCTCCAGGCGGCTTGCGGCGACGTCCACCCTGGCTTGGGCTTCTTCCGGTCGCCAACAACGATGAACTTGTCCAGATCCTCTTCGTTGTCCGCAGAGAAATCGTCATCGAGGCTGAATTCGTCGCGCTCGCTCATGAAGCTGAAATCTCAGTTGATTCAAGGTCCTGAGCGTCAAAGCTGACGCGTCACTGGCAGCGCAATATATACGAACTGCGTGACAGTTCAACTGGGTCGATTGAGCAGCCAGCTCAGGTCCAGCCAGGCTCCGGGCCGTGAAGCCGGACCTCCACCGGCGCGCCAAGGACGAGCGTCAGGCGATCGTCGGCGCGTCCTGCCACACAGGCAGCCTCAAGCACACCGAACGCATTGACAAGCGCGATTCCAGTGCCCGCGGGGTGGTCACCGTAGGTCCGCGCCAGGGGCAATTCATGGACCCCGAAGTGCACCGACTTCATCTCAGAGTCTTTAAGAAGTTTACCATCTATATTACTGAAACAATTACCAAATCGATCGACGATAATGACTCGGCCACGGATGCGATTTGTCTCAACCACTGGCCCGGCCCAGGTGGCTCTGACCCAGTCATCGCAGGACCTGCCCAAGTCCTGAAGCCGGACACGGCCGGCCGCCAGTTCGCCCGCCAGGGGTCCAAACAGGTCCCGGCCGTGAAAAGTGGCACTCGGTTCCGGTAATGCCAATCCGCTCAGGTGGCCGTCACGGAAGGCATGGACAAGTGCTCCCGGCATCGCTGCAATCGGGCCAAGGACCCCGTTATCGGGGGCCAGCAACAGGTGCCCGTCAAGCAACACGGCGAGAATCCGTCGATCTGTCCCGACTCCTGGGTCGACGACGACGACATGAACGGAACCAGATGGAAAGTACCGGAAGCTACGCTCGATCCAGAAAGCAGCTGCCTCGGTCTCGAACGCAGCGAGGTCGTGAGTCAGGTCGACAATCGATGCGCCGGGATGGCGCCCGAGTATCTGTGCCTTGACCAAGCCGACGAACGGCTCCGCGGAGCCGAAATCCGTAGTCAAGGAAACAACTCCGCACGCGGCCCAGGGTGCCATCATTTGTTGTCCGGGGGACGTCATCCGACGGCCCGTCAATTGAAGCTACTGGTATACCGTCGAGCGGCCGGCGCAGCCGGCGGCAGACCCCTCACTTGCACTTGTTCAGGCACTCGGTATATCGGTCGTCACAGGCCTTGGCCTTGTCCTCGTCCGCACCGGCCTTCTCCATGCACTTGTCGGCCCCGATGTCACACTTCATTACGCACTCTTCGTCGGCGTTTGGTCGGGCATCTGCGCCATGAGCAGCGGGCAAGAAGACGGCGCCCGTGATCAGGGAAATCGCTACGTATCGGCTGACGAAACTCCCGGACATGGAACTCTCCTTCGAAGTTCATCGCGGAGCCGCGGATGGCTGCGCGACAGGCTCGCGTGACTTATAGGACAGTCCTAACCGTCCTGCAATGTCGGGTAATCATCAACGCCGGCGGCTGAACGCGCGATGAACTGAGGGTGCCGACCTAACCGGCCAGGGTCCGGTACACCATTCTGGCGGAGGTCAGCAGCAGGAAGGCGCCAAAGGCCAGACTAAGCTGCGTCCGCGACAAACCATGGGCGATTCGCGCCCCCAGCGGCGCGGCGACGACCGTGCTCGGCAACAGCACCGCCAGTGCCAGTACGTTGACGTAGCCGAGACTCAGGGTTGGCAGACCAGGTAGTCCCGCTCCAAGCCAGGCGTAGCCCAAGGCCGCGGGGATTGCGATCCATAGCCCAAACCAGGCAGAGGTGCCAACCGCCCGGTGAACGGGCAGACCCAGCCAGGTCATTACCGGCACCGACAGGGTTCCGCCGCCAATACCCATCAGCGCAGACACCAAGCCAATGCCCGCCGGAAGCGGGAGCCATCGTGAAAGCATTGGTTGTCGATCCCCACCGGCCGCACCCTTCCCTGAGTGCCAGATCATGCGCACGGCCACGACCAGTGCAACGGCCGCGAATACCGCGGACAGGGCGCGGCCCTCCAGCCTGGAGGCGATGATCGCGCCGAGCGCCGCGCCCAAGGCGATTGCCGGCGACCAGCGCCGCGCCAGACCGGAATCGATTGCGCCGCGCAGGCGGTGTGACCTGGCGGAAACGATGGCGGTCGGAACGATCGATGCCAGCGACGTGCCTACTGCCAGGTGCATGCGCAGTTCATTCGCGACACCCGCGACGCCGAATGCGTAGTCGAGCACCGGAACCAGAATGATGCCGCCGCCGACTCCGAGCAGCCCGGCCAGAACGCCCGCGCCAAGGCCAGCTACGGCGACAATGGCAGCCAGCATCGCCACGTCCCCTGTTGCGAGGCTGATCAAGACTGGCGTCCCTGCTGCTTGGTCCGGCGCCAGGCGTGTCGAGACATCAGGTCACCGACTTCAGTAGCCGACGCGCCACTGACAGTTTGTGTACCTCGTCGGGTCCGTCGTAGATTCGCGCGGCCCGCTCCTCGCGGTAGTACCACGCGAGCACCGTGTAGTCCGTCATCCCGAGCCCACCATGGAGCTGCAGCGCGCGATCCAGCACCCGCTGCAAGACGCCGGCAACGTAGTATTTGATCATGCTGACTTCGTCCCGCGCGGCCCGCGCTCCCGCATGCTCGATGCGCCAGGCCGTATGCAGGACCATCAACCTGGCCGCCCTGATCTCGGCTGCTGAATCAGCGATCCACTCCTTGATGATGTCGCTATCCGCCAGCAGCTTGCCCTCCGGCGAGATCTCGCGGGTCGTGGCGCGCCTGAGCATCAGTTCCATCGCGCGTTCGCAGATCCCCAGCCACCGCATGCAATGGTGGATCCGCCCCGGGCCGAGGCGTGCCTGCGCCAGCCGGAAGCCCTCGCCGCGGGGGCCCAGCAGGTTGTCCAATGGAACCCGACAGTCCTGGAAGCGAATCTCGCCGTGCGAGAACAGGTCGCTGCCAGCGTGTCCCATGATCGGTGTGTTGCGCACCAGCTGATATCCGGGCGTGGCCACCGGCACCAGGAGCATGCTGGCGCGCTGATGCGGCCTGGCGTCCGGGTCGGTCACCGCCATGACGATGCACAGTGCCGCGCCGTCCGCACCGGTCGTGAACCACTTGTCGCCGTTGATGACCCACTCATCTCCATCGAGCATGGCCCGGGTCTCCAGCATCAGCGGATTGGCCCCGCTATTGGCAGCCTCGGTCATGCCAAAGCAGGTACGGATGTCGCCCGCTGCGAGTGGGGCAAGCCATTTGCGCTTCTGCTCTTCGCTGCCGTACATGTGCAGCAGCTCGGCATTTCCTGCGTCAGGCGCGTTGCAACCGAAGGCGTAATGGCCCAGCGGGCAGCGCCCAAGTGCCTCTGATATGAGCCCATGGGTGACCAGGTTGGCGCCAAGCCCACCGTATTCGAGCGGATAATTCGGCGCCCAGAGACCAAGTTTCCGTACTTCGGCGCGGCAGGATCTCAGCTCGTCCAGCACCTCCCCAAACCCACCCTCGAGCAGGCGCGGCTCGAGCGGAACCAGCCTCGAGTCAACGTATTCCCGCACGCGCGCTACGAGCTCGTTGGTTTCCGGTGAGATCGTGAAGTCCATGGAGGGGGTCCTCGAGTTATCGCTGCGTAATCAGCTCGGCCAGGCCGGGCTGTTCCAGGTGGGGAAGCGCGTTGATTGATTCGACCACCGCCGCCCCGGTTCTATTGAACAGCACCCGCGTCACGCCGGTGTTGAAAAAATTGAGCTTGAGCCGCAGCAGATCCCAGTCTCCCAGGCCGAGTATCGGCTGGATTGCGGCGGCAAGCGATCCGGCTGAACCGAACACCAGCGCAGTCTTGCCGCGTCCGACCTGCTCCATCAACTGGCGGAGCGCTGTCGCGCAGCGATCCCTGAATGCGCCGTAGGGTTCGAAATTCCTGAGGTCTCCCGCCGCCCATCGCTCCAGGGCCTGCCGAATCAATAGATGGAAGGCCCGATGGTCGCGGTTCAGCGCGGCAAGGTCGGTGTCCTCACGGTAGCGGATGGCGTACTCGCGAAGCAACGTCGCATGGTCGTACTCCTCGAGGTCGTCGACCAGGCTTACCGCTGGGCGGTGGCCAGTCACCTCGCCGAGACTCCGCGCAAACGCCTCGGCAGAATCGCGCTGCCTTACCAGCCTGCCGGTGAATAGCAACGGCTCGGGTCGTTTGAGACCGGCCCAATGACGGGCCAGCTGTGCGCACTGCTCGATGCCGAGCGGTGTCAGCTGGTCGTAGTTCTCTGTCCCGAAGGCCGCCTGGCCATGCCGCACCAGATGCAGGGCGCTCATCACGCATCCCCGGGAAGGCGCGCGGCCACATGGTCCAATGGCCGGTCACGGCTCATGCGAGCCAGCCGCCGTCGACCGTGATGCAGGAACCGGTGGTGTAGGAAGCCGCATCGGAGACGAGGTACAGGACTGCGCCGGCCATCTCCCCGGGCTGGGCAATGCGACCCAGAGGGAGCAGCTTTTCCACCATCGCACGATTGCGCGGATCTGCATGCAGGGCCGATGCGAATTTCGTTTCCGTGATTCCAGGCAGCAAGGCGTTGACCCGGATTCCGAATCTTCCCAATTCCTTGGCAAACCCCTGGGTCATGTTGATGATGGCCGCCTTGGTCATGGAATAAACCAGCTGTCCGTCCATCGGCCGGACGCCGTTTACCGAAGCCACGTTTATGATGACGCCATGGCCCTGCGAGCGCATGCTTCGCCCCGCCTCGACCGCGGCCCAGAAATAGCCGCGAATGTTGACGTCGACCGTCTTCTGGTAGGCGGCCAGATCCATGTCCAGGGCTGGACCAAAGTACGGGTTTGTTGCGGCGTTGTTGACCAGAATGTCGATGCGGCCGTGGCGCTGACAGACATCGCTGAATACATCGGTGATTTGCGCCGGATCGCCGATGTGGCAGGCAATGGCTTCGGCGTTACCGCCCAGCGCCCGGATTTCGGCGACGACTTGCTCGCAGGCATCGGCCTTGCGACTGGTTACGGCAACTGTCGCCCCCTTCTGTGCCAGCAACAAGGCGATGGAACGCCCGATTCCCTGGCTTGCTCCGGTAACCAGTGCGATGCGGCCGCTCAGGTCGAACAAATCCTCCTTCACGTGATGCTCCATTCCTGGTGGACGGGTGTGCCGTTCTTTGTGGCCCGCGTAGTTGATCAAGTCAAGTTTCTTTCGAATGCGAGCGCATCGGTACCCTTGCGGAGCCTGATGTCGAAGCGCTCAGGTCCTTCATGCCGGAGCGCTGCCATGCTCCCTTACGGGAACAGCGCTTCGGTTCGCCAGCCATTCGTCTCGCGGATGTAGACCACCCGTTCGTGCAGCCGGAAAGGTCGCTGCTGCCAGAACTCGACCCGGTCATGCACCAGCCGGAAGCCGGACCAGAAAGGCGGCCTCGGCACCTCGCCGACCGGGAACCGAAGCACGGTCTCGGCAACGCGTCTTTCCAGTTCGAATCGGCCCCGCATTACCTCGGACTGCCGCGACGCCCAGGCGCCGATGCGCGAGTCACGAGCGCGGCTTGCGAAGTACGCGTCCGCTTCCTGGTCGCTCACGCGCTGCACCCTGCCCTCTATGCGGACCTGCCGCTCGACGGTCTTCCAGTGCAGGCACAGCGAGGCCTGTGGGTTGGCATCGAGTTCCCTCGCCTTGCGACTTCCGAGGTTTGTGTAGAACACGAAGCCCCGTTCGTCGCAGCCGCGCACCAGCACCATCCTGACTGACGGAACGCCATCAGGCGTCGCGGTCGCGAGCGCCGCGGCCGTCGCGTCACCCGGTTCGGACCGCTCGGCCTCGTTAAGCCATGCCTGAAACTGCCTGACCGGCTCGTCCGTCATGATGACTCAGCGAATCGCCTGCTCCACAGGCTGGAAATCGTAGCCGAGATCGCGCGCCACTGCCTCGTGGGTGATGCGACCCGCATGCACGTTGAGACCTTGCGCGAAGCCGGCGTCCTGCGACAACGCCTTGCGCCACCCAAGGTTGGCCAGCGACCGGACATAGGGCAATGTGGCATTGGTGAGCGCGAAGGTCGACGTGCGCGGTACTGCGCCGGGCATGTTGGTGACGCAATAATGTATGACACCGTCTACCGAATAGGTCGGCTCGGCATGAGTGGTCGGACGGCTGGTCTCGAAGCATCCGCCCTGGTCGATCGAGATGTCGACCAGCACACCGCCCTTTTCCATCCTTGAAACCATGTCGCGCGTGACCAGCTTGGGAGCCGCGGCGCCGGTTACGAGCACTGCCCCGATGATGAGATCGGACTGGATCACCAGCTTCTCGACAGTCTCGACCGTCGAGAATGCGGTGAAGACCGTATTGCCAAACTGGGCGTCCAGTTCGCGCAGGCGCTTCAG
>JAHEAZ010000090.1 GCA_024642505.1 Gammaproteobacteria bacterium
GGAGCAGCAACACCGGATGGCCGTCGCCCCTGCGGGTATTCTGGAGCCACGGCCAGCTGATCGGCAGCGTGCCGAGTTCAAGCAGAACCCGCCACTCGAGCAGCGTATGGAGACGACTGGGTGGCTTCGCCCCGGGCGGGGTAAAGGGAGGTGCCGGCAACTGCGACAGTGTTTGGCGCGCCTGCATAGGTGCCGGAAGCGTACTGGATCACGGTGTGGGATGCGACGTACCGGTCGCGATTTCCGAACTGGGGCTTGACCTCGCTGGCGCGATGTGGTGGCCTCCGCGTGCTACGATTCACACTTCTTGGTTCGGGCAAGCGGGCGTCCGCAGGGCGTCGTCGGCAGACGGCGCCCTTGTTGTTGGCGCCGCTGCAGTCAGTGGAGACCTGGGCAATGCCGCTCATTACGCTGCCGGATGGCAGTCAGCGCAGCTTCGATAAGCCGGTGACCGTGGGCCAGGTCGCTGCAAGCATTGGCGCGGGCCTGGCCCGTGCCGCGCTCGCCGGAGAGGTCGATGGGACGCTGGTCGACGCAAGCCATCTCTTGGACGCTGATGCGAGACTGCGGATCATCACCAGCCGGGATCCAGAGGGCCTGGAGATGATCCGCCATTCGACCGCGCACCTGCTCGCGCAGGCCGTGCAGTCGATCTACCCTGACGCCCAGGTCACGATTGGTCCCGTGATCGACAACGGATTTTATTACGACTTCGCCTTCAAGCGGCCGTTCACCCCGGAGGATCTCGAGAAATTCGAGGCCCGCATGCAGGAACTGGCCAAGGCCGACCTGCCAATCCACCGGCGCGTTCTGCCGCGCGATGAGGCGGCCGCACATTTCCGCGCGATTGGCGAGCGCTACAAGGCAGAGATCATCGAGGCGATTCCGCAGGCCGAGGCTATTTCCCTTTATGGGCAGGGCGACTGGGAAGACCTGTGTCGTGGCCCGCACGTGCCGAGCACCGGCAAGCTCGGGGCATTCAAGCTGATGAAGCTGGCCGGCGCCTATTGGCGCGGTGACTCCCGTAACGAAATGCTGCAGCGCGTGTACGGAACGGCGTGGCCGGACGAGAAGCAGCTGAAGGCTTATCTCACCCAGCTCGAAGAGGCGGAAAAGCGAGATCATCGCCGCCTCGGACGCGAGCTCGGACTCTTTCACCAGCAGGAAGAGGCGGTCGGCAGTGTCTTCTGGCACCCGAAGGGCCATACGCTGTGGCGGACCATCGAGCAGTATGTTCGCAGTCGCCTGGCTAATGACGGCTACCAGGAAGTCAAGAGTCCGCAGCTGCTCGATCGCTCGCTCTGGGAGAAGAGCGGCCACTGGGAGAATTACGCCGAGCACATGTTCATCGCGGAGTCGGAAGGCCGGATGCTGGCAGTCAAGCCAATGAACTGCCCGGGACACGTGCTGATCTTCAAGCAGGGAATCAAGTCCTACCGCGACCTTCCGCTCAAGATTGCCGAATTCGGCTCCTGTCATCGAAACGAGCCCTCAGGTGCCCTGCACGGACTGATGCGCGTTCGGGCGTTCACCCAGGACGACGCGCACATCTTCTGCACGGAAGAGCAGGTGAGCACGGAAACGGTCAAGTTCTGCAATCTGTTGATGGAGGTTTACGCTGACTTTGGCTTCACTGATGTGCGGGTCAAGTTCGCCGACCGGCCGCCCCAGCGCGCTGGCAGCGACGAGATCTGGGATCGCGCCGAGGGTGCCCTGAGGGAGGCGGTAGAGGCCACGGGTCTCGCCTACACCATGAACCCGGGCGAGGGAGCCTTCTATGGACCGAAGCTCGAGTTCGTGCTGCGCGACGCGATCGGCCGGGATTGGCAGTGCGGCACCCTGCAGGTCGACTTCGGCATGACCGAAAGGCTTGACGCCGACTACGTGGCCGAAGACGGTAGCCGCAAGCACCCGGTGATGTTGCACCGGGCGATCCTGGGCTCGCTTGAGCGGTTCATCGGGATCCTGATAGAAAACCATGCCGGAAGACTGCCGACCTGGCTGGCGCCCGTACAGGCGGTCGTGATGAACATTACGAGCAAACAGGAAGGTTTTGCCCGGGAAGCTATGGAATTCCTTAAGAATCAGGGGGTTCGGGCAGAAATCGACTTGCGAAATGAAAAAGTGGGCTTTAAAATCCGCGAACACACGCTGGCGCGTGTCCCGTACCTGCTGGTAGCAGGGGATCGGGAAGTGGATTCCAGGTCGTTGGCCGTTCGCACTCGGTCCGGGAAGGATCTGGGCGTTATGCCCCTGGGAGAGGTGGCGGCGCGGATTGCCCGGGATGCGGCGGCCCGCGGCCGTGATTTATTGGAGGGATGAAGTATTTCAACAAGCAAGCGCACCCGGCGCAATGACGAGATCCTTTCGCCGCAGCTGCGCATTATCGGTGCCGACGGATCACAAGTCGGCGTCGTGGACCGTGCCGAGGCCCTGCAGATGGCCGCGGACGCGGAGATGGATCTCGTAGAGGTTTCGCCGACGGCCGAGCCGCCTGTTTGCCGGATCATGGACTACGGCAAGTTCCTGTTCGAACAGAACAAGAAGGCGCACTCGGCCAAGAAGAAGCAGAAGCAGATCCAGATAAAGGAAGTGAAGTTTCGTCCGGGTACGGAAGAGGCTGATTACCAGGTCAAGCTGCGCAACCTGATCCGCTTCCTGACCGAAGGCGACAAGGCCAAGGTGACCCTGAGGTTCCGCGGCCGCGAGATGGCTCACACCGAGCTGGGGCGCAAGCTCCTCGATCGGCTGGTGATAGACCTGGCCGAAGTGGGCCTGTTGGAGCAGCGCCCTCTGATGGAGGGACGCCAGATGGTGATGGTCATAGGACCGAAAAAGAAGTGAGCGGCAAGTGAGCCGCTGTTTATAGAAGTGACCGGCGGTATGCCGCCGATACGCCTCCAGCCCGCCCAGGCGGTGTGAAGAGGTCAGAAAAAAAGGAGTAGACAATGCCCAAGTTGAAGACCAACCGGGCGGCGGCGAAGCGTTTTCGCAAGACTGCGAACGGGTTCAAGCGCGCGCAGGCTCACCGTCGTCACATCCTCACTAAGAAGCCCAGCAAGCGGAAGCGCCAGCTCGGCACGAGCAAACTCGTGCATGAGACCGACGTCGGTCGGCTCGAAAAGCTGTTGCCCCACCTGTGACGCCGGCTGATAGGAGGATATAGACATGGCACGAGTCAAGCGGGGCGTCATTGCAGGACGCCGCCACAAGAAGGTCCTGGCCAAGGCCAAGGGTTACTACAACGCCAGGCGCAAGGTTTACCGCGTCGCCAAGCAGGCGGTCATCAAGGCTGGCCAGTACGCCTACACCGGGCGCCGGCTGAAGAAGCGGGACTACCGCGCGTTGTGGATCCAGCGCATCAATGCGGCGGCCCGGACCTTTGAGCTGTCCTACAGCCGGATGATGTCGGGCCTCAAGAAGGCCGGCATCGAGATCGATCGCAAGGCGCTCGCCGATCTTGCGGTTCACGACCTCGCTGCGTTCGGCGCCATCGCTGACAAGGCGAAGGCGGCGCTCGCAGAAAAGTAGCCGGCGCGAGCTGGTCTGACGATGATGCGCGGGCGCCGGGCCTTTGGGTCCGGGGCTCGCGCTTGTCGCCGCGGAGGATAGTCCTTGCAGGACCTCGATTCCCTGACCCGGGACCTGCTCGACAGGATCGACGCCTGTACCGACCTGGCGGCGCTCGAGTCCGTGCGTGTGGCTGCCCTCGGAAAGAAGGGCCAGATCACCGAGCGACTCAAGACCCTCGGAAAGCTCTCACCGGACGAACGTCGCATCGCTGGAGCGACGATCAATCGCGTCAAGCAGCAGCTGGTCGACGCAATAGAGGGCCGGCGAGGCTCACTCGAGCGCGAGCTGGTCGAGCGCGAGCTTCTTGCCGGAAGGATCGACGTGACCCTGCCGGGACGAGGCGAGGGCCAGGGCGGACTTCATCCTGTAACCCGCACCCGGCTGAGGATGGAGAAGATATTCCGCCAGGCGGGATTCACTGTGGCCGAAGGCCCCGAGGTGGAAGATGACTTCCACAACTTCGAGGCGTTGAACATTCCCGCCGACCATCCGGCGCGCGCGATGCACGACACTTTCTACTTTCCTGACGGAAGACTGCTGCGGACGCATACCTCCCCCGTTCAGATCCGGGAAATGCGCAATGGGCAGATGCCGATGCGAATCATCGTTCCGGGCCGCGTCTATCGCTGCGATTCGGACATGACGCATACGCCGATGTTTCACCAGATCGAGGGCCTGGTGATTGACGAGAACATCAGTTTTGCAAATCTGAAGGCTGTGCTGGCCCATTTCGTCGAGCAGTTTTTCGAGCGCGCGCGCGCGCTGCGCTTCCGCCCGTCGTATTTTCCCTTCACCGAGCCTTCCGCCGAGGTGGACATACAGTGCGTGTTCTGCGACGGCACGGGCTGCCGGGTCTGCAAACAGACCGGCTGGCTGGAGGTGCTGGGCTGCGGGATGGTGCATCCCAACGTCCTGAGTGCATGCGGCGTCGATCCGGGGCGATGGCAGGGCTACGCCTTCGGGATGGGCATCGACCGGATGGCCATGTTGCGCTACTCGGTGAACGATCTCAGGCTGTTCTTTGAGAACGACCTGAGGTTTCTCAGGCAGTTCAACCGGGGGTAGCGGCGTGAGAGTCAGCACCGCATGGCTGTCCGAATGGGTCCAGACGGGCTGGGACACCGCCACACTTGCCCATCGCCTCACGATGGCCGGCCTCGAAGTGGAAGCCGTCGAGGCGGCGGCGCCGACCTTTGTGGGGGTCGTCGTCGCACGGGTCGTTGATTGCACGCCACACCCGGACGCGGACAAGTTGTCGGTTTGTAGCGTCGACTACGGCGCCGCCGATTCCGTTCAAGTCGTATGCGGCGCGGCCAACGCGCGGGCCGGAATGACAACCGCGCTGGCCCAGGTGGGAGCGACGCTGCCGGGTGGGCTGGTCGTTCGAAAGGCGATGCTACGCGGCGTGGAATCACTCGGAATGATGTGCTCGGCACGCGAACTGGGGCTGGGCGACGGCCACGATGGGATCCTGGAGTTGCCCGGAGAACTGACGCCGGGTCGGGACCTGCGCGAGGCGCTTGGCCTCGATGACACCATCATCGAACTCAACCTGACTCCCAACCGAGGCGATGCGCTGTCCCTGGCCGGGGTGGCGCGGGAGGTTGCCGCGATTAGCGGAGCGGAGCTCAGCCTGCCATCAATGGCGCCGGTACCCGCCACGATCGCTGACCGCTTCGAGGTACGACTGTCCGCGGCGGAAGCCTGCCCGCGTTTCGCCGGTCGGGTCATCCGGGGCATTCACCCGGGTGCCAGTTCTCCGCTCTGGATGGTCGAGCGCCTGCGGCGCGCGGGCCTGCGTGCCATCAGCCCAGTCGTCGACGTTACCAACTATGTGATGCTCGAACTGGGTCAGCCGATGCATGGCTATGACTTGCGACGGCTCAACTCCCGCATCGAGGTCCGCTACGCGCGCCAAGGCGAAAAACTGCAGCTGCTCGACGGCAGGGCAGTGACCCTTGATGCTGACGTGCTCGTCATCGCGGACGCAAGCTCGGCGGTTGGCATCGCGGGTGTCATGGGAGGCGAAAAGAGCGGCATCGCCGGCGATACGACCGACGTCTTCCTTGAAGTTGCCTACTTCAATCCAGCGGCGATCGCCGGTCGCGCACGGCGCTTCGGGATGCATACCGATGCATCGCAGCGATTCGAGCGAGGTGTTGATCCGTGCCTGCAGGAACGGGCAATGGAACGTGCCACGCAACTCCTGGTGGACATCGCCGGCGGCATGGTCGGACCGCTGGTCGTTACGGAGCAAACCACAGCGCTGCCGCGACGTTCGAGCGTACGACTGGATCCGCAACAGGTGAACCGCTTGCTGGGTGTGAAGATCCCGCGCGCAGAGATCGAGTTGATTCTGCGCCGCCTGGGCATGCAGGTCGCGGGAGCCGGCGACGTGCTCGGCGTGATTCCGCCGAGCTACCGGTTCGATATCACGATTGCACAGGATCTTATCGAAGAGGTCGCACGGATTCATGGCTACGACGACATTCCGCAAACTGACGCCCTGATGCCGCAGGTACCGCTGCCGGCAAGTGAGGCAACGGTTGGGCGGGAGCGCGTGATGATGTTGATGGCCGACCGTGACTACCAGGAAGTGATCAACTACAGCTTCATCGAGACCGAGCTACAGCGCGCCTTTGACCCGGAGTGCGAGCCGCTGGGTCTGTCGAACCCTATCTCGGAAGACATGGCGGTCATGCGCCGCTCGCTGCTGCCAGGACTGTGCCGCGTCCTGAGCGAGAATGCGCGGCGCCAGCAGGATCGGGTCCGATTGTTCGAGCTGGGCACGAGGTTCCTGTGGGACGGGACCAGGCTGGAGGAGCGCCTGGCACTGGCGGGACTGGCATGGGGACTGGCTGAGCGGGAGCAGTGGGGACTACAGCGCCGGGTGGCCGACTTCTACGACGTCAAGGCAGACCTCGAGGCTCTGTCGAGTCTGGGGGGGGATGAGCAGCGGCTTCGATTCGAGGCGGACTCGATCCCGTGCATGCACCCTGGCAAGTGCGCGCGGATCAACATCGACGGGCGGCTCGCTGGCTGGATCGGGGAATTGCACCCCGAGCTTTCCAAGTACCTGGAACTGAAGGTCGCTCCGATCGTTTTCGAAATTGATTACGTCTCGAGCTTTATTTCACATATTCCTGTTTATAAAGAAATTTCGAAATTTCCTGCGATCCGTCGAGATTTGGCCCTGGTCGTGGATGAGACCGTCAGACTGGACCAAATCCGTGAAAGTGTTAGTGTTTCTGCCGGCGCGGCACTCCAAGAACTGCGGGTTTTTGATGTCTACCGGGGAGCAGGGGTAGAACCCGGTAGAAAAAGCGTGGCTTTAGGCTTGATTTTACAGGAAACTTCTCGCACGCTTACGGACACGGATGCTGACGCTGTTGTCTCAGCCGTAGTGGCGAGAGTTAAACAAGATCACAACGCCACGATCAGGGACTAGTTGAATGGCCTTGACCAAAGCCGAAATTGCCGAAGCACTGTTCAACCAGCTCGGGCTCAACAAGCGTGAGGCACGTGAGCTCGTGGACTTGTTCTTCGAGGAGATCAGAGCGGCCCTTGCGACCGGGGAGCAGGTCAAGCTGTCCGGCTTCGGGAACTTTGACCTGCGGGACAAGAATCAGCGCCCTGGCAGGAATCCCAAGACGGGCGAGGAGATTCCCATATCGGCCCGGCGGGTTGTTACGTTCCGTCCCGGTCAGAAGTTGAAGGCGAGAGTCGAGGCATATGCTGGAACCAAGCCACAATAACGACTTGCCGCCCATTCCGGCGAAGCGTTACTTCACGATCGGCGAGGTAAGCGAGCTCTGCGGCGTGAAGCCGCATGTGTTGCGTTACTGGGAGCAGGAATTTCCGCAGCTCAAGCCGGTCAAGCGACGTGGCAACCGCAGGTATTACCAACGGCAGGACGTCATCATCATCCGCCAGATCCGGGGATTGCTCTATGACGAGGGCTTCACCATCGGCGGCGCGCGCAATCGACTTGAGGGCGATGAGGCACGCGAGGATGTTTCGCACAGTCAGCAAATCGTCCGGCAGGTAAGGCTGGAGCTCGAAGAAATCCTCAAGATGCTGCGCCGCTGAGTCCTCGGCGCGCAGCTCTTTCATCGGTTATGATTAACGCATAGCGGGCCAACCCCACCCGCGTAATGTTTTTTTGACCGGTCGGAGCGTGGCGCAGCCTGGTAGCGCACTTGCATGGGGTGCAAGGGGTCGGAGGTTCAAATCCTCTCGCTCCGACCAATTCTCCCG
>JAHEAZ010000091.1 GCA_024642505.1 Gammaproteobacteria bacterium
TCTCTTCCACCGAGTCGCGCAGGCGGCGTTCGATCGCCTCCGGGCTGTCGGTCCTGCGGTTGCGCAATCTTTCCTCGAGAACGGCGCGTGACGGCGGCAGGATGAAGATATCGATCACTTCTGGCAGCCTCTCCCGTACCTGCCGGGCGCCCTGCCAGTCGATCTCCAGAATCAGGTCGCGGCCATTCCGCAGCGCCGATTCGACCTGGGCGTGGCCCGTTCCATAGCGGTTGCCGAATACCTCGGCATGCTCGAGGAAGGTATTCCGCCCAGCCATTTCCTCGAATTCGCTGGCCGAGACGAAATGGTAGTCGCGGCCCTCGGCCTCCCGCGGCCGTCGCGGACGCGTGGTGAAAGACACCGAGAACGCGAGCCCTGGCTCGCTTCGCATCAGGGCGCGAACCAGGCTGGTCTTGCCGGCGCCCGATGGCGCGGCGATCACGAACAGTCTGCCGCGGCGCTGCTTTCCGTCGGTCATTTGTCGGCCAGTGGTCTCGGTCGGGGCGGGAAGGATGCGCGACCGTGCTGAGGATTCCAAGCCGCCCGCGCCGGACCCTGGACCGACGCGGTCCAGCACGCCCCGCTCGGTGCCGTCAGGACAGAATCGGAAAGCGGTAGGTGATTTTCGACCTGTTAACGACTTTTATAAGCACATTGATGGCTTTTAGATGCAAGATCGACGCAATTGACTGCTGTAGGTCCCTTCTAGCGAAGCGCGGCCGCCCAGCCCACTCCAAGTACGCTCAGTGCGATTGCAGCCGCCAGCCACTGCACCCGATCTCGCCCCGGAGGCGGCAGGCGGGCTTCGGCCAGTGCGAATCCGCTGCCCACGCCGGCCAGGAAGCCCAGCGCATGCGCCAGTACGTCGGTGCGTTCGCCGCCGACTCCGGTGAAGGCGAGCAAGGCGACACCGGCGACCAGCGGGGCCGTGCGCTGCATCCAGGTCAGCGCCCGCGAGGCACGCCGTCTCCAGGAAAACGCAGAGCTGAGCCCGAGCGCAACGAAGACCGCAGTCGACGCGCCGAGCACGGAATGCGTCGGCGGATGCAGCGCCATATCGAGGGCGTTGGCTGCGCCCGCGGCAAGCACGATCGTGAGCCAGGCGACCCCGACCCCGACAAACTGGCTCGCCGGGTAGGCGAACAGCACCCCGAAGGCGAGGTTCGCGAGCAGGTGTCCAAGGTCAGCGTGCAGCGTGAGGGCGGTGAACGCGCGCCACCACTCGCCGCGCTCGATGAGACCGATCTCGAGTACCCCGCGGCTGACCCAGTTGCGCTCGCCGATGCGGTACAGGGCGGCAACGGTCACCGCGATGAGGGTCGCGGCGTAAACGATGACGCCCCAGACGGCGTGCCGGTATTTTGGCCAGGATACGGGCGCGGCGGGCTGGCCGCGATTCTCGCGCAGGTAGCGGTCTATCTCCCGGGCCGCACGCGCCTGGTCCTCGGGCTTGACCCAGAGTTGTCCGCCATCGGCGGTCACCAGCAGCTGGTTGGGAATGCCAATTGCGTGCAGGACGAGTGACCAGTCCTGGGCCACCTGCGGGGGGATGCTAGAGGCGAGGCAGACGGTGCTCACGGGCAGATCCGGTGGTGGCGCAATCCGTAGCAATGGGGGCGGCAGCGCAGGGATCAACCGACGGTCGCAGCTGCCTGTTCAGAAAGGCGCGCCAAACACCAGCCGGTAGACCGAGATACCATCGCCGAAACGGTAGGCCAGCCCGATTCGCGGTAGCGGCAGTTTCCAGATCCTGGGCGGCGGGCGGGCGCCCAGCGTGAAGCCGGCCTCGAACTGCGCGGGTACGCTGCCTTTCCCGGTGGACCGTACCAGCTGCTCATCGGGTCGGTCCGCATACCACTCGACCAGCAGGTACGGTCCGCCGTCTGCCTCGCTGTTCCCGAATTCGAGGCCGAGCAGGCGCCGGACCTCGATACCCGCCTCGAACCTGACCAGGTCTGACGGGCGCGCAAGGCCATCGAAGTCGACCCCGGCATAGACGATCCCGGTGCTGAAGCGCCAGTCAATCTGGCCGGAGGACCAGTCACGGCGGGCATGCAGTGCCGCAGAGTAGAGGCTCGCATCGGCATCGCTGCTGCGGTCCCAGGCCCGCCCCGCCTCCGCGTACGGAACGAGGTGCCAGTCATCCGCCAGCGGAAAGTCCAGCTCGATGCCACCGGCCAGGCTGAAGGTGTCAAGACGGTCGGGAAAGCCGGATTCGACCACGTCGCGGGGCTCGAAGTCGTACAGACCGATCGTCACCGGCAGCGTGAGGCGAACGCCCGGCCGGCCATCTTCCGGCTCGGCGAGCGTCCTCGCGACCGGTAGCCGGTAGATCTGGATGGTCCGGCCACCTACCGCATAGACGCCGCTGCCGAGCTGAGTGGCGAACGCGAAATGGACCAGGTCGGCCTCGTTTTCGCGTAGCGCGCCGGCTGCTTCCGCTGCGGCGGAAAACGCCAGCGTGGCTACAATGAGCGCGATTCGAATCATGGCCAGCAGCGACGCATTGCGGCTTCCCCGGTTGGGCATGCCGCATGATACCTGCGGGTCCCGGAACGGGGGCTCGCTTTGACTGCACCTGCACCGTCAGAAAGGCTAGTCTCCATGGGCAGCGGCGACGCGTCGCCGGAATGACCGAAAGGAGTCTGTATGTCCCGCCGGACCATCCAGGTCGACGACCGGCTCTACGAATACCTGGTGCGCGTCTCGGTTCGCGAACCCGCCGCGCTTAAGACGCTGCGCGACGAGACCGCGGTCCATCCCCGCGCCGGCATGCAGATCTCGCCCGAGGTAGGCCAGTTGCTGCAGTTGCTGGTCCGGCTTACGGGTGCGCGCCGTACGATTGAGGTCGGTGTCTTCACGGGATACTCGAGCCTGGCCATCGCTCTCGCCCTGCCGGCCGACGGACGCATTCTTGCCTGCGACGTCAGCGACGAATATACCGCGGTCGCCCGGCGACACTGGCAGGCTGCCGGTGTCACGGACAAGATCGAGCTCGTCATCGCGCCTGCGTTCGAGACACTCGAGGCGCGGCTTCGACAGGGAGAAGCCGGCTGCTACGACTTCGCTTTCATTGATGCGGACAAGGGGAACTACATCGGCTACTACGAGAAGGTGTTCGAGCTGCTGCGGCCAGGCGGGTTGATCGCCGTCGACAATACGCTGTGGGGCGGGGCGGTTGCCGATGAGGCCGATCAGTCAGCCGACACCGTGGCGCTGCGCCGCTTCAACGAACAGCTGCTGGCTGACGAGCGGATCGACCTGAGCTTGGTGCCGATCGGCGATGGCCTGACACTGGTACGCCGGCGCGGATAGTTGCGGGGACAGGGCTGGAAAGGAGACCGCGATCCATGCAGACACGAAACGGGACGGATGAGATCACGCCACTGCCGCCACCGCCGGCTCCGCCGGCGCGGGACGCCAACCCCTGGCCAATGCCCGAAGCTTCCGGCCGGACCGCACCCGGGCCCCGGGCGTTGGCTTCCATCCGGCGCACCGGAAAGCAGGACCCCGGAAGCCGGTCCACGGACGCGCTGCGCGCCTCGGTCGCGATCGGCCTGGCGGTCATGATCATGACCGTCGCCCTGATCGAGGCGCGCAAGAGCGGCGACTTGGAAGACCTTGCGGGGGCGCTGTTCGCCCTGTTCCTGCTGGTGATGTTCGCGGTAACGCGCCTGCGCAAGGCGCGTCGACGGGCGGCCCGCGGCGGCCCGTCGGATCGATCGTCGCCGAACGCCTGATCGATCAGTCGCCACGCGCTGGCGACTTCGGACTGGTTGGCGCGAAGTTACTCGACGATAACCGTAATTCTCTTCGAGGCCACCGGCGGATCATGCGGCACGTGCGCGTGGTCGGCCATGAGCAGCTGCAGCGTGTGCGTGCCGGGCGGCAGCTCCACGAAAGTCTCGGTCTGCCCCTTGCCGAAGTGAATGTGGTGCTCGTCGGACGGCACGGGCTTGCTGAAGTCAGGATTCGCGACGTCCAGAAGCAGGTGGTGGTGCCCCGTGTTCTCGACCGCCACGCCCGCCGGTGCCACGCCCATGCCCTTCAGGCCGAACTTGACCACCAGGAAAGTGGATACCGTTTCGCCATCCTGCGGCGAGATGAAGTACACCTCCGCGCCGGGGGGCGCGGGGGTACGGGGCAGGTCTGCCGCGAAAGCGGCCGGGATCATGGCCACCAGGACCAGGGTCAGCAGTCGGACGTTCACAGGGACTCCTTTGGCGCTTCAGCACCGCCGGTCACTGTATCCCCATGCACCGTACCAGGCACAGTAAGTTCATTCCGCAGCCCGGCACCGAACATCCTGGCAGTTCCCGTCGCGAGCCTGGCCAGGGGACTCAGTGTCCGGTCAGGCCGGCTTGGCCAGGTACGGAATGGTGCCTGCAAGGTCCGTGTCGTCGATGGCAAACAGGGCGCTGACGCTGCCCGATTGCCTGGCCTTGGCGTAGGGCGCGTAATCCGGGTCGTTGGCGAAGGCCTTGACCGCCTCGAGCGTGGGGAATTGCAGCAGCGCAATCAGGGTCAGGTCGGGCAGCGTGCCTTCGAGCGGCGTGAAATTGCCGCTGCGGGAAAGATACTTGCCGCCGTGCTTGTGAACGAGATCGTGCACCTTGGCTGCCTAGTCCGGAATCCAGCTGTCATCGGTGACCTTGACCTCGGCAATCATGAAAACGGGCATGTTGTTTTCCTCTTCGTGAAAAAACGACCCTCGCACAGGTCGGGGCCCGAGCTCCGACGGGTCATTCGACGTTCTGCACCTGCTCGCGCATCTGCTCAATCAGGACCTTCATGTCGACGGCCGAACGCGTGGTGTCGACGTCCTGCGACTTCGACGAGAGCGTGTTGGCCTCGCGGTTGAACTCCTGCATCAGGAAATCCAGGCGCCGGCCGGCGGGCTCGCCGGCGGCGATGACCTTGCGCATCTCCGTGACGTGACTGCGCAGGCGGTCGAGCTCCTCGTCGACGTCCATCTTCTGCAGCGCGATGACGATTTCCTGCTCGAGCCGCTCGGGATTGGACTCAGTCACGACCTGGGACAGGCGGTCGTTCAGCCTGGCGCGGATCCGCTCGCGAACTTCCGGCAGGCGCGAAGTCACCTCGTTCGCGATCGTCTCGACCGCTTCGCAACGCCCCAGCAGTAACTCGGAGATTCTCCCGCCTTCGCTGGCGCGCGACTCAGTCAGCGCATCGAGTGCCTCGGCGAGAAGCTCATGAGCTGCCTCGAGCTGCGGTGTCGTGTCGCGTTCCGCCTCGCGTACCACGCCCGGCCAGCGCAGCAGGTCGACCACGTTGATCTCGGCGGCGTCGGAGAGGCGCCGACGCACCAGGTTCGCCTGCTCGATGAGTCGCTCGAGCAGGGGCTCGTTCAGTTCCAGTGCAGGTGCCAGCGCTGCCGCCGGACGGAAGTACAATCCGGCCTCGACCTTGCCGCGGCGGACGACGCCTGCGATCGTCTGCCGGAATTCTCCCTCGGCGTTGCGAAACTCCTCGTGGAGTCGCAGGGTCACCTCCAGGTAGCGATGGTTTACCGTCCGGAGTTCCCATGCGAGGCTGCCGAAGGCAGTCGCGCGCTCCCGCCGGGCGAAGCCGGTCATGCTGCGTATCATCGTTTCCCCGCCTGGCCTCACCGCCCGCCCGTGCCACCGGATTCACGGTCGCGGCGCTGGTCGTGTAAGCTCTCGCGCCAGAATAACAGATGCGTCGCGGGCTGCGCCGGGAGGACGCTTGCAGGTTGAGTATGCCGATGTCAGTGATGTCGGGCACCGCGAGGACAACCAGGATCGTGCGGCGGTCGCCGCCAACGGGTCGGCTGCGTTGTTGATGGCCATGGACGGCATGGGCGGCCATGCCGACGGCGCCATTGCTGCGGAGATCGGGCGGCAGGTGATGCTCAACGCCTTCGGCGCCGAGGCACACCCGGTGTTCGATCCGCTTGGGTTCCTGCATCTTGCCCTCGGGCGTGCTCACCAGAGCGTGGTGGAGGCCGGCCGCAAGATGCCGGTAGAACACCGGCCGCGAGCCACCTGTGCAGTCTGCCTGGTGCAGGATGGCTCGGCGTACTGGGCCCATCTGGGCGATAGCCGGGTCTATCACATCCGCAACGGGTTGCTGCTCAAACGCACCCGTGACCACACCCACGTCGAGCAGTTGCTGCGCGAGGGCATGATCCGCGAGGACGAGATCCACGGCCACCCCATGCGCAACTACGTCGACTGCTGCATCGGTGGCGAACCTGCGCAGCCGGAGATGAGCCTGTCGCTGCGCCGCCCGTTGCAGCCCGGGGACATTCTTCTGGTCTGCACTGACGGCGTCTGGGCCAACCTACGCGACGCCGACATTGCCGCCTTCTGGCGGCCGGCCGGACCGCCGCTCGCGCAGGCATTGTCCGACCTGGTGGACCGTGCCGTGGAGTCGTCCGCACCACACAGCGACAATGCCACTGCCGCCGCGCTGCGCTGGCTCGGCTGACCATCACCAGACGGGGTACCTGCATGAGACCGAGCGGACGCTCGCCGGACGAGCTTCGGACAATTCGTTTCACGCGCGGCTTTACCGCACACGCGGAGGGTTCCGTGCTGGTCGAGTTTGGTGACACCCGCGTGCTGTGTACGGCCAGCGTCGACAATGGCGTGCCCGCATTCCTGCGGAACTCCGGACAAGGCTGGGTGACCGCCGAGTACGGCATGCTGCCGCGGGCCACCCACACGCGCAGTCCCCGGGAGGCCGCCCGCGGCAAGCAGACCGGCCGGACCCAGGAGATCCAGCGGCTCATTGGACGCTCCCTGCGTGCCTGCATCGACCTGCGGGCGCTGGGAGAGCGCACCATCACCGTCGACTGCGACGTGCTGCAGGCGGACGGCGGGACGCGCACCGCCGCCATAACCGGTGGCTACATCGCGCTGGCGGATGCCGTTGCATCGCTCCGCGAGCGCCGCTCGCTCGCTGCGAACCCGATTCACGGACAGGTGGCGGCCGTTTCCGTCGGCATCGTCAGTGGCATTGGTGTGCTCGATCTCGATTATGCGGAAGACTCGGAGGCCGAAACCGACATGAACGTGGTCATGAACTCGGGCGGTGGCTTCATCGAGGTGCAGGGCACGGCCGAGGGTCACGCATTCCGGCGCGAGGAGCTTGACGGACTGCTCGACCTGGCGGCGGCCGGCATTGCGCGCCTGTGTGCGCTGCAGCTCGAAGCGCTCGGCGCCGGCTGAACGGTCAGGTGCGCCAGGTCGTTCTCGCCAGCGCCAACGCTGGCAAGTTGCGTGAGATGCAGGCCCTGCTGGCCGGCAGTAGTTTCGAGGTCCTGCCGCAGTCCGCCTTCGGGATCGAGGCGCCGGCGGAAGATGGTGCGACGTTCTCGGACAATGCGCTGATCAAGGCACGCCACGCTGCGCGGGCAAGCGGACTGCCGGCAATTGCCGATGACTCCGGTCTCGAAGTCGACGCGCTAGGCGGGCGGCCGGGCATTCATTCGGCGCGTTTTGCCGGCGAGGGGCGTGGCGCCGAGGACAATAATGACCGGCTGCTGAAGGAACTCGACGGCGTTGCCGCCGCCGCGCGTTCTGCGCGCTTTCGCTGTGCCATGGTCTTTGTGCGCGACGCCGACGATCCGGCGCCGCTGGTGTACGAGGCGACTTGGGAAGGGAAGATAGGCTTCGCGCGCCGCGGCGCCGGCGGTTTCGGCTACGACCCGCTGTTCATCGTTAGTGGCGATACCCGCACCGCGGCGGAAATGCCGGCAGAGGAGAAGAACCAGGTCAGCCACCGCGGCCAGGCGCTGCGGGCGCTGGTGCAAGCGATCACTGCACGAACTTGACCGGATCGCCG
>JAHEAZ010000092.1 GCA_024642505.1 Gammaproteobacteria bacterium
GGGATCTCGTCGAACAGCGCCTCGATATCCGGGGCGCCGATCGCCTCGAGCATGGCGCGGACGTCCTCATCCGTGTGGGGGATATAAGCCATGTGAGATTCTCCGTGCCGCGGTCAGCGCTCGCTGGCTAGCAGTTCCGAGTACTTTGCCGTGTCGAGCAGGGCTTCAATCCCGGCTGTCGTGGCAGGCTTCAGTCGGGCAATCCAGCCCTGCCCATAGGGGTCCTGGTTCACGAGCTCGGGCTGGGCGGCCAGAGCGTCATTGCCGGCGATCACCTCGCCCGCCAGCGGGCTGTAGACATCCGACGCTGCCTTCACGGACTCGACCACCGCGAAGGCATCACCC
This sequence comes from Gammaproteobacteria bacterium, assembly GCA_024642505.1. Taxonomy (GTDB): domain Bacteria; phylum Pseudomonadota; class Gammaproteobacteria; order Steroidobacterales; family Steroidobacteraceae; genus SG8-30. The sequence goes on from JAHEAZ010000092.1 coordinate 346, forward strand.
GCCACGACCTGGCGCCCGGTCTCGGGGACTTCCACGAACACGAGGTCCCCGAGTGCTGCCTGCGCGTGATCGCTGATGCCGATCTCGACGCTTCCGTCCGGCAGCATGCGGACCCATTCATGGCTCTTGGTAAAGCGAAGGTCAGCTGGTACGTCGCTCATGTCGTCCTGCTCCCGCCGTCAGCTAGACGGACTGTAGTTGTTTCAGATTTCGATCACGGCCTGGCCGTTGCGCACGAATGGCGGCTTGACCACGCGCGCGTCCAGAAGCTTGCCGCGAATATCCACCTGCACCCGTCCGCCGGTAGCGGCGGGCACCCGTGCCAGGCCTATGGATCGCTCCAATGTCGGCGAGTAGGTGCCACTGGTCAGCTCGCCGTCGCCCACTCCCGGGATCACGACCCGCTGGTGCGCGCGCAGCACGCCACGGCCCTCCAGCAGCAGGCCGACGAGCTTGTTCGGAACCCCAGCAGCCTTCTGCGCCTCGAGCGCCGGCCGGCCGATGAAATGGCGCGCATCCTTGATGGCCACCGTCCATGCAAGCCCCGACACCAACGGCGTGACGCTCTCGTCCATGTCGTTGCCATAGAGGTTCATGCCGGCCTCGAGCCGCAAAGTGTCGCGTGCGCCGAGCCCGCAGGGCGCGACGCCCGCCGCGGCGAGCGCATCCCAGAATGCTCGGACGCCGGACACAGGCAGGATGATCTCGAAGCCGTCCTCGCCCGTATAGCCTGTCCGCGCGACCAGCCATTCACCACAGGGCACGGCGAAAAACGCGCCGAGCGCCATGGCCTGGTCGCGGCATTCCGCCGGCAGGCAGGGAGAAGCCCTGTCGCGCGCATTGGGGCCCTGCACCGCGACGATGGCGAGGTCGCGACGGGGCGTCACCGTCACGCTGAACTCCGCCGCGTGCTCGGTGATCCAGGTAATGTCCTTGCCGGCGGTGCCGGCATTGACCACCAGTCGGAACCAGGACTCGTCCAGGTAGTAGGTAATGAGATCGTCAAGCACCCCGCCGTCGTCGCGCAACATGCAGCTGTAGAGCGCCTTGCCCGGGTCGGTCAGCCGTGCAACGTCGTTGGCCAGCAGCTGCGACAGGAACTCGCGCGTCCGCGGGCCGCGCAGGTCCACGGCGCACATGTGCGAGACATCGAACATGCCCGCGTCGCGTCGCACAGCGTGGTGTTCTTCCACCTGCGAGCCGTAGTGGACCGGCATGTCCCAGCCGCCAAAGTCGACCATGCGCGCACCGCGCGCCAGGTGTGCGTCGTAGAGCGGTGTTCGCTGGCCCATCGTCGATACCTCCGCTTGCCGTGCCGTTCCAAAACGAAAGGGGCGGCAGGCCCCGTGAGCCTGCCGCCCCTCTGTCCGTGAACCTGAGAGATTGGGAACCAGGGCCCGCGACGCCCCGATACCGCTCCCCTTCGGTGGGCCCTCGCAGGCCGCTCTCCAGAGATCGCCAGATCCTGCCGTCCGTTTGCCTGAGCGTTTCCGGGCGGGTTGCGCCTTCGGCGCCGCGCGAGCGCGGTCTCTCCGGACAGGTCTTGTGGCGAAGGCTGCATTCTAGCCATTCCTGGCGCCGCAAGAAACGTCGGGCTTGTCCGCGAATGCAGGCCAGGACCAGGCCAGACGCCGCAGGCCGCAACAACGCAGCTGTTTTCCTTGCCCTCCCGGACACTTGGGGAAGCCTTCTCGAGTCGGTCTCTTCTGCTGGCCACATCTCCATTACCGCGAAAAGGCGGCCGTGCCGCGCAGCGCTAGAGCCGTGCGGCGTGCCAATCGAGGTGGTCTGCAACGTAGCTCGCTATGAAGAAATACGAGTGATCGTAGCCGGCGTGGCGCCGCAAAGTCAGCGGAATGCCCGCGGCGACGCAGGCGGTCTCGAGCCTTTCCAGCTTGAGCTGATCTTGCAGGAAGTTGTCCTCCATGCCCTGATCCACGAGCAGCGCAGGGAGCCGTTGCCCATCCTCGATCAACGCACAGCTGTCCCACCTTCGCCAACTGGTCCGATCACCGCCGAGGTAGCCTGAAAATGCCTTCTCCCCCCACGGGCAATGCATGGGTGCCGCGATCGGGGCGAAGGCCGAGACGCTTCGATAACGGCCGGGGTTGCGTAGCGCGACCACCAGCGCGCCGTGCCCCCCCATCGAATGCCCGAAGATCCCCACCCGTTCCTCGTCGACCGGGAATTCCTCCGCGACCAGTGCGGGCAGTTCCCGGGAGACATAGGAGTACATGCGGTAGTTGACCGACCAGGGTGCCTCGGTAGCATCGACGTAGAAGCCTGCCCCGGAGCCAAAGTCGTAGGAATCGTGCTCACCAGGCAGTTCGGTTCCACGGGGCGAAGTATCCGGCATCACCAGCACGAGCCCCAGTTCCGAGGCTCGGCGCTGTGCCCCCGCCTTGACCGCGAAGTTCTCTTCCGTGCAGGTCAGTCCCGCCAGGAAGTAGAGCGCGGGGCAATTCCCTGCGGCCGCCTGCGGCGGCGTGAACACCGCAAAGCGCATGCTGGTGCCAGTCTCGTTGGATTGGTGGCGATAGTATCCCTGCGTGCCGCCGAAGCAGCAGTGGACCGACAGCATCTCGAGGCTCATGTCAGTACACCACCACCGAGCGGATGGACTCGCCGGCGTGCATCAGGTCGAAGGCGTCGTTGATCTGCTCGAGCGGCATCACGTGGGTGATCAGGTCGTCGATGTTGATCCTGCCGTCCATGTACCAGTCCACGATCTTCGGCACGTCCGTCCGCCCCCGTGCGCCGCCGAATGCGGTGCCTTTCCATACCCGTCCCGTTACCAGCTGGAACGGCCGGGTGCAGATTTCCTGGCCGGCGCCAGCCACGCCGATGATAATCGACTCGCCCCAGCCCCGGTGACAGCACTCCAGCGCCTGGCGCATGAGATCCACGTTGCCGACACACTCGAAGCTGTAGTCGGCGCCACCGTCGGTCAGTGCCACGAGGTAGGGCACGAGATCGCCTTCGAGCTCCCTCGGATTGACGAAATGGGTCATACCGAACCGTTCGGCAAGCGCCTTGCGCTTCGGATTGATGTCGACCCCAATGATCTTGTTGGCGCCGACCAGGCGCGCACCCTGGATGACGTTGAGGCCGATGCCGCCGAGTCCGAACACCACCACGTTGGCGCCCGCCTCGACCCTGGCCGTGTTGATTACCGCGCCGATCCCGGTGGTCACCCCGCAGCCGATGTAGCAGACCTTGTCGAAGGGGGCATCGGGCCTGATCTTTGCCACGGCAATTTCCGGCAATACCGTGTAATTCGCAAAGGTCGAGCATCCCATGTAGTGGTGGATCTTGCGGCCATTGAGCGCAAAGCGGCTGGTGCCGTCAGGCATCACCCCCTGCCCCTGAGTGGCGCGAATGGCTGTGCAGAGGTTGGTCTTGTGCGAGGTGCAGGACTTGCACTCGCGACATTCGGGCGTGTAGAGCGGGATGACGTGGTCACCCTTCTTAACGGATCGGACGCCCGGTCCCACGTCGACTACGACACCAGCGCCCTCGTGACCGAAAATGACTGGGAAAAGGCCCTCCGGGTCGGCGCCCGAGCGGGTGAACTCGTCCGTGTGGCAGATGCCCGTGGCCTTCAGTTCGATGAGTACCTCGCCGGCCTTTGGGCCGTCCAGTTGAACGGTCTCGATCGAGAGCGGCCTGTCCGCCTCCCATGCCACCGCAGCCCTGACGTCCATCATGCTTTCCCTCCCTGTCAGTATCCTGCACGAGGCGGGCCGATGTTCGCCGGGACCCGCCGCCGCAGCCTACAATACGCCGACATCCACCATTTCGGGGCATCCATGCCGCTCGGCAAACGCAGAACGTCGGTTGCAGTCAGGGTCGGCCGAGTCATGATCGGCGGCGGCGCGCCGATCGTGGTGCAGTCCATGACCAACACGGATACGGCGGACGTGGAGGCAACCTTCCGGCAAGTGAGGGATCTCGTACGGGCCGGATCCGAGCTGGTGCGAGTGACAGTAAACACCGACGAAGCCGCCGCGGCGGTTCCCCGGGTTTTCGAACGGCTCGCCGCGACCGGCATCGACGTCCCGCTCGTCGGCGACTTCCATTTTAACGGCCATAAGCTGCTGAAGGCGCACGCCGCCTGCGCCGAGGCGCTTGCCAAGTACCGCATCAACCCTGGCAACGTCGGCCGCGGCAGCAAGCGCGACCCACAGTTCGCCGAGATGATCGACGCCGCCTGTCGCTACGACAAGCCGGTCCGGATCGGCGTCAATTGGGGCAGCCTCGACCAGGACCTGTTGACCCGGATGATGGACGAGAACTCGCGCTCGCCCGAGCCCCGGGACGCGCTCGACGTACTGCGCGAGGCGACGGTAGTCTCTGCACTGGAAAGCGCAATGAAGGCGGAGCAGCTCGGACTGCCGCACGATCGCATCGTGATCAGCACCAAGGTCTCCGGTGTGCAGGATCTGGTCGCGATCTATCGGACGCTGGCGGAGCGCTGCGACTATCCACTGCATCTCGGCCTTACCGAGGCCGGCATGGGTTCGAAGGGCATCGTTGCGTCGACCGCTGCGCTGTCCGTGCTGCTGCAGGAGGGCATTGGCGACACTATCCGCATCTCGCTGACGCCGGAGCCAGGGGGCGATCGGACGCGCGAAGTCATCGTCGCGCAGGAGATCCTGCAGAGCATGGGTCTGCGGGCTTTTGCGCCGATGGTGATTGCCTGCCCGGGCTGCGGCCGGACGACCAGCACTTATTTCCAGGAGCTGGCGCAGCGTATCCAGGGGTACATCCGGCAGCGTATGCCGGCGTGGAAGGAGACGCGCGACGGCGTCGAGGAGATGACCGTCGCCGTCATGGGCTGCGTCGTCAATGGCCCGGGCGAGAGCAAGCACGCGAACATCGGCATCAGCCTGCCCGGCACGGGTGAACGGCCGGTGGCGCCTGTATACGAGGATGGCCGGAAAACCGTGACGCTAAAGGGCGAGCGCATCGCCGAGGAATTCCAGGAACTGGTCGAGCGCTACGTCGAGCGCCGCTACGCCGAGAAGGGGACGCCGTGAAACAGCTCAAGGAGCGCAGCTGCCAACGCTGCGAGGGTGCGGACGTGCCCTATACTGCCGACCAGGCGCAGTCGCTGATGGGACAGCTCGACGAAGGCTGGCGAGTGACTGAGGACGGCGCGGCACTACGGCGCGAGATACGCTTTCCGGACTTCTACCGAACGATGGGTTTCGTCAACGCGCTGGCGCATGTTGCCAATGCCGAGGACCATCATCCAGATCTCGAGATCGGCTACAACTACTGCAATGTACGCTTTTCGACCCACGATGCCAGTGGGCTGACCGAGAAGGACTTCATATGCGCCGCCAAGGCCGATGCGCTGCTGTGAGTGGCTCTGAGGGTACCTGGCAACCTGCAGGAGAGACGTCCCCGCACGGGACTGTTTCCTCCTGGCGCAGTGCCACGCAGTTCCCGGGCCGGCCTCGTTCTTCTGCGGGTAATCATTGTGCCTGAGGAGTTGTCGCCCACAGCCGCCGAGCCTCGACAGCTACCGTTCGTCGCGCCGTGCCGCGACCTGAGTTGGCGTGCACCGTTCGACTGGATCCGCCGGGGCTGGGACGACTACCGACATGCACCTCGCCAGAGTCTCGCCTATGGAATGGTCATTGCTGCCCTGTCGTGGGTAGTCACCGGGATCGGGCTAAAGATCGGCAGCTACTGGGCGGTGCTGGTGCTGCTGTCCGGCTTCGTGTTCGTTGCCCCCGTGCTGGCGCTCGGCCTGTACTCCATCAGTCGCCAGCTTGGCAACGGCCTACGGCCGTCGCTGCACCGCTGTCTTGGCGAGCAACGCCGAAGCCTCGGAACGGCCATGGTGTTTGCACTGGCCCTGATGGTCGTATTCCTGGTCTGGGCGCGGGCGGGATCGATGCTGCATGTCTTCTTTCCGGAGGAAGCGCGACCCGACTTTTCGCAACTGGCCGGCTTCCTCGCGATCGGCTCCGCGGTGGGCTCGGTCTTCGCGCTGGTGACATTCGCCTTCAGTGCGTTCTCGCTGCCGATGATTTGCGACCGCGATACCGACGCCATAACCGCAGTCGTGACCAGCGTGAACGCGGTGCTGCGCAATAAGCCGGCGATGCTGTTGTGGGTGCTGCTGATCGTGGCGCTGACGGCCATTGGATTCGCTACGATCCTGGTCGGACTGGTCGTGACGATTCCGCTGCTCGGCTATGCAACCTGGCACGGCTACCGCGAGACTATCGACGCCAGCGCCTGGCCAGAAAACTAGAAGCGTAATTTTACATATTCTGGCATCGAGTCCGTTGCTGCCTGCTCGTCCCGCAGCGTGATATGCCTCTATTTGGCCGGTAACGGCACTTCGCCGCTCAGGCCCATGGCCCGCTCGATCAGCGCGCGTTTGATCGGACCGGCACGATCTGCGATACCGAGGCCCGTGCGCCGCGTCCACGACAGGGCGGGGTCGTCGTTGCTGAACAGGCGCTTCAACCCATCCATCAACGCCATCGCCGGCAGGTTTTCGGCCTTGCGCCAGCGTTCATAGCGACGAAGCGGCGCCGTGTCGCCAGGATCAGCCCCTCGTTTGCTCGCCTCGCCCAGAACCTCCGCGAGCGCTGCACAATCCATCAGCCCGAGGTTCACGCCCTGCCCCGCCAGTGGATGCACGTTGTGCGCCGCATCGCCCACCAGCGCGATCCGCGGACGCGTGTAGTCGAGCGCATGCAACAGTCGCAGGGGAAAGGCCGCTCGCCTGGTGGTGGGCGTTAGCCTGCCGAGAACCAAACCCGAGGCTGCGGTTACCGCGGCTGCAAAGGCGTCATCGCGCAGCGCAACGAGTTCCGCCGCCCGCTCCGGCGTCGCGGACCAGACAAGCGAGACCCGGCCGTCGGCCAGCGGCAGCAACGCGAGCGGACCCGTAGCCAGGAAGCGCTGCCAGGCCGTGAACTCGTGATCCTTCTCCGCCTGCAGATGCGCCACGATCGCGTGCTGGCCGTACTCCCAGCCGCGCGTGTCGATGCCTGCATGTTTGCGTACGGGCGAGTTGGCGCCATCCGCTGCGACGAGCAGCGCGGCCGACAGCTTGCGACCCTCTGTCGTGAGGACCGAGATCGCCCCCTCGCCTGTCTCGAGACCGGCCACTCCAGCGCGCAGCAGTGTGACACCGCGCGAAATGGCACGCTCCGTCAGCGCCGCCTGGACCGCGCGGTTCTCCACTATGTGCCCAAGGTCCGGCTCGCCAAGCTCCGCTGCATCAAAGCTGATCGATCCGGCCCGCCCGGGAGCGCCGAGCTCGTCCCATACGACCATGCGTTGATAAGGCGCCACGCCGCGCTCAACCACCCGGGGCCAGGCTCCAACCCGCTCGAGCACGCGCTGCGAAGCGCGCGATAGTGCCGACACCCGCAA
>JAHEAZ010000093.1 GCA_024642505.1 Gammaproteobacteria bacterium
GCTGGGAGCGCTCGACCTGCGCCTGCGCGAGGAAATGCAGACCGAACTGAAGTCGCTGCAACAGCGCCTGGGCATCACGTTCCTCTACGTGACCCACGACCAGGGCGAGGCGCTCAGCATGGCCGACCGCATTGCAGTGTTCCGCGAAGGGCGCATCGAGCAGCTCGACACGCCACGCGGCCTCTACATCCGCCCGCGGACCGCGTTCGTGGCGCGATTCGTCGGCAGCGCCAATGTCGTGGAGGCCGACGTCGCGGCGCGCCTGACCGGGTCCCGGCGCGCCTTCGCGGTCCGGCCCGAGCTCATCGACGTGCTGTCGATCGACGCGACCGCGCCGGTGGGCGCGGTCAGCTGCGAAGGCGTGCTGGAAGACGTGCAGTACCACGGCGCCACCAGCCGCTGGCACGTACGCCTCGACGGCGGCCCGTCGCTGACGGCTGCCCGGCCGGAAGCCGACATGCACGATAGCGGCCTGCGGCCGGGCTCCCGCGTCCGCCTGGCATGGTCGCCGGACAGCCTGGTCCCGCTCGCGGACGGCTGATCCATGACGCGGTCCATCTCGGCATTCTTGTACGGCAGGCGGGGCTTCTACCTGTCGCTGCTGCTGCTGCCGCCGCTGCTGTGGCTGGGCGTGGTGTACCTGGGATCGCTGTTCGCCCTGTTGATGCAGAGCTTCTACGCGATCGACGAATTCACGGCGCGCATCATCCCGGAATTCACGCTCGCGACCTATCGCCAGCTGGTCAGCCACCCGGCCAATGTAGACATCATCCTGCGCACCCTCGGCATGGCCGTGGCAGTGACGCTGGCGGCCGCCGTCATTGCCTTTCCCGTCGCCAATTACATGGCCCGCTATGCCGGAGGGCGGATGAAGGCATTCTTCTACGTCGGCGTGATGACGCCGATGTGGACCAGCTACCTCGTCAAGGTATATGCCTGGCGCCTGGTGCTGGCCAAGCAGGGCGTCCTGTCCTGGTTCGTGGACCAGTTCGGGCTGACACCGGCCCTGGAGCAGGCGCTGGCCACCCCGGTCGTCGGCGGGCCCTCGCTGGCGTCGTCCTACCTCGGCATGTTCATCGTCTTCGTCTACATGTGGCTGCCATTCATGATCCTGCCGCTGGCCGCCGCGCTGGAGCGGGTGCCCGCCTCGTTGCTGCAGGCGTCCGCCGACCTCGGGGCCCGCCCCGGCCAGACCTTCCGGCAGATCGTGCTGCCGCTGGCCCTGCCGGGACTCGCCGCCGGATCGGTGTTCACCTTCTCGCTGACGCTCGGCGACTACATCATTCCAAGCGTGGTCGGGGCGCCGGGTTACTTCATCGGCATGATGGTCTACCAGCAACAGGGAACCGCCGGAAACATCCCGCTGGCGGCAGCCTTCTCGGTCGTGCCGATCCTGCTCATCGGTGCCTACCTCACGCTGGCCAAGCGGCTCGGGGCCTTCGATGCGCTCTGACCGCGACTGGAACCGCGCCTCGCTGGGGCAAAGGCTCGCCGCCTTCGCCGGCCTCGCCTTCCTGCACCTGCCGGTCTGGGTAATCGTCCTCTATGCATTCACGACCGAGGACCGCACCTACCAGTTTCCGCCGCCCGGACTGACCCTGCACTGGTTCGAGGTGGCCTTCGCGCGCGAAGACATGTGGGCCGCGCTGCGGCTGTCGCTCTCGGTCGCGGCCATGGCCACCGCCATGGCGCTGGTCCTCGGCACCCTGGCGGCGTTCGCGCTGGCCCGCAGCCGGTTCAGGGGGCGCGAGGCCGTCACCCTGCTGTTCGTCCTGCCCATCGCACTGCCCGGTATCATCACCGGCATCGCCCTGCTGTCGGCATTCAAGCTCGCGGACTTCCAGCTCGGCTTCTGGACGATCGTCACCGGTCACGCCACCTTCTGCATCGTCATCGTGCACAACAATGTCATCGCGCGCCTGCGCCGCCTGCCGCAGAGCTGGATCGAGGCGTCCATGGACCTCGGTGCCGACGGCACGCAGACGTTCCGCTACGTGCTGCTTCCGCAGATCGCCACCGCGCTGCTCGCCGGCGGCATGCTGGCCTTTGCGCTTTCCTTCGACGAGATCATCGTCACGCTGTTCACTGCGGGGCATGAACGGACCCTGCCGATCTGGTTCTTCAACGAACTGTTCCGGCCGCGTGAGCGGCCGATCACCAACGTCGTCGCCGTGACCGTCGTGCTGGTCACGTTGATTCCAATCCTGCTGGCCTATTGGCTGACGCGCCAGGGCGAGCCGGACGGGCCCAAGTGAAACCTCGCACCGGAGTGATGCCATGCAGAAGAAATTGCTGATCAACGGCCGCCTCGTCGCCGGCCAGGGACAGGTGGAGGAGATTCTCGACCCGGCAACGGCCAGGGTGATTGCCCGGGTGGCCGAAGCCTCCACCGGGCAGGTCGATACGGCGGTGCGGGCGGCCGAGTCCGCCTTTGCCGGGTGGTCACAAACCCCGCCGAAGGATCGCGCCACCCTGTTGCTGAAGCTTGCCGACCGGATCGAGGCGGACGGCGCCGGCTTTGCCGGCATCGAGTCGCTGAATTGCGGCAAACCGCTGGCCGCAGCCCTGAACGACGAGATACCGGCGGTCGCCGACGTGTTCCGATTCTTCGCGGGTGCCGCACGCACCATGCACGGCGCGGTCGCCGGTGAGTACCTCGCCGGCTTCACCAGCATGATTCGCCGTGACCCCATCGGCGTGGTCGCCTCGATCGCCCCGTGGAACTACCCGTTGATGATGGCGGCCTGGAAGCTCGCACCGGCGCTGGCTGCGGGCAACACCGTGGTGCTCAAGCCCTCCGAACAGACGCCGCTGACGGCGCTGAAGCTTGCCGAACTACTGGCCGAGTTGTTCCCGCCCGGCGTGGTCAACGTGATCGCCGGTCGCGGCGAGACCGTCGGCGCACCGCTCGTCGGTCATCCGCGAGTGCGCATGGTTTCGCTGACCGGCGACGTGACGACCGGCGAGAAGATCCTTAAAGCCGCCTCGAAGGGCATCAAGCGAACTCATCTCGAGCTCGGCGGCAAGGCGCCGGTCATCGTCTTCGATGATGCCGATCTCGAATCGGTTGTATCGGGGGTGCGGACCTTTGGTTTCTACAACGCCGGACAGGACTGCACGGCAGCCTGTCGGCTCTACGCAGGAGCGAAGATCTTCGACCGCCTGGTCGCGGATCTCAGCGCGGCCGCGTCATCAATCAAGGTCGGCCGGCAGGAAGAATCCGGCGTCGAAATGGGACCGCTGATCAGTGCCGAGCAGCGCTCGCGGGTCGCTGGATTCGTCCAGCGTGCCGCTCGACTGAAGCACGTGGAAGTTACTGCGGGAGGACGTGCTGGCAGCGGCAAGGGCTTCTTCTACGAGCCCACCGTGATAGCTGGCGCCCGCCAGGCCGACGAAATCGTCAGGCGCGAGGTATTCGGGCCGGTCGTGTCGATCACGCGTTTCAAGGACGTTGACCAGGCCGTGTCCTGGGCCAATGACTCCGAGTACGGTCTGGCCTCATCCGTCTGGACCCAGGATGTCGGCCGCGCAATGCAGGTCGCCTCGCGCCTGCAGTACGGCTGTACCTGGATCAATACCCATTTCATGCTGGTCAGCGAGATGCCGCACGGCGGACTCAAGCGTTCGGGCTACGGCAAGGACCTGTCGTCCTACGCGCTCGAGGATTACACGGCTGTGCGGCACGTGATGGTCAAGCTCTGAGCGACGGCACCGGGTTCAGGCGTCGGCCAGCTTCAGCACCCCGGCCCGACCGAGGGCCTGGACCTTCGCGGCATCGATGCCCCACCCGGTGAGCGCCTGCGCCGCGCCTGCGCCAGCGGGCCTCGGCGGTCGGCTGATCGCCGAGGGCGTGCGCGAAAATCGCGGTGCCGGCGCGGGCTGAATGATGCCGTCCACGTCAACGTAGGCGCGGCGGGCGGTCGCATGGGGATGCCGGGTCGCCTCGGTCAGGGACAGCACCGGCGCGAAGCAGGCGTCCGTATCCTGCAGCAGGTCACACCATTCCTGCCGGGTACGGGTCCTGAACGCGTCCTCGAAGCGGCGTCGCAGGGCAGGCCACTGGCTGCGGTCGTTCTGGGCAACCGGATCGATATCGTCGAAGCCCATCTTCTCGAGCAGCAGCCGGAAGAACCGGGGTTCGAGCGCACCGATCACGACGTGCTGGCCATCGGCCGTCTCGTAGGGACGCAGGAATGGCGCACCGCCGTCGAGGATGTTGCTGCCGCGCTCTTCCCGCCACATTCCGGCAGCAACCAGGCCATGGAAAGCGGTCATCAGCGAAGCGGCACCGTCGACCATGGCGGCGTCCACCACCTGTCCCTGGCCCGAGCGCGAGGCCTCGAGGATGCCGGCCAGCAAGCCGAGTGCCAGGTAGGTCCCGCCGCCGCCGAAGTCACCGACGAGGTTCAGGGGATAGACCGGTCCGCCGCCGCGTTCGCCGATGCACGACAGGACGCCCGCCAGGGCGATGTAATTGGGATCGTGGCCTGCCCGTCCAGCCAGCGGGCCGGCCTGGCCCCAGCCCGTCATCCGGCCATAGACCAGCCGGGGATTGCGGGCCATGCAGGCCTCCGGGCCGAGCCCGAGGCGCTCCATCGCACCGGGCCGGAAGCCTTCGAACAGGGCGTCCGCGCTGCCGCAGAGCTCGAGTACCAGCTCGACGCCTTCGGCGCGCTTCAGGTCCAATGCCACCGCAGTGCGGCTGCGATTCATCAGGTCGAAACGCGCCGGCAGGCTGACCCCCAGCTCCGCCGCCGCGATCCGTTCGATACGGAGGACCTCCGCGCCCATGTCGGCCAGCAACATCCCGCACAGCTGGCCCGGCCCGATGCCGGCGATCTCGATGATGCGGACGCCCTTGAGCGGACCCACTGCCAGCCCCTGCCCGCGCTACAGGTCGAAGTGACAGGCCACCGCGTGCACGTCGCGGCCCGAGCCGGCGACCTCCCTGAGCGGCGGCAACTGCTCGCGGCACACGGCCTGGACGTGCGGACAGCGCGTCTGGAAGGGGCAGCCGGGCGGCGGGTCGATTGGCGAGGGCACTTCGCCGGTCAGGATCTGGCGGTAGCGCTGCCGCCGCGGCACCGGCTGCGGAATGGCCGAGATCAGGGCGCGCGTATAGGGATGGCGCGGATGCCGGTGTACTTCCTCGCCATCGCCCGACTCGACGACGTGGCCCAGGTACATGATCGCGATGCGGTCGGAAACGTGCTTGACGACCGCCAGGTCGTGCGCGATGAACAGGTAGCTCAGGCCCAGCCGCTGCTGCAGGTCCAGCAGCAGGTTCAGGATCTGGCTCTGGATGGACGCGTCGAGCGCGGAAACCGGCTCGTCGCAGATGATCAGCTTCGGGTTGAGTGCGATAGCCCGCGCAATGCCGATGCGCTGGCGTTGGCCGCCCGAGAACTCAAAGGGAAACCGGTCCAGTGCCGCCGGCGGCAGGCCAACGATCTGCAGCAGCTCCAGTGCGCGCTCGCGGCGCGAGGCTTCGTCGCCGATGCCGTGGATCAGGAACGGTTCCTCGAGCATGGCACCAACCGACAGCCGGGAATTCAGCGAGTCGGCCGGGTCCTGGAAGATCATCTGTACCTCGCGGCGGAAGGGCTTCAACTGGCGCGCCCGCAGCGAGGCAAGGTCGACGCCGTTGAACAGGATCTTCCCGCCGGTGGGCTTGACCAGCCGTACGATCGACTTGCCGAGCGTGGACTTGCCGCAACCCGATTCGCCGACCAGGCCGACGGTCTCGCCGGACCAGACCGACAGCGAGACATCGTCGACCGCCTTGCACTGGCCGCGCGCTGCGAGGAACACGCCGCCGCGCACCGGGAAATAGGTGCGGAGATTCTGGATTTCGAGCAACGGGGTGCTCACGACACCGGCTCCGTCCAGGCCGGCAGCTCGCGCCAGCGGTGGCAGCCGACGCCGTGCCCACCCGCCACGCTGGCGAGCGGCGGCGCCTCGGCAGTGCAGCGGTCGACCTTGTGCGGACAACGATTGTTGAAGCGGCAGCCCGCAGGCATGTCCATCAGCCCCGGGACCATGCCCTCGATGGTCCTGAGCCGGGTCTTGCGCGGGTACTCGAGCCGCGGAATCGACTCCAGCAGGCCCCGTGTATAGGGGTGCGCCGGCCGGCGGAAGATGTCCTCCACCGAGCCCTTCTCTGCGACCCGGCCCGCGTACATCACCAGCACGTCCTCGCAGGCCTCGGCGATGACGCCGAGATCGTGCGTAATCAGGATGATGGACATGCCCATCTCGTCCTGCAGCGCCTTCATGAGCTCGAGGATCTGGGCCTGGATGGTCACGTCGAGCGCCGTGGTCGGCTCGTCGGCTATCACCAGCGCCGGCCGGCAGGCCAGCGCCATGGCAATCACCACCCGCTGTCGCATGCCGCCCGACAGCTGGTGCGGATACTCGCTGACCCGGACTTCCGGGGAGGGAATACCGACCTTCTCGAGGATCTCGACCGAACGCTCGAGCGCCGTGCGCGGGCTGATCTGCTGGTGCAGCAGGAAGGCCTCGCTCAGCTGTTTGCCAATCCGGTGCACCGGGTTCAGCGCGGTCATCGGCTCCTGGAAGATCATGCCGATCTGCCCGGTGCGGACCTTGTGCATCGCCTCCGCAGGCAGCGCCGTCAGGTCCTGGCCGCGGAACAGGATGTGCCCACCAGCGATCCGCCCCATCGGCTGTGGCAGCAGCCTCAGTATCGACAGTGCGGTAACGCTCTTGCCGCAGCCGGACTCGCCGACGATACCGAGCGTCTGCCCGGCCCGCACGGTGAAGCTCACGTCATCCACCGCGCGCACGCGCCCGGCCTCGGTATCGAACTCGACCGCGAGGTCCTGCACGTCCAGCAGGACCTCGCCGCGACCCTGACCGCTATTGCTCGCGGTACTGGTCATAGGTTTCCAGCATCGGCGGGAAGGTCTTGCCAGCCTTGCGCGCGTCCTCGACCTCCTTCTTGACGTCCTGGTCGATCCAGGACACGTACCACTCTTCCGAGCGGCGCGAAATCTTGGTGTTGAAGTCTGACGGCCAGCGCAACCAGCGCCAGTAGCCGGTGCGATAGAAAGGGGAGACAAAGCCCGGTGAAAACGACGCGTCGTCGTAGAGTACGTGCTCCATCTCGAAGGCAAGCCGCTTCATCTCGTCCGTGTCCTCGGACCCACGGTACTGCTCGATCATGCGATCGAGTGCCGGGATGGCGATGCACTGCAGGTTGTTGGTATTGGGCTTGGGCTTGCGTTCCGGGTTGGGCGAGCCGTCGTCCAGGAACGCCTGGTCGTAGGCGTTGACCGAGTGATAGGTCTCCCAGTAACGCGGGTACATCTCGGCGCCAACGGAGAATGCAGAGAGCTGGATGTCGTGCTTCTTCTCCTGCACCTTCTTCCAGGCGGCGGTACCGTCAAGCACCTCCAGGCGGAGCTCCAGTCCCGCTCGCGCGGCCTGCTCGCGCAGGATGGTCAATATGTCGCGGAAGTAGTCATAGCCCGTGGTCAACGTGAACGACAGGCGCTCGCCCTTGTCATTGACCAGGATGCCGTCCGGCCCGCGCTTGATGAACCCTGCCTTGGCGAAGGCGTCGAGGGACTTTTCCGGGTCATAGCCACGCGGCTGGATGGTCGGTTCGGTAAATTCACCATAGCCATCCGAGGTGGTGCGCATCCGAACGTAGTCGCCGCGGAAATACTCCTTGATGACCCGGTCCCA
>JAHEAZ010000094.1 GCA_024642505.1 Gammaproteobacteria bacterium
GGCGCCCAACAGGCTGGTGGAGGCGGATGCAGTCGTGATCAATGGCGAAGGTTTCGAGTTTCACGGCGGTCTGCGCATGCGCATGGAGCCGGTCCGCTTCGTCAGCGTGGTATCGGGCGAGAGTATGCCTGCCGAGGTCTTCACTGGGCGGCGTGCGCACGCAATCGCCGCCATTGGGCACCCGGAACGGTTCTTCAGCTTGCTGCGCGAGCTCGGCGTGGACTGCGATGTGCGTTCATTGCCGGACCATGCCGCGCCCACCGCGGCCCAGCTGACTTGCGGTGATGACTTGCCGGTGCTGATGACCGAGAAAGATGCCGCAAAATGCGTCGGGCTCGCCGGCCCTGCGCACTGGTATCTCGAGGTCGGCGCCGCCTTCAGCCCGGCCGACGCCGAGCGGCTGCTCGCGATCGTCGAGGATGCTTGCCGGCGCCGCCTGCGGAAAACCTAGGAGTTTTCATTGGATACCAAGCTGCTCGATATACTTGCCTGCCCCATCTGCAAGGGCCCGCTGGTCCATTCGCGGGACACGCGCGAGTTGATCTGCAGGGCCGACCGGCTCGCGTACCCGATCCGGGACGACGTTCCCGTGATGCTCGAGGAAGAAGCGAGACAGCTGTCTTCGGACGACCCGCTGCTGGCGCGGTGAAATCATGTTTCGCGCGGTGATTCCGGCCCGATATGCCTCCACCCGCCTGCCGGGCAAGCCGCTGGCGGACATCGCCGGCCGCCCGATGATCCAGTACGTCCACGAGCGTGTGGTGGCTTCCGGCGCCGCGGAGGTGCTCATCGCAACGGACGACGAGCGCGTGGCGCGGGCCTGCGCCGGATTTGGCGCTGAAGTCCAGATGACCTTGGCGTCGCACCTGTCCGGGACCGATCGGCTGGCCGAGGTCGCGACGCGGCGCGGCTGGAGCGATGCCGACGTAGTGGTCAACGTGCAGGGCGACGAACCGTTGCTGCCGGCGGCACTGGTCGGACAGGCCGCGAGCCTGCTCGGTGCGGACCCCGGTGCCGACATCGCGACGCTCGGCGTACCGATAGAATCGCTGCAGGAATTCCTCGATCCTTCCGTGGTGAAGGTCGTGTGCCGGGCTGATGGCAGGGCGCTCTATTTCAGCCGCGCGCCCATCCCCTGGCACCGCGACGGAGCAACCGGCGCCGTAGCCACGCAGACCGATTTCTCCGGCGCCTGGCGGCACCTGGGGATCTATGCCTACCGCGTCGGAGCGCTCAAGCGCCTGGCCGCGGCGCCGCCCGCGCCGTTGGAGCTGGCCGAAAAGCTCGAGCAGCTGCGTGCGCTGCAGCTCGGCATGGCGATAGTCGTGGGCGAGGCCGTCGAGCGACCCGGCCCCGGTATAGATACGCCGGAGGACCTCGAACGGGTTCGACGGCAACTCGCCAGCCGCTGGTAAGGGAAATCGCCGAGCTCCATGGCGGTGCGGCCTAAGTGCACAGTGAAGTCGGGGAAGGAACGACCGTGAAGCTCTGGCTTGCCGAGGCAGCCTGGATAGCAGGCGGAACAATCCCCGGCGCTGGTTCAGGTTACGCGTCTACCGCTAATGGTCCAGAATGTCAGGCAGGCCAATCGGCGGACCAGGACGTGCAGCACGAATGACAAGAGCCTGCGATCGAGTAGTCAAACCTTTCTACGCCGTCGAGATCAACCGGCTGGCGCACGAACTTAAGCGCCGCGGCGTCGACGTCATCCACATGGAAGTCGGCCAGCCGTCCGCCGGAGCGCCAGAGGCTGCGCTGCAGGCCGCCGAGCGTGCCATGCGCTCGGACAAGCTGGGTTACTGGGAGAGTGGGGCGCTCAAGGAACGCATCGCGCGGCACTACCGGGAATCGTACCGGGTCGAGATCGAGCCTGAGCGTGTGATCCTCACGCCAGGTGCCTCGGGCGCATTGCTACTCGCATTTGCCGTCCTGCTGGAGGCGGGGGACGATGTCGCCATGGGACGGCCCGGTTATCCCGCCTATCGCAACGTCCTGAACGCGCTCGGCATGCAGCCGGTCGAACTGCCCTGCGGAGCTGAAACGCGATTCCAGCCGACCGCGACCATGATCGAGGCGCTCGATCCGGCGCCGGCGGCGTTGATCGTCGCGAGCCCCGCCAACCCGACCGGCACGATGCTGGATCGTGGCGAACTCACCGCATTGATCGACGTTTGCCGGCGGCGCTCCATCGCGCTGATCTCAGATGAGATCTACCACGGCATCAGCTACGGACCGGCTGCCGTGTCGGCTCTTGAGATTGACTCGTCATCGATCGTGATCAACAGCTTTTCCAAGTACTGGTGCATGACCGGCTGGCGTCTCGGCTGGCTGATTGCACCCGACGAGCTCGTTGGGAAGATGAACAGTTACGCCGGCAACATCTTCCTGACGCCATCGGCACTGTCGCAACACGCGGCGCTGGCCGCAATGGACGCTGATGAGGAGCTGTCGCGCCACCTCGAAACCTACGGCGAGAACCGCCGGGTGCTGATGGACGCGCTGCGACGGATGGGCGTGACAGACCTTGCGCCGGCCGACGGCGCTTTCTACGTTTACGCGAACGTCGAACATCTGACCGACGACTCGCTCGGATTCTGCAAGCAGCTGCTGGCGGATACCGGCGTGGCGTTCAACACCGGCCTCGACTTTGACCCGATCGAGGGAGGGCGAACGATTCGTATTTCCTTTGCGGTTTCTCGTTCCGAAACCGCGGAAGCGGTCAGACGCTTCAGCGCATGGCTTGAAGCGAGGTAATATCAAGCCAGGACGGGCGGCACGGAGCGCTACCGTGGCACAGCAGGTTCTTTTCGTGTGCATGGGCAATATCTGCCGCTCGCCGACGGCGGAAGCGGTGTTCCGTGACATTGTTCGTCGCGAGGGGCGGGGCATCGACATTGTCGTCGACTCGGCAGGTACTCACGCCTATCACGTGGGCGAGTCGCCCGACAGCCGTGCCATAGCCGCTGCCCGCAGGCGGGGCATTGAGATGCAGGACCTGCGGGCGCGCGTGGTCAGCCGCGAAGATTTCCTGCGCTTTGATCTCGTGCTTGCGATGGACGAGGAGAACCTGGCGCACCTGGTCCGGATCGCTCCGGCCAGCCAGCGACAACGAATACAGCTACTGCTCGATTACGCGCCCGGGTCGGGAATGCGTGAGGTGCCCGATCCGTACTACGGCGGCGCGTCGGGATTCGAACAGGTGCTCGACCTCGTGGAAGAGGCAGCGCACGGGCTGCTGGCGGCGTTAAGGAGTTGAAGCCCGTGACTGGCACCTCCCGGCGGCGCCAGTCACGTCAATTCATTCCTCCTTCGGCCCGAAGTGGTGGCTGTCGTTGCTCGGCCCCGATGACCAGACCGTGTAAGTCGGGCGCGTTACGGGCGGACTGCCTGCCTCCACTGAGTCCTCCTCGACCTCGCCGGTCACCGCAGCCGCAGCTGCCGGCTCGACACTTAACGGTTCTTCGCCTGCAATAGTGGCTCCTGGGCGTTCGTCGCTGACTGCTTCCGGCTTCGCCGCGACTGTCGGCTCCGCGGACGCGGGCCTGTCGTGGGTCCGCTCGGCTGCGGCGGGCGCAGCGCTACCAATTGGCGCGGACTCCTGCTGTGGCTCGGCCGGCGTCCCAGCAGCAGTGGACGTCCCGCCGGGTTCGCGTGCAGGGGCGATTTCGGGAGCCGTCGCGACTTCGCTCACCGCTGGCACGCCTGGTCGTTCATCAGCGACCGGCAAGCTCGTTGGTTCGGCAAGGACCTGCAATGGCTGGGTGTCAGCCGTGCTCGACACGGTCGCCTCAGCTTCGCTCGAAGGCTGCGATTCAGTCAATTCCAAGCCTTCTTCGCGAGCGTCATCCGTCGACGTGACTGCCCCGGCCGTAGCCCCTGCCGTACCCTGTTCCGCACCACCCCGCGATCCGCCGCGGCCCCGGCGGCGGCGACGACGACGCTTGCGCTCGCCATCGGCCCTGGCCTCCCCATCGCCCGGCGATTCGGATGCAGCCGCTGCGCCCGTGGCGGCCACTGCGGGCATGATGGCAGAGCGCTCGGCCTCGCCGCCTGTAGCCTGCCCGGGTTCGGGCCGATCACCGGGCTGCGCCGTCTGGGGATCCGGTCGGCTGCGCGCGCGACCGCGGTTCCGGTCGCGCGAGCGGCCCCTCTCTCCACCGCGCTCGCCGCGCTGCGTGCTTTCTCCTCGTTCCGGGCGCGCCTGACGATCGCCGCGTTCACCTTCGGACTGGCGGTCGGGGCGTGGCCTGGTGCCGCGTTCGGATCTTTCCGGACGGCGATCACCGCGGTCGCGACGGCGCCCACCGTCGCCGCGGCTGTCGCGCCCACGCCGCGGCGGCGCCGCCTTCGGTTCCGGCGCCGGTTCGGGCTCGACTTTGCCGCCGCCGAGCCAGCCGAACAGGCGCGCAAGCAAGCCTGGACCCGCCGGCGCTTGCGCGGCCACTGCCTGCGGCGCTGGTGGTGCCGCAGGTGCTGGCGCCGCAGGCACGATGGT
Organism: Gammaproteobacteria bacterium; assembly: GCA_024642505.1. Taxonomy (GTDB): domain Bacteria; phylum Pseudomonadota; class Gammaproteobacteria; order Steroidobacterales; family Steroidobacteraceae; genus SG8-30. Next base: position 4,496 of record JAHEAZ010000094.1, read on the forward strand.
CTGCACGGCCGGACCGGCACTCGGCGGCTTCTTTTCCGCCGCAGTCTTGAATTCGATCTCAAGCGGCGCCTGCTCGGCCATCTGGTAGCTTATGCCGGCGTTCTCGGGCAGGTTCAGTTCGTCGTCACGGACCCGCTTGATCGAGTAATTCGGGGTCTCGATGTTGGGGTTCGGCACCAGGATGATGTCGACGTTGCCGCGGGACTCGACCTCGTTCAACCACTCGCGCTTCTCGTTTATAAGGAAGGTAGCAACGTCCACCGGCAATTGCGCCACGACACGCGCGGTACGGTCCTTGCGGGCCTCCTCGCCGATCAGCCGCAAGACCGCAAGCGCCATGGATTCGACGCTCCTGATCGTACCCATTCCGCTGCAGCGCGGGCAGACCGTGTGGGTCGCCTCGCCGAGGGATGGGCGCAGGCGCTGGCGGGACATCTCGAGCAGGCCGAAGCGCGATATCCGTCCGATCTGGATGCGCGCCTTGTCCATGCGGACCGCGTCGCGCAAGCGGTCTTCCACCGCCTGCTGGTTCTTCTTCGACTCCATGTCGATGAAATCGATGACGATCAGGCCACCGAGGTCGCGTAGCCTGAGCTGCCGGGCGATTTCGTCGGCTGCCTCGAGGTTAGTATTGCAGGCCGTTGTCTCGATGTCGGCGCCGCGGGTGGCGCGCGCCGAATTGATGTCGATGGATACCAGCGCTTCGGTGTAGTCGATCACGATGCTGCCACCCGAGGGCAGGTGCACGGTGTGCGAGTACGCCGACTCGATCTGGCTCTCTATCTGGAAGCGCGTGAACAGCGGCACGTCGTCTTCGTACAGCTTTATCGTGCGCTGCGCCTCGGGGGTGAGGAATCGCTGGACATACTCCAGCGCCCGCTGGTGGGCGCCGGGCTCGTCGATCAGCACCTCACCGATGTCGTCCGACATGTAGTCGCGCAGCGAGCGGGTGACCGCATCGCTTTCCTGGTAGATCAGGAATGGCGCGGCGCGGCGCCCGGCGGCGTCAATGATCGCGTCCCAGTTGGCACGCAGGTTGTCGAGGTCCCACTGCAGCTCTTCCGGCGAGCGGCCGACCCCGGCGGTGCGAACGATGCTGCCCATGCCGTCGGGCAGGCGCAGCTGCTCGAGCGCATCGCGGGTCGCATCACGGTCCTCGCCTTCGATGCGGCGCGACACGCCGCCGGCACGGGGATTGTTGGGCATCAGTACCAGGAACCGCCCGGCCAGGCTGATGAAGGTGGTCAACGCCGCACCCTTGTTGCCGCGTTCCTCCTTCTCGACCTGGACGATCAGTTCCTGGCCTTCCTGGAGGATGTCCTTGATGTTGAAACGCGCGCCGGGGGCTGGCTGATAGCGGAAGTACTCGCGCGCGACTTCCTTCAGCGGCAGGAAGCCCTGGCGCTGGGAGCCGTAGTCGACAAAGGCCGCCTCGAGACTGGGCTCGACACGAGTGATCCGGCCCTTGTAGACGTTGGCCTTCTTCTGTTCGCGCGATGGAAGTTCGATCGAGAGGTCGTAGAGCTTCTGGCCGTCAACCAGGGCTACGCGCAACTCTTCCTGTTGAGTTGCGTTGACTAGCATTCTTTTCATTTGCCCCATCCGAGGGTCGAGGGGCCGGGAAGCCTGGGAAGCGTGTCGAGGCGGGCGTGGGGAGTTCGTTCGTCACCTGGCAGGACGACCGTCCACGCCGCAGGCAGGCAGCGCGCCCATTGGCGTGCTGCCGGACTCCTGCTTCATGTCTCGTCGAGGGGGACATGCCTGGGGATTCTCTGCTCTTCCACGGACCGTGCCTCACTGGGCACGCATCCAAGCTTTCGGCCGGGCGATGGCCTGGTAGACCAGGACCAACTAATATGCGGCCCCTGCCCGGATAGGACACCTGCCGGTTTAGCGGGGTGTGCTCACGGGGGGCCGCGCAATCGTCGGGTGCCGCGCCACGATTCGAGGGAAGGGCGCCAGCCTCACTGACGGGCGCTAACACTAGCAGCCGAGCATCTAGAAAATCAATACCTTAGGGAATCTTTATGCTTCCACCTGAAGCAGCCCCTGTTGCAGTGCGTCACGTCAGCGTGGGGCCCGGCGAAGGAGGGCAGAGAATCGACAATTTTCTTCTCCGGGAGCTGAAAGGGGTGCCCCGCAGCCACATTTACCGGTTGCTGCGGCGCGGCGAAGTCCGGGTCAATGGTCGCCGCGCGAAGCCCGAGCAGCGCCTGGAGGACGGCGACGACGTTCGACTGCCGCCGGTCCGGGTGGCTGCGCCCGAGACGCCCGGCCGGGTGCCCGACGCCCTGCGGGCGGAGGTTCGCGCAGCCGTGATCCACGAGGACGAGCGGATCCTCGCCCTCGACAAGCCTTCCGGCCTCGCGGTACACGGAGGCTCCGGCCTGTCGTTCGGCGCCATCGAGGTGCTGCGGGCGGATCGGCCGGACAGCGAACTGGAACTCGTACACCGGCTCGACCGGGACACCAGCGGAGTGCTGATCGTGGCCAAGGATCGTGGCTCGCTGCGCATGATGCACGCCTTGCTGCGCGATGGCGCTGTCGAGAAAACCTATCTCGCCTTGCTCAAGGGTCGCTGGACGCTTGGCAAAAAGCGAATCGACGCGCCGCTCAAGACCAACTTGCGCCAGGGGGGCGAACGGGTGGTCAAGGTTCACGTGGAAGGCAAGGACGCGGCCAGCACCTTCAAACCGGTCGGGAGCTTCGGCCAGCAGGCGACGCTCATGGAGGTCGAGATTCACACCGGGCGCACCCACCAGATCCGGGTGCATGCGGCCTATGCGGGCCATCCCATCGCTGGCGACGACAAATATGGCGAACGGGACTTCAACTTGAGCATGCGCGAGTTGGGGTTGCGACGCATGTTCCTGCACGCGCATGCGCTGGCCTTCACCTGGCCTGATACCGGCAGGAAGTGCCGCATCACTGCGGCGTTGCCAGCGGACCTGTCGGCGGTGGTGGAGAGGCTGGAGAAGAAACGCCGATAGCGGCAGCCCGTGGCCAGAAGCGTGGTGGCGGGGTCCGCCGACGAGCGAGTTTCGTTCTTCCGAGCGAGCGGGGATCCCCGGCCCCACGCAGGTATCCTGCGTCGCCATTCCCTAGCCTTTTCATAACGGATCCAGTCCCACTTCCCTCAGGGCCTGCGCGACCCAGATCAGCGGCAGGCCAATGAGCGCCGTCGGGTCGACC
>JAHEAZ010000095.1 GCA_024642505.1 Gammaproteobacteria bacterium
GCGGCGTACCCGCCGTCCGTTTCAATTTCCGCGGCGTTGGAGGCAGCCAGGGTGCGTATGACAACGGCGCTGGCGAGACCGAAGACGCGCTGGCCGTCGCGCAGTGGGCAACCCAGGCGCTGGGCGCGGGTCGGCTCTGGGCCATGGGGTTTTCCTTTGGCAGCTTCGTGGCCTACGGCCTGTCGCTGGCGCGCGGCGCTGAGCGACTCGTCACCGTGGCGCCCCCGGTACAGCGCTTCGATTTTTCGCAGCTGGCGACACCGCAGCATCCCTGGCTAGTGGTCCAGGGCGACGCCGATGAACTGGTGAACCACGAGTCGGTACAGGAATGGACCCGAACCCTCGATCCTCCGCCGCAGGTCGAGGTATTCCCGGGGGCGGACCACTTCTTCCACGGCCGGATCACGGCGCTGCGGGAGTTCGTGGCGGGATGGCTCGGAGGGTAGAGGGCAAACAAAAAGGGCGGCTTTCGCCGCCCTTTTTGCATCGTGATCGATGGACTGACAGTCGGTCAGCTCACCATCTCGTTCAGGTTCTTCAGCGAGCGGATCCGGACCTTCTTCGAGGCCGGCTTGGCCTTGATGATCATCTTCTGGCCTGTGAACGGATTCACGCCCTCGCGCGCCTTGGTGGCAGGCTTCTTCACGACGCGCATCTTGCAGACGCCGGGCAGGGTGAATGAGCCGGCGCCCTTCAACGCCTTCTTCATCACGCCACCGAGCGAGTCAAAAACTGCCCCAACCTGCTTCTTCGTCAGGTCGGTCTGTTCGGCGATCGCCGTAATGATCTGCGACTTGGTCGGCGCCGCATTCTTCTTCGCCATTATTCATCTCCTGTGGGTTGGCTTGGCGGACTCAATTTCCGCCTTCGAACGATTCGATGCGCACGATACCACGGAAAAAACCGCTACATAAGAGGGCGAGGTGCATTATTCCCCGGTTTTTTCCGGCTCAACGTGATCGGATCTCGAACTCCCGCGTGATCCTCACGGCAATTGCAGCGCCCTGCGGAAGTTCCGCGCGCATCTCGAACGTCGTCGGTTCGTGGTCCAGTGCTGGCGCCTCGGCAATGTAGGAGATGGTCGTATCCTCGAGCACCGCGCGGAACGCAAGCGGTTGACGCTCGCCGACCAGCGTGCGCCAGGTTCCCTGCACCTCGGCCTCGACGGGCAAGGGCAGGGCGCCCTGTTGCCGCCTGAGGACCGAGACATTGACAACGACTCGATCCGGCCTGCGGTTTATTCCGTAAGCACCTGCAACTTCAACGGGAAGATCGCTGGCCAGCACCATGCCGTAGCGCATCTCATATTGGCCTGACGCGACGAATCCGGGGTCGTCGAACTCGCGTGCGACGACCGGCGCCGGCGGCGCGCCGCCGTTGCCGCAGCCGGCGAGGAGCACCGCCGCCAGCATCGCGGCGCGGGACGGGTTGCGGCGCATCACTGGTCACTCACCGGGTCACCGGGCGATGGCAGGATCCGGGCGATTTCCTCCGGCAGCTCGCCGACGCCCCCCACGGTGACAAGCTTGTTGCGGCCGGTGGCCCCCTTGATCAACCTCACGCGTCCGGGGGAAACCCCAAATAGCCGCGCCAGATACCGGCACAGGTGGTCGTTGGCAGCGCCATCGACCGGCGGTGCGGTAATGCGGACCTTCAACCGGTCGCCGTGGGTTCCGGAGACTTCGTCGCGTGACGAGCGTGGTTGGACGTGAAGCGCCAGCGTTACCTGGTCGTCGCGACGGGTCATCCAGACCGGCATCGATTCAGACGATCAGGCGGACCAGCGCCTGCAGGACCAGGATTACCACGAGCGGAGAAAAGTCGAGTCCGCCGATTACCGGCAGCAGCTGCCGGACCGGGCGAAGCAGCGGCTCGCACAGCGAATTCAGCAGGCCAACCGCCGGGCTGTAAGTGCCCGGTGCCACCAGCGAAAGCAGCGCATACACGACGATTGCGACCGTGTAGAGCTGGAGGGTGGAAACAATAGCCTTCCTGAGCGCCCACCACAGCAGGTCGCCGACCGGCATCGCGACGCCGGTGGAGATCACGAACACGATGCCAACCGCCGCGACCTGAGCCAGATAGACTGCGACCAGCGACGCCGTATCGATCCGGCCGATCGGCGGCAGAACCTTCCTCAGCGGCAGCACCAGCCAGTTGGTCAGCTTGACGATCGCCTGTGACAGCGGGTTGCGGAAGTCCCCGCGGGAGAGCTGCAGCAGCAGGCGCAGCAGGAACGCGTAGACGGCCAGCGACAGGATCGAGTCGACAATGAATAGGAGTGCCGCCATGTGTCTACTTTCTGAATTCCGCTGCCAGATGACGCGAACGCTCGGTCGCGGCGTGGATGGCCCGGACGAAGGTATCACGGATGCCCGATCGCTCGAGCACCTCGAGCGCCGCCGCCGTGGTGCCTCCTCTTGACGTGACCTGCTCGCGCAGGACCGCCGGGTCGTCCCCGCTCTCGCGCGCCAGGCGCGCGGATCCGAACACTGTTTCGACCGCCAGTCGTCGGGCGGTCGGCGGGTCGAGGCCTTCGGCGCGCGCCGCCGATTCGAGCATCTCGACCAACAGGAAGACGTAGGCCGGGCCGCTGCCCGAGACCGCGGTCACCGGGTCCATCAGCGCCTCGTCTTCTACCCAGACGTGCTCGCCGACGGCACCCATGATCGCCGCCGCTCGCTCGCGCTGGGAGGGATCCACATCCGCGCGCGCGAACAGTGCGGTAATACCGGCGCCGATCAGGGCCGGGCGATTCGGCATGCTGCGAACCACCGGCACCGTGGGGCCGAGCCAGGCGGCCAGGTCATCCGCACGGATACCCCCCGCAATGGAGATCACGAGCGGGCTCGAAGCGCGCGCGATCGGGGCCAGCGAAGACGCGACTTCCGTCATCTGTTGTGGCTTGACCGCCAGTACCCAGGCTGCGGCGCCGCGCACCGCCTCAGGGTTGTCGTCGAACACACCGATGCCGGGGAAATGGGCCCGGAGGTAGTCCCGGGCCGTGGGGTCGGGGTCGGCGACGCGGATCCGCTGCGCTGGCCAGCCGTGCCGAAGCAGGCCACCAATGAGCGCGCGTGCCATGTGGCCGCCGCCGATGAACGCAAGTGTTGCTGTATCCATCATCCCCGGCCGGTGAGTCCCGGCACGATTGTAGCGGCGTCGGCGCTCAGGAGCGCGGCCCGAAAATGGCCGTTCCGACCCGCACGTGGGTTGCGCCTTCGGTGATGGCCAGTTCGAAGTCGTCGCTCATTCCCATGGACAGGACGTCGAGGGCATGGCCGGCGTCGTTCAGCCCGTCCCGTAATCGCCTGAGCTCGGCAAACCAGTGGCGCTGCCGTCCCGGGTCGCTCTCAGGGGGCGGAATACACATCAGTCCGCGCAGCCTGAGGCCCGGCAAGCCGGCGACACTGTCTGCGAGTCCCTTCAGTCCAACGGGTTCGACCCCCGACTTGGTGTCTTCGGCCCCAAGACGGACCTGCAGGCAGACCTGCAGCGCGGGCGCAAAGTGCGGCCGCTGCAGGGACAGGCGCCTGGCGATCTTCTCGCGGTCGACCGTGTGCACCCACTGGAAGTTTTCGGCAACCTCGCGGGTCTTGTTGCTCTGCAGCGCGCCGATGAAGTGCCAGTTTACCGACGTGCTTGCCAACAGCCCGATCTTGTCGACAGCTTCCTGCACGTAGTTCTCGCCGAGATCGGCCAGGCCGGCCTCGACAGCCGCCCTGACGGCCGAGGCCGGCTGGGACTTGCCGACCCCTATCAGCGTGATACTGGCAGGCTCGCGACCCGCAGCACTCGCGGCGGCGGCGATGCGATTGCGAACATTCCGAAGGTTTTCAGGCAGATTCTGCGGACCGGTTAACATATTGGAGACCGCCAAGCAGGGCTATACTCCCCCTCGACCTGGTAAACCGCAGGAGCGGCGCCCGAGATGGGTGGCCGCAGCCGATGGAGGCGACGGATCCGGGTCTGAACTGCAAACCACGGCGCCAGGGAGTCGCAATGGCCGTCGATATCGCACAACTCTTGGCCTTCGCAGTCAAGAATGACGCCTCGGACCTGCATCTGTCGGCTGGCGTGCCGCCGATGATTCGTGTCGACGGCGACATGAAGCGCGTGAATATGCCACCGCTGACGCACAAGGAAGTGCACAGCATGGTGTATGACATCATGAACGACAAGCAGCGCAAGGCCTACGAAGAGTTCTACGAGACGGACTTCTCCTTCGAGGTCCCGAACCTGGCGCGTTTTCGTGTCAACGCCTTCAACCAGAACCGTGGTTCCGGCGCCGTATTTCGTAACATTCCGTCGCTCATCCGGACGCTCGACGACCTCAATGCGCCAAAGGCCTTCAAGGACCTGTGCCTGCTGCCACGCGGCCTGGTGCTGGTGACGGGACCGACCGGCTCGGGCAAGTCGACCACGCTGGCCGCGATGATCGACTACGTGAACATCAACCGTCCTGATCACATCATCACGATCGAGGACCCGATCGAATTCGTACACGAGTCCAAGCGCAGCCTGGTGAACCAGCGGGAAGTGCACCGCGATACCCTTGGCTTTACCGAGGCGCTGCGTTCCGCGCTGCGCGAGGACCCCGACGTGGTGCTGGTGGGCGAGATGCGCGACCTCGAGACCATCCGGCTGGCCCTGACGGCCGCCGAGACCGGGCATCTCGTGTTCGGCACGCTGCACACCAGTTCGGCCGCCAAGACGGTCGATCGCATCGTCGACGTGTTCCCGGCAGCCGAGAAGGAAATGGTCCGCTCCATGCTGTCCGAGTCGCTGCGCGCGGTGATCTCGCAGACGCTGATGAAGCGGATTGGCGGCGGCCGCGTCGCCGCACACGAAATCATGATCGCCACGCCGGCGATCAGGAACCTGATCCGCGAGAACAAGATCGCCCAGATGTACTCCTCCATCCAGACGGGCCAGGCGCAGGGCATGCAGACCCTCGACCAGTGCCTGCAGGAGATGATCGCCAAGGGCATGATCACGAAGGAAGAGGCGCGCTACAAGGCGCAAAACAAGGATTCGATCTGACGGCCCGAAGGCCGCGGAGGACGACATGGACCGCGAACAGGCAATCAAGCTCATGCAGGACCTGCTGCGCCGAATGACCGAGCGCAAGGGCTCCGACCTGTTCATCACGGCAGGATTTCCGCCCGCCATCAAGATAGATGGCGAGGTTCGACCGCAGTCCGACAAGCCCCTGTCCTCTGAACACGCTGCAACGATGGTTCGCGCCATCATGAACGACCGGCAGACGCGCGAGTTTGATGCCACCAAGGAATCGAACTTTGCCATCGCACCACCGGGAATAGGCCGCTTCCGTGTCAGCGCGTTTATCCAGCAGGGCAACACCGGCTGCGTGATCCGCACGATCAATTCCAAGATTCCGACCATCGAGGAACTGGAACTGCCGCCGATCCTCAAGGACATCGTCATGTCCAAGCGCGGCCTGGTGATCGTGGTCGGCGCAACCGGCTCGGGCAAGTCCACGTCCCTGGCATCGATGGTCGGCTACCGCAACGAGAAGACCCGCGGCCATATCGTCACCATCGAGGATCCGGTCGAGTACGTGCACCCCCACCGTGGCTGTGTGGTCACGCACCGCGAGGTCGGCGTCGATACCGACAGCTGGCACACGGCGCTGAAGAACACGCTGCGCCAGGCGCCGGACGTCATCATGATCGGCGAGATCCGCGACCGCGAGACCATGGAATACGGTATCCAGTTTGCCGAGACCGGCCACCTGGTGCTGGCAACCCTGCACGCCAACAGCTCCAACCAGGCGCTTGACCGCATCATCAACTTCTTTCCGGAGGAACGGCGCGAGCAGCTGCTGATGGATCTGTCGCTGAACATCCGCGCGATGGTGTCCCAGCGGCTTGTTCCGCGAGAGAAGACCGACGGCCGCATCGCGGCCATGGAGATCATGATCGGCACGCCGCTGATTTCCGACCTGATCTTCCGCGGCGAAGTCGCCAAGATCAAGGAAGTGATGTCCCGGTCCAACAGGCTGGGAATGAAGACCTTCGACCAGGCCCTGTTCGACCTGTTCGAGTCGCAGCAGATCTCCTATGAAGAGGCGCTCAGGAATGCCGATTCCAAGAACGAACTGAGGCTCCGGGTCAAGCTCGAGAGCAAGCGCGAGGACCGCCTCCAGGCAGAGGCTTCCAGCACATTGAGGATCGTCGATGAGTCATCAAATGAAGGCACAGTCTACTGAGCCGGCCGGCGACAGCGCCCTGATGGGCGACGTCGATTCCGGTCGTGTGAGCATCAAACCGCTGTTGAAGTTGATGGCCGAGAAGAAGGCTTCCGACCTCTTCTTCACGTCCAGCGCGCCGATCAAGATCAAGATCGAGGGCGTCATCTACCCGGTCAACAAGCAGGTGCTCACGCCGGAGAGCGTCAAGCAGATCGCATTCGGGCTGATGAGCGCCGAGCAGCTCGAGCACTTCAACCACGACCTTGAGGTTGACTTCGCGATCTCCGAGCCGGGCGTAGGGCGCTTCCGCGCAGCGGTTTTCTACCAGCGCGGATACCCGGCCATGGTGCTGCGTTACATCACGGTGGAAACGCCGAAGCTCGGCGATCTGGGGCTGCCGGAAACGCTTTCCGACCTCGCCATGCTGAAGCGCGGCCTGGTGCTGATGGTCGGCGCGACCGGATCGGGCAAGTCCACGACCCTGGCGGCAATGGTCAATCATCGCAACATGACCTCGTCGGATCACATCCTCACCATCGAGGACCCGATCGAGTTCCTGCACGCCAACAAGAAGTCCATCGTCAACCAGCGCGAGGTCGGGCTCGATACGCGCAGTTTCGCGCGAGCCCTGCGAGTGGCGATGCGCGCCGCGCCGGACGTCATCCTGATTGGCGAGATCCGCGACCGCGAGACCATGGAAGCGGCGATCACCCTGGCCGGCACCGGCCACCTGGTACTGTGCACGCTGCACGCCAACAACTGTGCCGAAACCCTGGACCGCATCATCAACATGTTCCCGCGCGACCAGCACGCCCAGATCAACCTCGACCTGTCGCAGTACCTGCGCGCGATCGTGTCGCAGCGCCTGGTTCGCGGCAAGAACGGCCGGCGCTGCGCCGCGGTAGAGGTCATGCTCAACACGCCGCACATGCAGGACCTGATCAAGAAGGGCGATGTGATCGGCGTGAAGGAAGCGATGCTCACCTCGAGCGAGCTGGGCATCCAGAACTTCGATACGGCATTGCTGAGGCTGTTCAAGGACAGCCGCATCGACCTCGACGAGGCTCTCGCCAACGCCGACTCACGGACCAATCTGGAGGCGCGCATCAACTTCGGGTGAGGCGCTGCCTGGGGGTGGGGCTGGCCAGGTCGCGGGGTCTTCCAGCGCGCCCTGAAGGGCAGGACGTCGCTGCACAGAAGGATCCCGCTCGCCCACGATCCGTCCTGAACGGCGGCAGCAAACCGGGGGCGTGGGCGATGAGCTAGGCCGCGGCGGGAAATACCGTCTCTGCATCGAACACGGGCCCGTCCACGCAAACGCGCTTCATCGCCGGACCCTCCGGCGTCTGGACCAGCACCGTGCAGCCGGCGCAGCCGCCGACCGCGC
>JAHEAZ010000032.1 GCA_024642505.1 Gammaproteobacteria bacterium
GGGACCGTTGCGTCCCTCGACGCTGACGATGCGGTCGTCCTTGACGTGATAGGTGAGCTGGCAACCAACGCCGCAGTATGGGCAGACCGAGTCGATCTTGCGATCGGCCACGGCTGAGTCACCTCGCCCTGACGGATCGACCAGGCTCGCGGGCATCAGCGCCCCGGTGGGGCAGGCCTGCACGCATTCACCACAAGCGACGCAGGTGCTCGCGCCCATGGGGTCGTCGAAGTCAAAGACTATCTTGGAATGGGTGCCGCGCCGGGCCATGCCAATGACGTCGTTTACCTGCACCTCGCGGCAGGCACGCACGCACAGCGTGCATTCGATGCAGGCGTCGAGATCGACGTGCATCGCGATGTGGGAAGAGTCCTGTCTCGCTGGATCCGGCGCGCGCCGCGGCAGTGCCCGCTGCGCGGCCGGAACGTCGAGCCCCAGCTGCCCGACCGTCTGCCAGAAGTGGCTGGAGCAGTCCGCTGCCTGTTCGCGTTCGGGCTGGTCGGCCAGTAGCAGTTCCAGCACCCCCTCGCGTGCAACGCGGGCGCGATCGGAGGTCGCGCTCCTGACCACCATTCCCGGAGTCGCCTCGCGCAGGCAGCTGGCGGCCAGCGTCCGCTCGCCCTCGATCTCGACCATGCAGGCGCGGCAGTTGCCGTCGGCGCGATAGCCCGGCGCGTCCCTGAAGCACAGGTGAGGGATGAGATTCCCGGATCGCTTTGCTACCTGCCACAGTGATTCTCCCGCCCTGGCGGTGACCGTTCGCCCATCCAGCGTCATCTCAAAGCCTGCAATTTGTTGCTGCCCGCTCATGTCGCCGGCTCCTCGCTGACGATGCGAATTCCCTGGCCGGCCAGGCGATCGCGAAAGTGAGTGAGTACGCTCAGCACCGGATTCGGCGCCGCCTGGCCGAGTCCGCAGATCGACGCGTCGATCATCACCTGCGACAGCCTGCGCAGTTGTACCTCGTCCCAGCGGTCGCGCTCGAGCAGTGCAAGCATCTTTTCGGTGCCAACCCGGCAGGGAGTGCATTGGCCGCAGGATTCGTCGGCGAAGAAGGCCAGCAGGCTGGTCACGACGGCGCGCAAGTCATCGCGGGTCGAGATCACGATGATCGCCGCTGAGCCGATGAAGCAGCCATGCGGCTGCAGGGTGTCGAAATCGAGCGGAATATCTGCCTTCGACGCCGGCATGATGCCGCCCGACGCGCCGCCGGGCAGGTAGCCCAGCAGCTCGTGGCCCTCTGCCATCCCGCCGCAGTACTCGTCGATCAGCTCGCGGAGCGTGATGCCGGCGGGCGCGAGGTAAACCCCTGGATACCTGACCCTCCCCGAGACCGAAAAGCTGCGCAGCCCCTTGCGGTCGCGTCGCCCCTGGCGCGCAAACCAGTCGCCACCCCGACGATGGATTTCCGGGATCCAGTAGACCGTTTCGACGTTGTTGACCAGCGTAGGGCGGTCGAAAAGACCGCGCTCGGCCACGTAGGGTGGACGATGCCGCGGCTTGCCCGGCTTGCCCTCCAGTGACTCGATCAGTGCCGATTCCTCGCCACAGATGTAGGCTCCCGCACCACGGCGCAGCACGATGGAGCCCACTGCAGCGATTCCCGCGTCTTCTGCTTCGGCGATCGTCAGCTGCAGCACCCGGCGCAGGCCCGGGTACTCGTCCCGCAGGTAGATGTAGATTGTGCTCGCTTCAACAAGCTCGGCGCTGACCAGCGCACCTTCCAGGAACTGGTGTGGCGCGCGCTCCAGGTAGTGGCGATCCTTGAAGGTGCCGGGCTCGCCTTCGTCCGCGTTGATCACGACATAGCGGGGACCGGGTTCGGCCAGCACGAAACGCCACTTGCGCTGCGTCGGGAAACCCGCGCCGCCCAGTCCGCGCAGTCCGGCGGCTTCAACCGATGCGGCAAGATCGTCGATCGTGACCCGCCCCGCCCGCAGGTCCTCCAGTAACTGATAGCCGCCCTGCGCACGATAGGATTCGAGCCCGGGCCAGTCTATCTGGTCCGGCTCGAATCGCGCCGCATCGAGCGTTGCCCGGACCCGCTCCGGCGTGGCGCGGCCGACATGGCGGCGACCGACCTGCACGGCAGGCGCTTCGTCGCAACGGCCCATGCAGGGCGCCCTGACGACCCGGACCCTGGCGGGCTCCACACCAGCCGCCAGCGCAGTTTCCAGGGCGCCGGCGCCGGCCAGCTGGCACGACAATGACTCACACACGCGAATGGTGAGCGGGGCGGGGGGCGCTTGGCCATCGTCCACGAAATCGAAGTGGGAGTAGAACGTGGCGGTCTCGTAGATGGCTGCCATCGGCAGTCGCATCCACTGCGCCAGCGCCCGAAGGTGGCGCGCGGAGAGATGACCGAAGCGATCCTGGAGCGCGTGGAGATGCTCGATGAGCTGGTCGCGACTGCGCGGCCGTCCTGCCAGAAGCGTCTCCAGTTCCGCCAAGGCTACCGGATCCAGGGCGCGCCCACGCGGCTGGCCCCTGGCTCGCCGGTGTGGACCCGTCGACTGCGCCCGCTTCATGGCAAGAGACTCCCAGGCTTCAACTTGGAGAGTTTTCCATGCGATATTAGCGCAACTCGGTGAACAGACTCCGCTGTCCGGCCGATCGTGCACGGCCGAACGAACTGTGCACTTCCTTCATGATCTTCTGGCGGCGCGACCTCAGTGGTGAATCGATTGGACACCGTGGCGGCACATGTCCCGATCAGCATTTTCGACATCGTCAAGGTCGGCATCGGCCCGTCGAGTTCTCATACGATGGGTCCGTGGCTGGCGATGCACGACTTTTTGGAGCGGCTCGAGGCCCGCGGCATCGCGGCGGTTGAGCGGATAACGGTCACACTGATGGGCTCGCTGGCCAAGACGGGGCGTGGTCACGGAACGCACACTGCCATCATCATGGGCCTGACGGGAGAGGATTTCCGCAGCGCTGACCTCGGCGCGATGCCAGCCCGTATTGAGCAGGTCCGTCAGGTCCGCCGCCTGCTGCTGGATGGCCGCAGGGAAATCCGCTTTGACCCGGCACGGGACATCATCCTGGAGCCGCAGGCGCACTGCCCGGTGCATTCGAACACGCTCGTCGCCCGGGCCGAACTCGCCGATGGCGGGTTGATCGAGGAGACCTACTACTCGGTGGGTGGCGGTTTCGTCCAGCGGGAGGGCGCGCCCGGGTTGGCGCCGGAGCGGGTCGAGCTGGCACATCCGATCAACCTGGGGGTGGACCTCATCCGCTGGTGCGACGAGTCGGAGTGTTCGATCCACGAGATCGTGCGGGAAAACGAAAGGACCTGGCGCAGCGACGAGGAAATCGACGCCACGCTGGATCAGCTCTTCGAGACGATGATCGACTCGATCGAGACTGGCTGCCATACCGGCGGGGTGTTGCCGGGAGGGCTTCACGTCAGGCGGCGCGCCAAGGCCATCCACGACCGGCTCCTGGCCGGGCGGCATTACAGCGGCAGGCAGGAATGGATCCGGCAGATTCGGCAGACGCCGGCCGACCTGGCCACGTCGACATCCTGGATCACGGCCTTCGCACTCGCCGTGAATGAGGTCAACGCCTCCTATGGTCGCGTCGTCACGGCGCCAACCAACGGTGCATGCGGGGTAATTCCTGCTGTCCTGTTTCACTGGTGGTTGTTCACGCCAGCCGCAGAAATTCATCAGGTCCGGAATTTCCTGCTCGTGGCCGGCGAGGTAGGTTGCATATTCAAGAAGAATGCAACGATCAGCGCCGCCGCCGGCGGCTGCCAGGCGGAAATCGGGGTCTCCTCGTCGATGGCCGCGGCGGCGTTGACGTCCGTGCTCGGCGGCAGCCCGCGGCAATGCCTGATGGCCGCCGAGATCGCCATGGAACACCACCTGGGCATGACCTGTGATCCGGTAGGCGGTCTGGTCCAGGTTCCCTGCATCGAGCGGAATTCCATGGGTGCGATGAAGGCCGTGACGGCCTCGCAGCTGGCCTTGTTCGGCAATCCCGAGGACGCCAAGGTTTCGCTCGATGCGGTCATCAGGACGATGCTCGAGACGGCCGCGGACATGCACAGCCGTTACAAGGAAACGGCCGACGGTGGGCTTGCCCTGCGGATCCCGGTTGTGCTGGCTGACTGCTGATGGCTGCCTTTCCACGGACTTCATCCGGTGATTCTTTCTGCGCTATCGAGGACAGGTGTGGACCGCATCAGGTAGTACGCGTACGCGCCAGGCGCGACGAGCAAATTGACGCCCCGGAGCGCCGCCCGTAAACTCTGCGGCCCCGTGTGGGCTTGTGCCGGCACGGGTGCATCCGGCAGTCCACTGGCGGGGCATGGCGCAGTCTGGTAGCGCATCTGCTTTGGGAGCAGAGGGTCGGGGGTTCAAATCCCTCTGCCCCGACCACGGAACCGGCGGCGCCGCGGGCGAACCACGTGCGCCCGTAGCTCAACCGGATAGAGCACCGGCCTTCTAAGCCGGCGGTTGCAGGTTCGAGTCCTGCCGGGCGCGCCAGTCCGGAGTGGCTGTTGGGGGTGTCTTGTTCGATGGCGGGCGTAGCTCAGTTGGTAGAGCCCCGGATTGTGATTCCGGTCGTCGTGGGTTCGAGTCCCATCGCTCGCCCCAGTTTTGGATACGGGCCATTAGCTCAATTGGTAGAGCTGCGGACTCTTAATCCGTAGGTTGTAGGTTCGAGTCCTACATGGCCCACCAGATCCGGCGCCCCGGGGCGCGTCGTTCCGCGGTGCAGGCGCCCAGGCCACCTGTGGCAGACTCGATTCATGAAGCGACCGGAACCCATCCGCGATCCGACCTATAACCTGCCTTCGGCGAGCTCCGACGAGAACGCGACTCCGGCGGAAAAGGCCCTGGGAGCGCTCAAGATCGGGGCGATTGCCGCGGCTGCAGTGACCATAGTGCTGATCTACATCAGCGCCTACGGCGGGCTGACGGGGCAGCGGGACCTGATCAGCCTCGCAGTCATGGCCGCATTCGTGCTGCCGAGCATCATTGCCTACGTGTTGGCCTGGTTTGCGCGTCGGCGAGCTGGTCATTCCAGTGACTCGGAGCACGGCGGGCGGTAGATCCTCCGGAAAGCCCGCCGCGGCGTCTTTGCGGCCCCGGACCGGGCTGGACATCCGTTATAATGAGCGGCTTGACCAGCGGCCGCGGATACCGTGGGTCTTCGGTTCCGGCGTGCGAAAGTGGCGGAATTGGTAGACGCGCTGGATTTAGGTTCCAGTGGGGCAACCCGTGAGAGTTCGAGTCTCTCCTTTCGCACCATCCGGTCCTGCCGGGGGAGCTGGCGTTGCTGCAGGTGTAACGATCGTGCAGAGGGTTAAGTAGCGATGATGGTGTCAGTCGAAGCGCTCAAGGGGCTGGAGCGTCGCTTGCAGGTTTCGGTTCCCGCCAGCCGCGTCGAGCAGCAGGTGGACAAGCGCCTGTTGAACGTCAGCCGGACTGCGAGGATCAAGGGTTTCCGTCCGGGCAAGGCGCCGATCCACGTGGTGCGCAAGCACTACGGCGCACAGGTGCGCGAGGAAGTCGTCGGCGACCTCATCCGCGAGACCTTTGCCGAGGCGGTCCAGCGCGAACAACTGGTGCCGGCCGGTGGGCCACGTATCGAGCCGCTCGCCGCCGACAAGGGCGGCGACCTCAAGTACGCCGCCACCTTCGAGATCTATCCCAAGATAGTGCTGACGGGCGTTGCGGGCATGGAACTCATCCGGCCCAAGGCCTCCGTGGCGGAGGCCGACGTGGACGCGATGCTCGAGAGCCTGCGCAAGCAGCGTCCCGAATTCGTGCCGGTGGATCGACCGGCCGTCGACGGTGACCGCCTGACGATCAATTTCGAGGGCAAGCTCGATGGCGAGCCGTTCGAGGGCGGCAAGGCCGAAGGCCACCAGTTCGAACTGGGCGCCGGCCGCATGCTCAAGGATTTCGAGGAAGGGGTGCGCGGAGCCACTGCGGGTGAAACGCGCAGTTTCGACGTGGCATTCCCGGATGACTACCCAGCCAAGAACCTGGCCGGCAAGACGGCGCAGTTTGCCGTGTCGGTCACGGCGGTCGAGGAAACGAAGCTCCCTGAGGTGAACGACGAATTCTGCAAGGCCTTCGGCATCGAGGAAGGCGGTGTGGAGGCGCTGCGCGCAGAGGTGCGCGACAACATGGAGCGCGAACTCAGCCAGGCCGTGCGCGGCCGGATGAAGACCCAGGTGATGGACAAGCTTCTGGCCGCCAACCCGCTCGACCTGCCGACGGTGCTGGTGGAGCAGGAAATCCGCGACATGCAGCTGGAAACGCTCAGGCGCATGGGCGCCCGCAGCGCGCGCCAGCTGCCGCCGCGCGAGCCATTCGAGGCCAATGCACGGCGGCGAGTCGCGCTCGGCCTGCTGCTGAACGAGGTGATCCGCAGCGCGTCCATCCAGGTGGACGCGGCCCAGGTCCAGGCGCGCCTCGAGGAAATGGTCGCTGGTTTCGACGATCCGGAGTCGGCCCGCAAGCAGTACGTCGAGAACGAGGGCGCGATGCGTCAGCTGCAGATGATGGTGCTCGAGGACCAGGTAGTCGACCATGTCGTCGGCAAGGCCAACGTCACCGAGCAACTGGCGGCTTTCAAGGACATCATGAACTTCGGCGCGGCCGAAGCGTCTGAAGACCGAGGCTGAAGGCGGTGGATCGAATCATGGAAACCAAGGCGCTGAATCTGGTCCCGATGGTGGTCGAGCAGACCGCGCGTGGCGAGCGGGCCTATGACATTTACTCCAGGCTGCTGAAGGAGCGCGTGGTGTTCATCGTGGGTCCCGTCGAGGACTACATGGCGAACCTCGTGGTGGCGCAGCTGCTGTTCCTGGAGTCGGAGAATCCCGACAAGGACATCCACCTCTATATCAACTCGCCTGGCGGGTCGGTATCGGCGGGGCTGGCCATCTACGACACGATGCAGTTCATCAAGCCGGACATCGGCACCATCTGTGTCGGCCAGGCGGCCAGCATGGGCGCGGTCCTGCTGGGAGCGGGCGCCAAGGGCAAGCGCTACGCGCTGCCCAATTCGAGGGTCATGATCCACCAGCCGCTGGGCGGCTTCCAGGGTCAGGCCACCGACATCGAGATCCACACCAAGGAGATCCTGGATGCGCGCGACCGGCTGAACAAGATCCTGTCGCAGCACACGGGGCAACCGATCGACAAGATCAAGGTGGACACGGATCGCGACAATTTCATGAGCGGCGAGCAGGCCAAGGCCTACGGGCTGGTGGACGAGGTGCTCGACCGGCGTGGCCAGCTTCCGATGGCAAACCCGGACAAGTGATCTTCCCGGGACGAGGATTGGTTCACAAGTATCGGTCTGTTAAGGGATTTTCAGGCTACCGGGCATCATGCTATAAGGATCTCGCAGGCGATTGGCCCGCGGATCCGAGGACGGCACGGAATGGTTGACGATACCCGCGGCAAGCATGACGAAGGCAAGCTCCTCTACTGCTCATTCTGCGGCAAGAGCCAGCACGAGGTTCGCAAGCTGATTGCGGGCCCGTCAGTTTTCGTCTGCGATGAGTGCGTCGAGCTGTGCAACGACATCATCCGCGAGGAGCTCGAGGAGAAGCAGGAGCGCTCGCGCGACAAACTGCCGCGGCCGCAGGAGATCAAGAAGGTCCTCGACGAGTACGTCATCGGCCAGGAGCGGGCCAAGAAGATCCTGTCGGTGGCCGTCTACAATCACTACAAGCGGTTGCAGACCTCGCCGGGCGACAAGCGCCATGGTGCCGAGCGCACCGAGATCGAGATCGCCAAGAGCAACATCCTGCTGATCGGCCCGACCGGCTGTGGCAAGACGCTGCTGGCGGAAACGCTTGCGCGGCTGCTGAACGTGCCCTTCACGATCGCGGATGCGACCACCCTGACCGAGGCTGGCTACGTCGGCGAGGACGTCGAGAACATCATCCAGAAGCTGCTGCAGAAGTGCGACTACGACGTGGAGAAGGCCCAGACGGGCATTGTCTACATCGATGAAATCGACAAGATCTCGCGCAAGTCGGACAACCCCTCCATCACCCGCGATGTGTCGGGCGAGGGCGTCCAGCAGGCGCTGCTCAAGCTGATCGAGGGCACGGTCGCCTCGGTGCCGCCGCAGGGCGGCCGCAAGCATCCGCAGCAGGAATTCCTGCAGGTCGACACAGGCAACATCCTGTTCATCTGCGGCGGGGCATTCGCCGGCCTCGAGAAGATCATCGAGCGGCGCAGCGCGCACGGCGGCATCGGCTTTGCGGCCGAGGTCAAGAGCCCCAGCGAGCGGCCACAGGGCACCGACCTGTTCAAGGACGTGGAACCCGAGGACCTGATCAAGTTCGGGCTGATCCCGGAATTCGTCGGCCGCCTGCCGGTGGTTGCGACCCTGGAGGAACTCGACGAGAGCGCCCTGATCACCATCCTCACCCAGCCGCGCAACGCGCTGACCAAGCAGTACGCGCGGCTGTTCGAAATGGAGGGCGTGGACCTGGAGTTCCGCGACGACGGGTTGCTGGCGATCGCCAAGAAGGCGATGCAGCGCAAGACCGGCGCCCGCGGGCTCAGGACCATCCTCGAGAACGTCCTGCTGGACATCATGTATGACCTGCCATCGATGAAGAACGTGGACAAGGTCGTACTGGACGAGTCGGTGATCACCGGCGACAGCAAGCCGTACATCGTCTACAAAAGCGCCGAGGAACAGGTCGCCGAGCCGGAAGCCCGCCGCGCAACGCATTGAAGATGGGGGCTGTCCCCTTTTCCTAACTTATTGATTCGCCGAGGCGACAAGAAATGGGGACTGTCCCCATTTTCGGCCCTATTGCATTGGGTCGTCCTGCCCCCATGTCGTATCCTTGATAGGCGCACCCAGGCGGCTGCGTGTTTCTGGCCGCTGGCACGAGGATATTCAAGTGACCGATAAAGTTCCCGCAAAGACCCCGCCCGAAGCCGTTCCGCGGATACCGGTCCTGCCACTACGCGACGTGGTCGTTTACCCGCACATGGTGATCCCGCTGTTCGTCGGGCGGGACAAGTCGATCGTCGCCCTCGACGAGGCGATGAACCGCGACAAGCAGATCCTGCTGGTCGCCCAGAAGCAGGCGGACGTCGACGACCCGAAGCCCAAGGACCTGTATGTGGTCGGCACGGTTGCGACCATCCTGCAGCTGCTCAAGCTGCCTGACGGCACGGTCAAGGTGCTGGTCGAAGGCGTCGACCGCGCCATCGTCGAGAACATGGAAGCGGGCGAATTCTTCTCCGCGGAAGTGGCCGCGATGCCCGACGTGGAGACCTACGACGAGCGCGAGATCGACGTGCTGACCCGTAGCGTGGTCTCGCAGTTCGAACAGTACGTCAAGCTCAACAAGAAGGTCCCGCCCGAGATCCTCACCTCGCTCGCTGGCATCGAGCAACCCGGCCGGCTGGCCGACACGGTCGCCGCGCACATGGCGCTCAAGCTGGCCGACAAGCAGAAGGTCCTCGAGGTCCAGGACGTGCGCCAGCGTCTCGAGCACATCCTGACGCTCATCGAAGGCGAGATGGAAGTCCTGCAGATCGAGAAGAAGATCCGCAGTCGCGTCAAGTCCCAGATGGAGAAGAGCCAGCGCGAGTATTACCTCAACGAGCAAATGAAGGCGATCCAGAAGGAGCTCGGCGAGATCGAGGAGGCGCCCAACGAGATCGGCGAACTGGAGAAGCGCATCGCCAAGGCCGGCATGCCCAAGGAAGCCAAGGCCAAGGCGACCGCGGAACTCAACAAGCTCAAGCTGATGTCACCGATGTCCGCCGAGGCGACCGTGGTGCGCAACTACGTCGACTGGCTGGTCAAGGTGCCCTGGAAGAAGCGCACCAAGGTGCGCCTCGACATCGCCCAGGCGCAGAAGGTGCTGGACGAGGACCACTACGGCCTCGACAAGGTCAAGGAACGCATCGTCGAGTACCTGGCAGTGCAGCAGCGGGTGAAGAACCTGAAGGGCCCGATTCTCTGCCTGGTCGGTCCGCCTGGCGTGGGCAAGACCTCGCTCGGCCAGTCGATCGCGCGGGCCACCAACCGCAAGTTCGTGCGCATGTCCCTGGGTGGCGTGCGTGACGAGGCCGAGATCCGCGGTCACCGGCGCACCTACATCGGCTCGCTGCCGGGCAAGATCCTGCAGAACATGGCGCGTACGGGCGTGCGCAACCCATTGTTCCTGCTGGACGAAGTGGACAAGATGTCGATGGATTTTCGCGGTGACCCGTCCTCGGCGCTGCTCGAGGTGCTGGATCCCGAGCAGAACTCGAGTTTCGCGGACCATTATCTGGAGGTCGACTTTGACCTGTCCGAGGTGATGTTCGTCTGTACCGCCAACACCCTGAACATCCCGCCGCCATTGCTGGATCGCATGGAGGTCATCCGCCTGCCCGGGTACACGGAAGACGAAAAGCTCAACATCGCCAGGCGCTACCTGCTGCCCAAACAGGTCAAGCAGAATGGCCTGAAGAAGGAGGAGCTCAAGGTGTCCGATCCGGCGATCACCGAGATCATCCGCCACTACACGCGCGAATCGGGCGTGCGCAGCCTCGAGCGCGAGGCGGCCAGGATCTGCCGCAAGGCGGTCAAGCAGATCCTGCTCGAGCCACAGACCAAGGTAGTGTCGGTCACCCCGAAGAACATCGACAAGTTTCTGGGCGTGAAGCGCTTCCGCTACGGCAAGGCCGAGGAGGCGAACCGCATCGGCCAGGTGACGGGGCTGGCGTGGACCGAGGTCGGCGGCGAGCTGCTGACCATCGAGTCGGCCGTGGTGCCCGGCAAGGGCAAGCTGCAGTACACCGGCCAGCTCGGCGAGGTGATGCAGGAGTCCATCCAGGCGGCCATGACGGTAGTACGCAGTCGGGCTGCACTGATCGGGCTCGAGCCCGACTTCCACCAGAAGATGGACGTGCACGTGCACGTACCGGAGGGCGCCACGCCCAAGGATGGACCGAGCGCGGGTATCGGCATGTGCACGGCGTTGGTTTCGGCGCTGACACGAATCCCGGTGCGTGCCGACGTCGCCATGACCGGCGAGATCACGCTGCGCGGCGAGGTGCTGCCGATCGGGGGCCTGAAGGAGAAACTGCTTGCGGCCCATCGCGGCGGCATCACCACTGTGCTGATCCCGAGCGAGAACGAGAAGGATCTGGTGGAAATTCCCGATAACATCAAGGGCAAGCTCGACATTCGTCCCGTGAAGTGGATCGACGAGGTACTCGACGTTGCGCTCGAGCATCCGCCGCAGCCGCTTGCCGGGGCGACGCAGGGGGCGCCACCGGAGGTGGCCAAGGCCCGTCGGCGGTCCGCCAAGCGGGCAGCCAAGCCACTGCAGGCGCATTGATTGGGCTCCAGGGGGCAGACCTGACCGGGTCTGCCCCTCTCTGGCGGCCTGGAGACCGCCTGGCCCAGTCAGCGCAACTCGCTCCCGGTGCCCGGTTTGGGTCACAATTCACTGATGAGCAACGCGCCAGACAACGACAGCCCGGCCGACCGGCCGGCGAAGCGCCTGCCTGCCACGACCGACTGCTCTGCCGCGGCCGTTGAGGCACGTCAGGATCGGCTGCGCGAGCAAGGCTGCCAGATCGACCAGATCGCGGGCGTAGGCCCTGCGATCGACTCATCCACCCTAAAGGGTAGCATCGAAGGATTCATTGGATTCGCGCGCGTCCCGCTTGGGATCGCGGGACCGGTGAGAATCCATGGCGCTGCGGCCCAAGGCGAATTTTTCATCCCGCTCGCAACCAGCGAAGGGACGCTGGTAGCGTCCTACCAGCATGCCTTCAACGCGATGAACCGCAGCGGCGGCACGGCGGCGCTGTGCAGCGGCGAACAGGTGCAACGCGCGCCGTGCTTCGAGTTCGCTTCGCTGGAGGAGGCCGGCCGGTTCGCGACCTGGCTGGCGTCGCAGCAGGAACTCGTCGCGGCGACCACCGCCGGCACCTCGCGCTATTGCCGGCTCCTCGGCATGCACTCGCATATCGTCGGCAACACGGTCTACCTGTTGCTCGAGTTCACGACCGGCGATGCGGCCGGGCAGAACATGGTCACCGCGGCCGCGGAAGCCACCTGCCGGCAGCTGCTGGAAGCGGCCCCGATTACGCCGGCCAGCTGGCTGGTCGAGTCCGTGCTGTCTGGCGACAAGCGGGCCTCGGCGATGTCCTTCCGTGCGCCGCGGGGACGCAATGCCAGTGCCGAGATCATTCTCCCGGCTCGCCAATACGGGCGCTACTGGCGGGCCGCGCCGGAGGAAGCCGCGCGCGCCTGGCGACAGGCGACCAATGGCGCTGTCCAGACCGGAGCCGTCGGCCTGCAGGGCAACGTCGCCAATGCGCTGGCGGCACTTTTCATCGCCTGCGGGCAGGACGTGGCCTGCGTTGCCGAGGCCACGACCGCGCTGACTCGCATCGAGGTCACGCGTGACGGCGACCTGTACGCTTCGGTGACCCTGCCCAACCTGATTGTGGGCACCGTCGGTGGGGGTACGCACTTGCCGACGGCGCAGGAATGCCTCGGCATGCTCGGATGTGTCGGTGCCGGCCGGGCCCGCAAGTTCGCTGAGATATGCGCGGTGGTCGCCCTGGCCGGCGAACTGGCCATCGTTGGCGCCATGGCGAGCGGGGGTTTCTCTTCCGCCCACGCGACCGGCGGGCGCAAGGGGCAGGTGGTGCCAGGGGAGCCGTCCTGAAGCGACGCAAGCCGATCCGGCGCTTTCTGCTCCACAAGGTGCTGCCGCCAATCGTGCTGCGCATCTACCGCGGTTTCGGCCGGTCGTGGAACTACGTTGCGCCCGGCTTCGCCGAATTTGAGCGTCTTGCCGCTGGCGAGCGGCCCCTGGTGGGCGCCTTTCTGCACGCGCGGACCTTCCCGCTGCTTTACTACTTCAGCCGGCCCGGACGCGGCCGCTGGATCCTGATGTGCTCGCAGAGCCGCGACGGCGAGGCCATGGCGCGCCTGGAGGAAGGGCTGGGCTTCAGGGTCGCGCGCGGCTCGTCGGGCAAGGGCGGGGCGAGGGCCCTGGTAGAAATGATCAAGGCCCAGCGGGAGGACCGGAAACTGGGATCCTGCCTGGCCGTGGACGGTTCCCGCGGGCCTCGCGGTATCGCGCAGTTCGGCGTCCTGACGCTGGCGCAGAAGACGGGCGGCCTGGTGCTGCCGGTGGCGGCTTCGACCCGCAATCCGTGGATATGGAAGAATTCCTGGGATCGGAGCGTCATCCCGAGATTCGGCGCGGAGATCCATGTACGCTTCGGCGAGCCCTTCGAGGTACCGCCCAAGATCGATGCCGCAAGCCTTGAAGCGTTGCGCAACTCGCTGGAGGCGACCTTGCTTGGCATGCACGCGCAGCTGGACGCAGAGACCGGGTTTGCCGATACGGAGCCATTGCGGGCGCTAGTCAGCGGGGCCTCCGAAAGCGCCTAGTGTCGGTTCATCTCCTTGGCACCACGCCTTCAATGCCGTATATTTGCGCGCCTCCCAGGGGCCGGTTGGCCGGTCAGCGGGTGCTTAGCTCAGCTGGGAGAGCGTCGCCCTTACAAGGCGAAGGTCGCAGGTTCGAAACCTGCAGCACCCACCAGTCTTGGAGCGGTAGTTCAGTTGGTTAGAATACCGGCCTGTCACGCCGGGGGTCGCGGGTTCGAGTCCCGTCCGCTCCGCCACTTTTCGAGCTTCGAGTAACGCGACGGGCCCGGTCTTCCCGGGCCTGTCGCATGCTGGCGGTTTACCGCCCGGCATCCCCATACCCACCTCCCCCCGGCGTCTCGATCACGAACACGTCGCCCGGGTTCATTTCGCGCGAATCACATCCTGCCAGCTGCTCGACCACGCCGTTCGCCCGGACCACGGTGTTGACACCCAGGGCGCCCGGCTCACCGCCGGCCAGCCCGTGTGGCGCGACCCTGCGACGGCCGCTCAAGATCGACGCCGACGCGCGTTCCAGAAAGTGCAGCCGGCGGACGACGCCGTCACCGCCGTGCCAGCGCCCGGCGCCGCCGGTGCCGTGGCGGATCGTGAATGCCTCTAACCTTATGGGGAACCGCCACTCCAGCACTTCCGGGTCGGTCATGCGCGAGTTGGTCATGTGAGTGTGGACCGCCGAGGCCCCATCGAAACCCGGCCCGGCTCCTGCACCGCCGCAGATCGTCTCGTAGTACTGGAACTCGTCGTTGCCGAAGGTCAAGTTGTTCATGGTCCCCTGCGAGGCGGCCATCGCACCCAGGGCGCCGAACAGGGCATCGGTGACGACCTGGCTGGTCTCGACGTTGCCGGCCACCGTCGCCGCAGGTGAAGCAGGCGAGAGCATCGAACGCTTCGGGATGACCAGCGTTATCGGCCGCAGGCAGCCCTCGTTCATGGGGATCTCCTCGTCAACCATGCAGCGCAATACGTACAGCACGGCAGCTCGGGTCACCGCCGACGGTGCGTTGAAATTCGACGATTGCTGCGGGCTGGTGCCGGTGAAGTCGATCGTTGCGCCGCGTCCGGCCCGGTCGACGCGAATTCTCACCGCGACCCGGCATCCCTGGTCGGTTTCGCAGGCAAACTCGCTGTCGTGCAACGCATCGATCAGCCGCCGCACGCTTTCCTCGGCATTGTCCTGAACATGCCGCATGTAGGCCTGCACCACGTCCAGTCCGAAGCCATCCACCATGCGCAGGATTTCGCGCAGGCCGCGGCGACAGGCGGCAACCTGGGCCCTGAGGTCGGCGACATTCTGGTCGGGATTGCGGGCCGGGTGGGGCCCGCGGGCGAGCAGGGCGCGAATACCCGCTTCGTCGAAGCTGCCGCCGCGGACCAGCAGGAAGTTGTCGATCAGCACGCCTTCCTCCTCGACCGTCCGCGAGTCTGCCGGCATCGATCCGGGCGACTTGCCGCCAACGTCGGCGTGGTGTCCGCGCGCGGCGACATAGAACAGCGGTTCTGCACGGCCGGGGATGTGCATCGGTGCCACGACCGTGATGTCGGGCAGATGCGTACCGCCATGGTAGGGATCGTTGAGAACGTAGACGTCGCCGGGGTGCATCGGCGCGTTGCGGTCAATCACCGTGCGGACGCTGGTGGACATGGAACCCAGGTGTACCGGCATGTGCGGCGCATTGGCGACCAGTGCACCGCTGCCATCAAACAAGGCGCAGGAGAAGTCCAGGCGTTCCTTGATGTTGATCGTCGATGCGGTGCGCTCCAGCGTCACGCCCATCTGTTCGGCGATCGACATGAACAGGTTGTTGAAAATCTCGAGCAGCACCGGGTCTGCATCTGTGCCAACTGCCCGGGCACGCTCGAGCGGCACGGTCCGCTGCAGCAGGAGTTCGCCTTCGGCGCCGAGGGATGCGCGCCAGCCCGGCTCGACGACCACGGTCGAATTCGGTTCGATGATGATGGCCGGTCCGTCGAGCGCCTCGTCTGCAGCGAAGTCCCGCCAGTGCGTGATCGTGCAGTCACACCAGGCGCCGCTGCAGAAGAACCTGCTCCGTTCCCTGGCGGTGAGGTCTGGCCGTCGTTTACCGCGGGCAGCCGGCTCTTTGCCCGCCGGCGTGTCGACCGTGCCAATGGCTTCAACCAGCAGGCTCTCGACCACCAGTGGCGTTTCGCGGCTCAGATAGCCGAATTCCCGCTGGTGACGGGTCTCGAATGCCATGACTAGCTGCAGATGGTCTGCAAAGTCGAGTTCGAGCGGCGTGTCGGTGCCCTGGTATTTTACGAAAAGGCGTCGCTCGCAGCGGATCCTGCTGGCGGGAACGCCCTGCTCGATGACCGCCGCCTCGGCCTCGCATGCCAGTTCGTCCAGCAGCTGGCGATGGCCATCGATTGCCTGCGGCTCGAGTGTTGCCTCGACTGCACGCTGGCGCGTTACCCGGACGTCGGCCAGCCCGATGCCATAGGCTGACAGCACGCTCGCGAGTGGGTGAATGAACACCTTGCGGATGTCGAGTGCGTCAGCCACCTGGCAGGCATGCTGTCCGCCGGCCCCACCAAAACAGACCAGCGCGTAGCGCGACACGTCATGACCGCGCTGCACCGAAATCTTCTTGATGGCCCGGGCCATGTTGTCGACAGCAATCTGCAGGAAGCCATCCGCCAGGGCGACTG
Source organism: Gammaproteobacteria bacterium (assembly GCA_024642505.1). Lineage (GTDB taxonomy): Bacteria > Pseudomonadota > Gammaproteobacteria > Steroidobacterales > Steroidobacteraceae > SG8-30. The sequence continues at coordinate 16,084 of JAHEAZ010000032.1, forward strand.
GCTCCATTGCCGATTCCCTGGCGAGCTCCCCGAAAAGTTGCTGCACGCGTTCGACGTCGAGCGGCTGGTCGCCATCCGGCCCGAAGAGCGCCGGAAAGAACTCTGGCCGGATCTTGCCGACCATGACATTGGCATCGGTCACGGTGAGCGGGCCGCCGCGACGATAACAGGCCGGGCCCGGATCGGCGCCGGCAGAGTCCGGCCCGACGCGCAGGCGCGAGCCGTCATGACGCAGGATGGATCCGCCACCGGCGGCGACCGTATGAATCTGCATCATCGGTGCGCGCATCCGCACTCCGGCCACCAGGGTGTCGAAACTGCGCTCGAAGTTGCCGGCGTAATGCGAAACGTCGGTCGAGGTGCCGCCCATGTCGAAACCGATCACGCGCTCGAATCCAGCCCGTCGCGCGGTTTCGACCATGCCGACCACGCCCCCGGCCGGGCCGGACAGGATCGCGTCCTTGCCGGCGAAGGCCCGCGCGTCGGCAAGCCCACCGGAGGACTGCATGAACATCAGCCGGATGGAGCCGCCGGAGCTGTCGAGATCGGCCGCAATTCCTTCCACGTAGCGCCTGAGGATCGGTGACAGATAAGCATCGACGACGGTGGTGTCGCCGCGCCCCACGAGTTTCATCAGCGGACTGACCTCGTGGCTCACGGACACCTGGTCGAAACCGATGCGGCGCGCGATGCCGGCCAGCACCCGCTCGTGGCCTGGATGACGGTAGCCGTGCAGGAGGCAGATCGCACAGGAGCGGATGCCGGCAACGTAGGCCTCGCGCAGCTGCGACTCGGCGGCTTCCACCCCGAGCGGCTCGACGAGCTCGCCGTTCGCGCCGATCCGCTCATCTGCCTCGATCACCCGCTCGTACAGCAGTTCGGGCAGGACGATCTGGCGGTCGAACAGTCGCGGGCGATTCTGGTAACCGATACGCAGCGCGTCGCCGAAGCCGCGGGTCGTGACCAGCGCCGTGCGGCAGCCCTTGCGCTCGAGCAGCGCATTGGTGGCCACCGTGGTGCCAATCCGGATCGACGCAACCTGCTCAGCCGGGACCGGTGCGCCGGGCGCCAGGGCCAGGAGGTCGCGAATCGCCTGCAGTCCTGCGTCTGCATAACGCTCCCGGCACTCCGAGAGCAGCTTGCGGGTGACCAGGGTGCCGTCGGGCCGGCGCGCCACGACATCAGTGAAGGTGCCGCCTCGATCGATCCAGAAATGCCATTGGCCAGGCAAGGTCGGGCTCCCGCGCGCTGCCGCCGACCGACGATGGTACTTGCATCCGCTCTGCTGGTGCCAGGCGGCGCCTTTAGCGCAAGGGGACAGTCCCCTCTGGGGACAGTCCCTTTGTGAGAGCGCTGCACGGCAGCTCTTCCGCCGCAGAAATGCTGCCCCGCGTGGTACCCTAGCGCCCTTTGCAACACCGCTTCCCGCGATGCGCCGTGGCCCGTGCCGCGGCCCCCCGGGGGCCAACACCAATCGGGCTAACCGGACATGCTGCAGGCCATCCACGACAATCTGAAGGGCGTCTTCGCCATGATCATCCTCGGCGCGCTGGCCGTGGTATTCATCTTCTGGGGCGTTGAGTTCGTCAGTGTCGGCGGACTCAGCTCGAGCCAGGGGATCGAGGTCAATGGTGAGGAACTGAGCGCCACCGAGGTCCGCCAGGACTACCAGGAAGAGATCACTCGCTACCAGGTCGCCCTCGGCGGTGCCGAGATGCCTGCCGAGCTACGAGAGCAGGTCAAGCAGGATGTCCTCGACCGGGCCATCCGCAACCAGCTGATCCGGCAGCGCACGAGCGAGCTGCGATTCCGCGCCAGCGACGCCGACGTCGTGGAGATGCTCAAGGAGATTCCGGCCTTCCAGGTCGACGGAAAATTCTCCAAGGACGCGTACTACGCAGCGCTGAGGTCGGCTAACCTCGAGCCGACCGTCTTCGAGGCGCAGCAGAAGCAGCTGCTCGCCGCGCGCCAGCTGGATCGCGGCATCTATGCCTCCTCGATCGTGCTGCCGCAGGAGTTCGCCAGGCGCGAAGCGTTGCTCAACGAAGCACGCGAGATCGCCTGGGTGGTGGTTCCAGCAGCACACTTCCTCGACCAGGTGAGGCCGGACGATGCGGCGGTCACGGAGTTCTATGAGCGCAACAGGACCAGCTACCAGACCGAGGAACGGGCCAACCTGCAATACATCGAGCTCGACCTGGCCGACCTGGCAGCCGGCGTGCAGGTGACCGAGGAGGCATTGCGGGCCTATTACGAGGACAACCTCGACCGCTACACCGCCATTGAGCGCCGGCGCGCGCGCCACATCCTGATTACCCCCGATGGCGACGATGCTGCGGCCGAGGCGCGGGCCCGGGTCGCCTACGATCGTGCCGTGGCCGGCGAGGATTTCTCCGGTCTGGCTGCCGAGCTATCACAGGATCCCGGCTCTGCGTCGCAGGGCGGCGACCTGGGATGGGCGGAGAAGAGCGCTTTCGTCGGGCCGTTCGGCGACGCCATGTGGTCGATGCAGCCGGGCGAGATCAAGGGGCCGGTCAGGACCGAGTTCGGCTGGCACGTGATCAAGCTCGAGGCCGTGGAAGCGGGCGAAGTGAAGTCGTTCGAGGCAGTCCGGCCGGAGCTCGAGCCTGAATACCGTCTGGCCGAGTCGGAGCGACTGTTCGGCGACATGCAGGACCAGCTCGATACCGAGGCGTTCGAGGCTGGTGGTGATCTGCAGCGGGTGGCCGAGTCCCTGGCGCTCGAAATCAGGAGCGTGGAGGGATTCACGCGCGCTGGTGGCGGCGAACTCGGGAACGCGCCCACACTCGTGGACGCGGTATTCAGCCCCGACGTACTGAGCGGGGCGCAGTTGCGGACCCTCGAAGTTGCCCCCGGGCGTGTGGTGGCCATCAAGGTCGTCGCGCACGAGCCGCCGCGCGACCGGCCGCTGGACGAAGTCCGGGCCGAGGTGACCGCGGCGCTCGAGGCCGAGATGGCGCGGCAGGCGGCCAGCGAGCGCGCCGCCGCCCTGGCCGAAGAACTTGCCGCCGGTGCCGAATGGAACGGCGCGGCAAGGCCGTGGTTACCGGTCGGGGCGACCGAACCGACCAGCGCGACGCCGCGGTTCGTGCGCCGAGGCGAGGCTGCCGTGCCGTCAGAAATCATCGCCGCGGCTTTCAGGGCCGGTGCTCCAGCGGGCTCGCCTCTCTACGGCACGACCGGACTGGCGAGCGGCGACACGGCGGTATGGACGGTGACCTACGTCCGCCCGGGTTCGCCCGCGTCGTTGTCGCCGGCACAGCGTGCCGAGGCCATGCGCACGGCTCGCGACGCATCCAGCCTCCGTGACGCGTCGGTATATGTGACCAAGCTTCGCTCGCAGGCCGAAGTGAAGGTGAACCCGCAGCTGTTCGAATGACCGGGCAGGGCGCCGCAACTCCGGCGCTCGCCGATCGGGCCGAGTGTGAAGGGGGGAGAGCATGACGAAGGCGAACGGCGGGCGCCTCGCGCTGCATTGGCAGATCCTGATCGCAATTGGCGTCGCGGTCATCGCCGGTCTGCTTGCCGGGGAGGAAGGCGGCGTCCTCGGCGTCACTTTCTACAGCGTGTTCGATTTCGTCGGGCGCCTGTTCCTGAATGCGCTGAAGATGCTGATCGTGCCGTTGATCGCGTCGTCAATGATCGTCGGGGTGGCGGGCATCGGCTCGAGCGAGTCGCTCGGCAGGCTGGGCGGTCGCACCATCTTCTTTTATGCCGCCACCAGCCTGGCAGCCATCGTGCTCGGCCTGTCGATCATCAACATCGTCAAGCCTGGCATCGCCGAGGGCCGGCCGGCCGGAGACATGATGGCGCTCGAGGCCGATCGAGAGACAGTGGCCTCGCTGATCGGCGACCGCGACGCCGGTGATATCGTCGAAATCTTCATCCGCATGGTGCCGGAGAACGTCTTCGCGGCCGCCAGCAACAATGGCGGCATCCTGTCGATCATCTTCTTCAGCCTGCTTTTCGGCTTCTTCATCACCCGCATCGGGCCGGTCCACGGCCAGATGCTGGTGTCGTTCTGGAAGGGCGTTTTCGAGGTCATGACCAAGATGACCGAGTGGGTCATGACCCTGGCACCCATCGGTGTCTTCGGCCTGGTCGCCAAGGTCGTGGCCAAGGCCGGCCTCGCGGCGGCCGGTCCGCTGGCGATTTTTGCGGCCTGCGTGCTGGCGAGCCTCGCGATCCACATGTTTGTGACGCTGCCGTTGTTCATCCGCATGAGCACGGGCCTGAGGCCCTGGCCGCTCTATCCCGCCATGGCGCCGGCGCTGCTGACGGCCTTTTCCACTGCCTCGTCATCGGCCACCGTGCCGGTCACCCTCGATTGCATCGAGACCCGCGCCGGCGTATCGAACAAGATCTCGAGCTTCGTGGTGCCGCTTGGCGCGACCATCAACATGAACGGCACTGCACTGTACGAATGCGCCGCGGTGCTGTTCCTCGCCCAGGCCTATGGCGTGGACATGGGACTGTTCACGCAGTTCACGGTGGTACTGCTGGCGCTGGTCACGTCGATCGGCGTGGCGGGCATTCCGGCCGCCTCGCTGGTGGCAATCGCGGTGATCCTGACGGCTGTCGGCCTGCCGCCGGAGGCGATTGGCGTGCTGTTCGTCTTTGACCGGGTGCTCGACATGGCGCGCACCGCGGTCAACGTGGCGGGCGATGCCACCGCAGCGGTAATCGTGGCTCGTCTCGAGGGCGAGAAGAATATCCTGGGGCAGCACTAGGCCACTCGCAGGGACTATCCCCAGAAGGGACTGTTCCCTCTTGCGTGGCTCGCGCGTGAGGACTGACGCCGATTATTCCTCGAAGCTCATCCCCACCTGGCTGTAGCCGGCGTCCACGTAGACGACCTCGCCGGTGATGCCGGAAGCGAGGTCCGAGCACAGGAAGGCCGCGACGTTGCCGACTTCATCGGTGGTGACGTTGCGCCTGAGCGGCGCCGCATTGGCTACGTGGTGCAGCATCTTGCGGAAGCCCGGTATGCCGGCCGCCGCGAGGGTCTTGATGGGGCCAGCCGATATGGCATTGCTGCGGATGCCCCTGGGACCCAGGTCTGCAGCCAGGAAGCGCACGTTTGCCTCCAGGCTGGCCTTGGCCAGTCCCATCACGTTGTAAGCCGGTACCGAACGCACGGCGCCCAGATAGGACAAGGTCAGCAGCGCCCCGGCCCGCCCTGCCATCATCGGCGCACCAGCCCGGGCCAGCGCGGTCAGGCTGTAGCTCGAGACGTCGTGCGCCATGCGGAAATTCTCGCGCGTGGTGGCGTCCACGAAGCCGCCCGTCAGCGCCTCGCGCGGTGCAAAAGCCACCGCGTGGACGATGATGTCCAGACCGTCCCAGGCGGAGCCAAGCCCCTGGAACGCGGTGTCGATTTCCTCGTCGAGGCTGACATCCATGGGCATGATGATTTTCGAACCGAGCTGCGTAGCGAGGTCCACCACGCGATCCTTGATCCGGTCGTTCTGGTAGGTAAAGGCGAGCTCCGCGCCCTCGCGCTTCATCGCCTGGGCGATGCCCCATGCAATGGACCGGTCGGTGGCGAGCCCGACGATCAACGCCTTCTTGCCGGCGAGGAATCCCATGATCGGTTTTTCTCCGTGTTCTTCAGCCGCCGTAATCGCGACTGCCGTCAACGTGAATGGTCAGCCGCTGGCCTGCGCGGATGCTGGTATTGCTGGACATGCGGTTCCAGGCCTGCAATTCGCGCACCGAGACATCGAAGCGCCGGGCGATGCCCGAGAGGGTATCACCCTTGCGTACCTTGTAATTGATCTTGCGCGGCTCGCCGGCCTGGGCGACGCTGACGGAGACGCCGCCCGTCGCCGGCGGTCGCACCGCGAGTTTCTGGCCGGGCCGCAGCGTGCTCTTGGTGCTGATCCCGTTGACCCGGGCCAGCTCGCCGACGCTCATGCCGTAGCGGCGCGAAATCCCCCACAGGGTGTCGCCCGAGCGCACCGTGTGCTGCGAGGTGGCGGCACGCACCAGGCCCTTGCGCAAAGGCGCCACATCGCGACCGGGGACATACAACTCGGTACCGATGCTGAGCTCCGAGCCGTTGATACCGTTGACGCTCTGCAGGAACGATGCCGGCACCTGGTAGTGCTTGGCGAGTCCCGTCAGGGTGTCGCCGCTGGCAACGCTGTAGGGCGTCAGTCCGGCCCGCTGGGCCGGCTCCAGCGCGGCGAAGCGCGGCACGAACTGGTCAGCCACCACCGCCGGTACCAGCAGCCGGTGCGGGCCATCCGGGCCGGTGACCCACTGGTTCCAGCCGGCGTTGAGCGCATGTAGCTCCTCGACGTCGACTCCGGCCAGTTCCGCCGCCAGCCTCAGGTCGACGGGCCCGCCGGTGTCGACCACCTGGAAGTAGGCTGCGTCGGGGATGACCGGCAGCGGCAGGCCATAGATATCGGCCTGGCGCAGCATGCGGCTCAATGCCAGCAGCTTCGGTACGTAGGCCCGGGTCTCCCTCGGCAGCGACAGCGAGAAGAAATCGGTGCCGCGGCCGAGCTGCTGGTTGCGGCGGATTGCGCGACTGACGTTGCCGCCGCCGTAGTTGTAGGCCGCAATCGCGAGCATCCAGTCGCCGTCGAATTTCTGGTTCAGGTAGGTCAGGTAGTCGAGCGCCGCGCGGGTGGATTCGATCACGTCGCGTCGCTGGTCCTGCCACCAGTCCTGCTTCAGCTCGTAGCGCTTGCCGGTACCGGGAATGAACTGCCACAGGCCGGACGCTTGGCTGCGCGAATAGGCGAACGGATTGAACGCGCTTTCGACCACCGGCAACAGCGCCAGCTCCATTGGCAGGCCGCGCGCCTCGACCTCGTTGGCGATGAAATACAGGTAGCGCTGCGCCCGTGCGAAGACGCGGCCCATGTACTCGCCGTTGCGGATGTACCAGTCGAATTCGGCCCGGACCCACGGGTGGTCGACATCGGGCAGCTGCGCACCGGCGCGGATGCGGTCCATGACATCGCCAATCGCGACCGGCGTCGGCGGCAGCTCGTCGTGCAGCGGCGCCCGCAGCGCGGGCACTGGCAGTGGCCGGGGCTCCGCGGTGGACGTGGCGCTCGGGGTATTGCGGATGACCTTATCGGGCAGGGAGGAGACCGGCTCGGTCGGAGTCTGGGCGCAGGCCGCTATCAGTAAAGCGAGCCCCGCAGCCACCAGATGAACCGCCGGCTGTCGCAATCCCGTCTGCCGGAGCCGGCGGTTCATCGGAAGCCGTCCTTCCAGCGACGGATCTCCGCGAACACGGCGACCGGAGAGGCGAGGCTGGCTCCGGCATGGGCCTCGGCGGAGCGGCGTACACCGTCGGTTCGGCTGCGCAGGAAAGGATTGATTCGCTTCTCGCGGCCGATGGTCGTCGGTACGGTGGGGACGTCGCGCTCGCGCAGGCTGGCGGCTTCGCCCTGCCACACGTGCAGGTCGGCATTGTCGGGCTCGACCGTCATGGCGAAACGCAGGTTGGAGAGCGTGTATTCGTGAGCGCAGAAGACCCGTGTGTCGTCAGGCAGGGCGGCCAGCACATCCAGCGAGGCGAGCATTTGCTCGGGCGTGCCCTCGAACAGGCGTCCGCAGCCGCCGCTGAACAGCGTGTCGCCGCAGAACAGGGCGCCGTGACCGTAATAGGCGATGTGCCCGGCCGTATGACCCGGCACATCGAGCACGGCAAATCGCAGGCCAAGCGAGTCCAGCACCACCTCGTCACCGCCGCGAACCGGCGTGCTGACGGCTGGCACGCGCTCGGCGGCCGGCCCGAAAACTCGCGCACCGGTTCGCTCGACCAGTTCGGCCACGCCGCCGACATGGTCCGGGTGGTGATGGGTCACGAGGATGGCGTCGAGCGACAGGCCGGACTGCTCGAGCGCGGTGAGCACCGCTTGTGCGTCGCCCGGATCCACCACCGCCGTTCGCGACGCATCGGCGAGCCCCTGGACCAGCCACAGGTAGTTGTCGGCGAATGCGCGTACAGGGGTGACGGTCAGCATGACGGGTCTGTTCGGTTCCCCGGTGGCCGGATATCAATTGGCGCGTATTAAAGCGGTCCGGCCATCCAAATGCCACCCCCTGGTTCACGAACCCGGAACGTGCCCGACAGGGTATGCTCATATGCATGCAAGATGAAGCTTCCGCGCTGGCCAAATGGCTCAACGATCCGCTGGGCGGGGCGCTGCTCGACCAGGAGCGCGCCGCGATGGCCGAGGCGCTGGAATGCGTGTTCGGCGTGCAATGCCTGCAGGTGGGTGCATGGGGCCCCCCAGGCCTGTTTCTCGATCTTGCCCGCACACAGCGCCGCGCGTTGCTCGCCGCTGCCGGCGATCCGGTGGGAGTGATCCGCTCCGATCCGGCCAGCCTGCCGATCCAGTCGGACAGCATTGATGCGTTGATACTGCCTCATACGCTCGAGTTTGCCGAGGATCCGCACCAGGTCCTGCGTGAAGCCGAGCGCGTGCTGACCGCGGAAGGCTCGCTGGTCATGCTGGGCTTCGAGCCGCTGGGCAGCTGGGCCACTCGTCATCGCCTGGCGGGCGGCGGATTTCCCCCGGGCCTGGCCAGGTTCCTGATGGAACGGCGGCTGGCCGACTGGCTGAAGTTGCTGAGCTTCGACGTGGATCCGGCCATGCGTTTCCTGTACACGCTGCCGTTCCCGCGCGCACAAAGTGGACGTGCTGGTCGCTGGGCCGAAACGGCAGGTCGAATGGTCTGGCCGCGGCTTTCCGGTGCCTATCTGTTGCGTGCAAAGAAGCGGGTCTACTCGATGACGCCCTTGCGCCCGCAGTTCCGCGCGCGGCCGACCGTCCTCGGTGGCCTGGCTGAACCCACCACCCGGGTCGGTACGTGACCGAGGTCGAGATCTTCACCGACGGCGCCTGCCGCGGCAATCCGGGTCCCGGTGGCTGGGGGGTCGTGCTGCGTGCCGGCGCCCACGAGCGCGAGCTGCATGGTGGCGAGGCCGCGACCACCAACAATCGCATGGAGCTGACGGCCGCGATTCGCGCCCTCGAGGCGCTCAAGCGGCCTTGCAGCGTTGCGCTCTATACCGACTCGCAATACGTGCGCCAGGGCATCACCGAGTGGTTGCCACAGTGGCACGCGCGCGGCTGGAAGACTGCCAACCGCAAGCCGGTGAAGAACCAGGACCTGTGGCAACGGCTCGACGAGCTCTCGCAGCAGCACAGCATTGAATGGCACTGGGTCAAGGGACATTCCGGTCACCCGGAGAACGACCGGGCAGATGCGCTGGCGAACCGCGGTATTGATGAGCTGTCCGGCGGATAGGGGTTACAATCCCGCCCCATGCGCCAGATCGTCCTGGATACCGAAACCACGGGCCTCGAGGTCAGCCAGGGCCACCGGGTCATAGAAATCGGCTGCATCGAGCTCAAGGACCGCCGTCCCACCGGGCGCAACTTCCAGAAGTACCTGTGCCCCGACCGTGAAGTGGACCCGGGCGCGCTCGCGGTCCACGGCATCAGCAGCGAATTCCTGTCCTCCCAGCCGCGCTTCCTCGACGTCGCGGAGGAATTCCTGGAATTTGTGCGCGACGCCGAGCTGATCATCCACAACGCCGCCTTCGACATTGGCTTCCTCGACGCGGAACTGGCGCGACTGAAGCCGCCGCGCGGCAGCATGAGCGACCTCTGCCCGGTGCTGGACACGCTTGCGCTGGCGCGCCAGCTGCACCCGGGCCAGCGCAACAGCCTCGACGCATTGTGCAAGCGTTACTCGGTGGACAGCTCCAGGCGGGAATATCACGGCGCCCTGCTCGACGCGACAATCCTCACCGACGTCTACCTCGCGATGACCGGCGGCCAGGGTGCGCTGACGCTCGAGGCCGACGCTATGGACGCCGCCGGGCACACGACGGTGGTTCGCGTCGAGCGCGGCACGACCCGGATCCCGGTGCTGCGTGCCACCAAGGCTGAACTTGTCGCCCACGAGCGTTCGCTCGATGCTGTCAGCAAGGCGGCGGGTGGGCGCGTGCTGTTTCGCGACCTGGCCGGCTGAACGGAGACAGTCGTGCCGAAGTCGCTTCCCGCCGCGTTCCTGCACAACTTCCTCGGGCACTCGCCCGACTGGTACAAGCTGACCATCATCGGCTTCCTGGCGGCCAACCCGATCCTGTTGATTGCGGCCGGCCCCGTGATCACCGGCTGGGTACTGTTGTTCGAGTTCATCTTCACACTGATGATGGCGTTGAAGTGCTACCCGCTGCAGCCGGGTGGCCTGCTGGCCATCGAGGCGGTGATACTCGGCCTGGTCACGCCGCACGAGATTTACCATGAGGTCCAGGCCGGCCTGCCCGTCATCCTGCTGCTGATGTTCATGGTGGCCGGCATCTATTTCCTGCGCGAGGTGCTGGTCTATATCTTCACCAAGCTGCTGGTGCTGGTGAAATCCAAGACGCTGCTGGCCTTCGTGCTGCTCCTGGCGGGTGCGGTGCTGTCGGCCTTCCTGGATGCGCTGACGGTGCTCGCCGTGATGATCACGGTCACTGGCGGTTTCTACGGCGTCTATCACCGGGTCGCTTCGGGCAAGCAGGCGCATCAGGACTCCCACGACGAGAGCACCGACGACGAAGTCCAGGATTCCTGGCGCAACGAACTCGACGACTTTCGCGCCTTCCTCAGGAACCTGATGATGCACGGCGCCATCGGCACCACCATCGGTGGCGTCTGCACGCTGGTGGGCGAGCCGCAGAACCTGCTCATCGGCCAGGAGGCCGGATGGCAGTTCGTCCAGTTCGCGATCGAGATGTCGCCGGTCACGATTCCAACGGTGGTGGCCGGGCTGCTGACCTGTGTCCTGGTCGAGAAGCTTCGCTGGTTCAGCTACGGGGTCGAGATGCCCGACAACGTACGGGCGATCCTGGCGGAGTACGAGCGGCAGGAAGACGCCAAGATGACGGACTCTCACCGCCAGGTGATGATCGTCCAGGCGGCTGTTGCCTTGCTGCTTATCGTCGCGCTGGCTTCCCACTGGGCCGAAGTCGGCATCATCGGCCTGATGGTCATCGTACTGGCCACGTCGTTCACCGGGGTCGTCGAGGAAGGCCGCATTGGCAAGGCCTTCGAAGCAGCGCTGCCATTCACGGCCCTGCTGGTCGTGTTCTTCGTCATCGTAGGCGAGATCCACCACCAGCACCTGTTCGACCCGATCCTGGAATGGGTGCTGACCCTTGAAGGCCGCGCCGAGGCGATCGCGCTGTTTGCGGCATCGGGCCTGCTATCGGCCATCAGCGACAACGTGTTCGTGGCGTCGATCTGGATCAGCGAGATCAAGGGCGCCTTCGAGCGGGGCGAGATCAACCGCGACGCCTTCGACATGCTGGCGGTGGCGATCAATACCGGCACCAACATCCCCAGCATTGCGACGCCAAACGGCCAGGCGGCCTTCCTGTTCCTGCTGACGTCGGCGCTGGCGCCGCTGATACGTCTGTCCTATTTCAGGATGGTGTGGATGGCAATTCCCTACCTCATCACCATGACCTCGGCCGCGGTGGTCGGGGTGCTGTACTTTCTCTAGTGACTGCTTTGCAGGATTGATCTGCAACATCGGGGACATGCTTCCAATGGACACGGTGGACGGGAGGCTATAGTGAAGGTTCTGGTGACCGGCGCGGCGGGGTTCATCGGCTTCCACAGCGCCCAGCGGCTGCTGGAGCGCGGTGACGAAGTCATTGGGCTTGACAACCTGAATGACTACTACGATCCGACGCTCAAGCAGGCGCGGCTCAACATCCTGCAGGACTACGACAACTTCACCTTCGCGCGGCTGGACCTGGCCGACCGCGCGGGCATGGAGGCACTGTTCGACCGTGAGAGACTGCAACGGGTGGTGCACCTGGCTGCGCAGGCCGGCGTGCGCTATTCCATCCAGAACCCGCACGCCTACGCCGACAGCAACTTGATCGGTACGCTGCATATCCTGGAAGGCTGCCGCCACAACCAGGTCGAGCACCTTGTGTACGCCTCGACCAGCTCGGTCTACGGCGCCAACACCAAGATGCCGTTCTCGGTGCACCAGCATGCCGAGCATCCGCTGTCGTTCTACGCGGCGACCAAGAAGGCGAACGAGATGATGGCGCACACCTACGCCTACCTCTATCGCCTGCCGGTGACGGGTCTCCGCTTCTTCACCGTCTATGGTCCCTGGGGCCGGCCGGACATGGCGCTGTTCCTGTTCACTCGCAACATCCTGGCTGGCAAGCCGATCGACGTCTTTAATTACGGCAACCACAAGCGCGACTTTACCTACGTGGACGACATCGTCGGCGGTGTCGTCGCGTCGCTCGACCACGTGGCCCAGCCGAACGACGCCTGGAACAGCGACGCGCCGGATCCGGCGACCAGCCTCGCGCCATACCGGATCTACAACATTGGCAACAACCGGGCGGTGGAACTGAGGCGCTACATCGAGCTGCTCGAGCAGTGTCTCGGCCGCAAGGCCGAGATGAACCTGCTGCCGCTGCAGACCGGCGACGTGCCTGACACCTGGGCCGATGCCGAGGACCTCGTTCGTGATGTTGGCTACCGACCGGACACGCCGGTCGAGGTGGGGGTGAAGCGCTTCGTGGAGTGGTACCTGGAGTACTACGGCGAGGGTGGCCCGGCAGACCCGAAGGTCACCAACCTGGGCTGACCTGAGTGCGCCGGGAGGATCCGGGCTTCGGAGCGGTTCGGTTCGGCGACATGGCTAGACTAGCCTCCATCTCATGGCTATAATAGCCATGATGGAACGCGTCAGCATTTCCCAGCTGAAAGACCAGCTAAGCGCCTACCTCAAGAAGGTCCAGGCGGGCGAGACTGTGCTGGTCATGGATCGGGACAAGCCTGTGGCCAAGCTCGAACGCGTGGACCCCGCCGTGGATGAAGACGCGCGCTATCAGCGTCTGGTCGCAGCCGGGCTGGTGAAGCCCGCCAAGCGTCCGCTGACAATGAACATGATCCAGCCGATCGATCTGGGCTTCGACGCCAAGGTTGTCGAGGCCCTGTTGGAGGAACGCGAGGAGGGCCCATGAGGTTCTGGGATAGCTCCTCGATCGTGCCGCTCATTCTGGCCGAGTCGACTACCGGGACCTTGAAGACGCTGATCGAACCACGCGGCTTGATGATGGTGTGGTGGGGGACGCCGGTTGAGGTCGTGTCGGCCATGGCGCGCCGCGTCCGCGATGGTGTCCTCGACGCAGCACGGTTTGCGCAGTCACGCAGGCGGCTGGAGATCCTTGCGGAAGGCTGGCAGGAGGTTGCCCCGAGCGACCGCCTGCGTGGACTGGCGGAGCGAGCCGTGCGGGTACATGAGCTGCGCGCCGCCGATGCGTTCCAGTTGGCTGCGGCGATGGTCGTAGCCGAGGGAGCGCACAGTG
>JAHEAZ010000096.1 GCA_024642505.1 Gammaproteobacteria bacterium
CATCCCCGGCAGCGTCCAGCGCATTGCGGAAGCGGCGGATATCGTCGTGCAGCGGTTGCAGGTTGACCAGTTCGACCTTGGCGATGGCGCTGGCGCGGGTGAATTCCTGTGCGCCCATGATATGCGCCAGCTTCTTGGTCAGTTCGGGCACTTCGGCCAGGTCCATCGCGGGCTTGCGCGGGGTGTGCCCGCCAAAGCCCGAAAGCCGCTCGATTATGTAGGTGGAATAGCCGACCTTGCCCAGTTCGCCGTCGCTGACGACGGAGACACCGGCGGCGACCTGCTGGCGCACCGCCTCGGTCACGGCGTCCTGCACCACGCGGTCGAACTCCTCGGCATCGTATGGCTCGCCGTGGTCACGGGCGAGCAGGAGGGGGACGAGCTGCTCGCCCCGGGGCAGGCTGCCGACATGGCTGGTCTTGATCACTGGTAAGTCTCCTATGGGACGGTCTCAGGCGACGATGGCTCAGGCGACGATGGCGCAGCCGACGCTGGCGATCTTGCCGTCCTTCAGGTGGTAATGGATGTACTGCCGCATCTCCTGCACGTCGCCGGCGGAGATGGGGAAGAACTGTTGCAGGCCGCGCGCGTCGAGCTCCTCGCGCGTCAGGTCCTTGATGCCTTCGATGCGGATCACCCCTTCGACAGCGGCCAGGTCGTCGGACGCGGCGAACTTCTCGACCGTGATGGTTTCGCGGACATAGGTGTGCAGGAAGGAATAGAAATCGCGCAGCTGCTGGCGCGTGCGGATCTCCACGCCGAAAAAGGCCATGTGCGGATTGTCGTCGTAGAAATCGAACACCGCATCATAATCGCGCGCGTTGAATGCCGCGGCGTAGCGGTCGTAGTCCTCGCGGGTCATCGTCCCCCTGGCTCCTTGGCTCGTTAGTCGTTGCCGACAATCGTAACGCGCGTTAGCATCATCGCGAGAGAAGGGGAGAGAAAATGAGCCGTACGCCCGCAGAAGAGGCGAACCTGCGCCTGGTGGTGGAGATGTTCGAGAACGTGCTGGTGCCGCTCGATTCGAGCCGCGTCGACGAATACATTTCGCCCGGTTACATCCAGCACCACCAGAACGTCGATCCGGGCCGCGATGCGCTGAAGGGCTTTCTCGACTGGGCGCGCGGCCAGCCGGGCGAGGCGCAGCAGATCCTCCACCGTTCGTTCGTCGATGGCGACCATGTGATGCTGCACTACCACGTCATCCGGCACGACGGTGATCCCGGCTTTGCAGTGATGGACATCTTCCGCGTCGAAAACGGCATGATCGCCGAACACTGGGACGTGATGCAGGACGTCAATCCCGAGCGGATCAATCCGCTGTCGCCTTTTTGAGGAGCTTTTCAGTGCGTTTCCAAGACAAGATCGTCCTCGTCCTCGGCGGCAATTCGGGCATGGGCTTGTGCGCCGCGCAGATGTTTGCGGCCGAAGGCGGCAAGGTCCACCTGACCGGCCGCGACCAAGGCACCATCGATGCCGCCGTGGCCTCCATTCCCGGTGCGACTGGCTACCAGTCTGACATCTCCGACCTTGCCGCCACCGAGGCCGTGGTTTCCGCCATCGAAGCTGCCGACGGGCGGATCGACGTGCTCTACATCAATGCCGGCGTGGGCGGCTTCGCGCCCTTGCGCGGCATCACCGAAGAGGCATGGGATCATACCCACGACATCAACCTGAAGGGCTGCGTCTTCGCCTTGCAGAAGGCCGTGCGGCTGATGGGCAAGGGCGGCTCTGTCGTCGTCACTGGATCGATCGGTGCGCACGGCGCGCTCGAAGGCAACGGCACCTATGCTGCCGCCAAGGCCGGGCTGTTCATGGCGATGAAGGTGTTTGCCAAGGAGCTGGTGCCCGAAGGCATCCGCGTCAACGTGGTCAGCCCCGGACCGATCGACACGCCCTTGCTCTACCGCAACCCCGGCATGACCGACGAGCAGGTGGCGGGCCTGAAGGAAATGATGATCGCCAACATCCCGATGAAACGCATGGGCGAAAGCGCGGACGTGGCCAAGGCCGTGCTGTTCCTCGCCAGCGACGATGCCAGCTTCATCACCGGCGCCAACCTGTTCGTCGACGGCGGACTGATCGAACTGGGCTGATGACCATGACCGAATTTTCCGACACCACCCCCTTCACCGCCCCGTTCTCCGCGCTCGACAACCCGCGGCTGGAACTGGTGATGGAAGTGCGGCTCGACTTTCCCGAGACCTATTCCATGGCTCCGCTGCCGGGCGGCGGGATGCGCACCGCCGTGCTGGTGCAGGGTGGCACCTTCGAAGGTCCTCTGCTGAAGGGCAAGGCCGTGGCCGGATCGGGCGGCGACTATGCCTATTGGCGCGGCGACGAGGTTGCCTGCCTGGATGCGCGCTACCTGCTGCAGGAAGACGATGGCACCACCATCATGCTGCAGAACCGCGGCTTCCTGTGGGGCCGCAAGCCCGACACCATGGAGCGCCTGCGCGACTGGGCCTTCAACAACGGCCCCACCGTGCCGCACGAAGACTATTACCTGCGCAGCCAGACCAGCTTCGAATGCGCGGCAGGCAAGCACGACTGGCTGACCAAGCACGTCTTTATCGGCGTTGGTGAACGCCGTACCGAGGGCAACCGGCTGCGCTATTACGCGCTGACGTGATTTGTTTTGCGATCCTGCCTCCGCAGGATCGTCCTCGCTAGATGCGCAGGCAAGCTGCGCCCGCTGCGGGCGGGCGGTCGCCCTTGCGGTCGGTTGCGCCGCCCGACGGTATGTCATTCGCCGTAAGTTGATCGCGCTTTTTCGCGGGCTCGCTTTGCGCTCTGAAGATCGGGATTAAGCTTCGAAGCGTAACGGGGGATGGTATGACCGACAAGATCGACCTGAAGAAGGCGCGGCGCGACTACTTCACGGCGCCAAGGTCCGGCTGGCAGGAAGATACCTTCGGCCCGGCCAGCTACCTGATGATCGACGGACAGGGTTCGCCGGGAGAATCCGCCGAATATGCCGCCGCGCTGGAAGCGCTGTACCCGCTGGCCTACGCCACCAAGTTCTTCAGCAAGCAGGAACTGGGCCGCGACTACGTGGTGCCGCCGCTCGAAGGCTTGTGGTGGGCTGACGACCGCTCGGCCTATGTCGAGCCCGGACGGCGCGGCGAATGGCGGTGGACGCTGATGCTGATGCTGCCTGACTGGATCGATACGGCCCATGTCGACGCCGCGCGGGCAAGCAAGCCGGCTCTCGACCTGTCCAGGGTGCGTGTGGGTGCCCTTGAAGAGGGCTTGTGTCTCTCTCACCTTCATCTGGGTCCGTTCGCGGAAGAGGCACCCAAGCTGCACCAGCTCCACCACGACCTGATCCCGAACGGCGGTTATGCCTTCAACGGCGAACATCACGAGATCTACCTCAGCGATCCGCGCCGCACTGCGCCAGCGAAACTGAAGACCGTGCTGCGCCAGCCGGTAAAACGGCTAGTTTCGACTGAAAACAAAGCAAAATACTCATAAACTTTCAGAAATTCCGAAAATATTAGGCCAAGTATCGTTTCACCTGTACATTGCGCGCCGGCTTTCCGGCATTTCCCGGGGGCCAGAATGGACGTGTCCCAATGAATCGGCTGGCCAAATTCGACATCGGTCGGCGATTCGTCGATCCCAAGGTCCGCATTGGCGCGCAGATCGCCTTCGGTGCCGGGTGTACCCTTGCCATGATCGGCCTGCGCAGCCTGATCGACGTGGCTTTCCCGACCGCCGGTCCCTTCGCCATGGTCTATCCCACGGTGCTGATCGCCACGCTCTACGGTGCCTGGCAGGGCGGCATGGTGGCCTATGTCACCAGCTTCCTGTGGGCATGGTACTTCGTGCTCGCGCCGGTGCAGGGATTCACTTTCGAAGTGCCGACCGATCCTTCGCGCGTGGCGATCAATGCCGTTGCCGTGCTGGTGGTGCTGGTCTTTGCCGAGGCATTTCGGCGCGCCGTTACCCTGACACTGATGGAACGCGACGAGGAAATCCGCCGCCGCGAATTGCTGCAGCAGGAACTGGAACACCGCACCCGCAACAATTTTGCGCTCGCCGCCAGCCTGCTGGAAATGCAGAAGCGCAACGAGCAGGAGCCCGCCGTTGCGGCGGGGCTGGAAACGGCCATTGCCCGCATTCACTCGTTCGCCTCAGCCTACGCCAACCTTGCGGAAAGCCAGCAGGAAGGCGCCAGCGTAGCCATGCAGGCGTACCTGCTGGAAGTGGTCGACCGCGTGACCCGCGGGGCCTTCCATGACAACGTGGCAGTCGAAGTCGACGCGGGTTGCCCGAACCTGTCGATGCCGCGCGAAGTGGCAGTGGCCATCGGCCTGTTCACCAACGAAGCCCTGACCAATTGCGCCAAATACGCCTTCCCCGAAGGCCGACCGGGCAAGGTGCGGGTGCAGTTCAATGGCGATGCGGAAACCTGGACGCTGGCGATTTCCGACGACGGTGTTGGCACCGCCACGACCGCGAGCGTCAGTTCCACCGGCATCGGCGAGCGCCTGCTGGCCGCATTCGCCCAGCAGGCACGCGCCGAATACAGCATCGATGCCGGAAATAACGGCCGCTCGCTGAGGCTCGCCAGCCAGCTGCTCAACTAGGCCCGCTGCCCGGTCAGCAGTCAGCCGTCAGGGGTTGAGGTCCTCGACCCCGAATTCCCGGTTCGGATCGAACGCGGTGCCGTAGAACGGCGGCACGCCGCTGTCGGCGATCACCACCCGGTGCGATATCAACCAACTGCCGTCATCCTGCCGCTTGAACCGGTCGTATTCGCGGCCTTGCTCGGCCAGGGTCGGCGGACCGTAGGGGTCGGCATTCATCACCCCGGTCCACACCAGGCTGGCGGTTGCCGTGTCGCCGTCGATATCGATCTCGATATTGCTGGCGATCATGCGGAACCGGCCTTCCGGCTCCGGCGCAGCCGCTTCGCCATCGCTTTCACCTTCGTCGGCGCCATCGGCATTGTTGTAGAGCGCGGTGATTTCCTCGTGCCCGGTGGAGACGATGCCGTTGACGTCGAACACCGCATCATCGGTGTAGTAGGCCGCGAAATCCTCGTTCTCGTCGCTGCCGAAGTGGCTGTAATAGCTCACCAGCATCTGTTCGATCCGCGACCGGTCGAGCACTTCCTGCAGGGCGGCCTCGTCCTCTTCCTCCATCTCGGCGCAACCGGCCAGCATCGAGCACGCCAGCAGCGCGCCCAGCATCATCTTGCCATTCATCGTCAATCTCCCCTCTCCTTGCGCCGAGATTGCGCCTGTCCGGTTCGGCTGGCAAGTCCACAGCGCAATTTCCTCCCTATGGACATTTGCGAAGGTTGACTTAGTCTCCTCTCGCAGCGGCCCGCAAAGAGGCCGTATCAAGGAGAGGGGAACTACAATGAATTCCTATGTGTCGCTCACCGTGTCGGTGGGTGTGCTGGCGGTACTCGCCACCTGGCTGTTCGGCCTGACGCCGGTCACCGAAAATAACCTGCAAGTGTGGATCGCATTTATCGCCTGGGGCTGCCATTTCCATTCGGGCGGCGGCGTCAAGGGTAGCACGACCGCACTCGTTTCCATGTCGTTCGGCGCTGTCGTTGGCATGGGCGCTGCGATCATTGGTACCGGCCTGCTGGCTGGCCTCGCTGATTGGGCCATCCCGGTTGCTGTCGGCATCGGCGCGGCAATCATCTGCCTCGCCAGCAAGATCAAGCTGCTCGAAACGATCCCGGCCGGTGTCTATGGCTTTGCCAGCATCTTCGGCCTGTTGGCCGTGACCGGCCTTGGCGCGACCGAAGCAATCCTCCCGACGGTGCTGTCGGTGGCAATCGGTACTGCCTTCGGCTTCGTGTCGGAGAAGCTGGCAGGCGTGCTGACCACCAAGAAGGCCTGACGCTATTAGGCCATGAAGCGGGCGGGGGAGGTCTAGGCTTCCCCGCCCGTTTTCGCGTCCAGCGACAGCGAATAGTCCGGCGTGCCGCTCCAGCTCAGCAGCTGCCAGTAATAGTGCCGCCAGACCCACAGGAAGACCCCGTTGAACAGGATCGTCAGTCCGCCGAACACGTATTCGATCACCCCTTCGTCCAGCACGAAGTTCCAGTAGACGATCACGAAGTTGATCGGCAGCACCGCAATGGCTGCCAGCGGCATCAGGCGGTTGGCCAGGATCAGCAAACCGAAGGCGATCTCGGCCACCTTGACCCAGACCATCAGGCCCGAAGCGATCATTGCCAGCGAGAAATCGATGGCAGCCTGTTCCTGACCCAGCGGCTGCCATGCCGGATCGATGAAGGGCATGGTGCCCGAATAGACCCACCACGCACCGAACACGATGCGGCTGAAGTGGTAGAGATATTTCATCGCACCGGCGCACTCACGTGGTTTTCAACGCCCTGTGCCGACCATGCAGCTTCACGCTCTGCGGCAAAGCGCGGGCTGGTCGACATGATATAGCCGCGCACCTGCACGTTGCCTTCGTGGCAGGCGTATTCGTACATGCCGTAGTCGTCTTCGCGCAGCCACGGCACGTCGAGCTTGTAGTGGCCTTCCATCACCACCGGATCGCGCACCCATGCTTCGTAACGAACCTGGTTGTCGTTCATCAGGGTCAGGTGTTCGGTAACGCTCAGCTGGTCCGAATTCGGCGCCGGGCCCATCGACATGCCGGGACGGAAATTGCTGGTTTCGATCACCAGCGTATCGCCTTCCCAGTGCCCGCGCGAAAAGCCCAGGTCATACTGCACGTCAGCCGGCGGGGCATCGCGCCCGTCGAGGTAGACCATGCGCGTTTCGTGGATCATCTCCAGTGATATCACCACCAGCCCCGGTGACTGGAAGATCTCGATCCCGCCGTTGTAGGCGCCCGGCAGCATCGACCCCGGCATCCCGCGCGTCAGGCAGCGGTCGAAGATGCCGAAATCGTCCATGTCTTCGAATACGTAGGTGTTCCAGCTGGTGCGTTCGCCGTCGTGCCATTCCTGGCCCTGCGGGGTGAGCGGCGGATAGCGACCGTTGGCAGGCTCGACGATCATCGATGACTGGCGCAGCGGCAGGCCGAATTCGGTCCAGTGGCCCATGGCCATCAGCCCGGCCTGGTTCTCTTCCTCGTACCGGCCCAGTTCGTCCTCGACGCGGGCATAGGCGGCGTTGAATTCCTCTTCGGTCAGGAATGCCCGTTCACCCAGTGCAGCGGCGCGTTCGCGCGGAGTCCGGCCGAGGTAGTCGACTGGCCACTTGCCGCGCAGGTCCGGATCGCCCCACGCCGTGCGCGGCATTTCCCATCCCGGCGGCGGCGGCTGGAACCGTGCCGCCATCTGTTCCGTGAGGCTGGCATCCTGCGCAGTTGCAGCAACCGGCGCGACTGCAGTGGTCGACAAGGCGACCGCCAATAGCAATGCTCGCATGTTATCTCTCCCGCGAAATAGACTATGTCCGGCAGCGCGCAGAGGCAAGCGGCATTGGCTGCACGCTTCACCGCAGATGAACCACGGCTCCACGCACCGTTCACCC
>JAHEAZ010000033.1 GCA_024642505.1 Gammaproteobacteria bacterium
ATGCGGCTGGTCGGTGTCAAGTTGACACTCCGGCAGAAGCTATCAAGGCCTCCAGCTTACACCCATGTGGGGTCATCGGGGCCGGGTCGGCGGTTTCAAGGGGGTTGCCGCCTGCGGGCACAGCGACTGGCGCCTGACTCGAAAATGGACAATACCCGCGAAAACCCCGACCCGGCCCCGATCCAACCGATCTAGGCCAGCCGTGCGCGTAGCCAGCGCGACACGTCAGCGAGTTCCTCCATGCAGACTTCATGCTGCATCGGGTAGTCGTGCCATTCGACCGGATACCCCAGCGAGGTCAACGCGTCACGGCACTCAGTACCCATCCAGAACGGCACCATGGGGTCTTCCCGCCCGTGGCACATCAGGATGGGTGCGTCCTCATTCGCTGCTGCGCGCTCCACCGCAAGCGTCTCCGGAAACGGCAGGTACGTGGACATCGCCAGGATGCCAGCCAGCCTGTCCGGATAGCGCAGCCCGGCCTCGAGCGCCACGGCGCCGCCCTGCGAAAAACCGGCCAGCACTACCCGCGATGCCGGCACACCCAAGTCCGCTTCGCGGCGGATGTACTCGGCGGTCCGTCGCGACGCCTCGGCAAGCCCCGCCGCGTCGGCGCGTCCTTCAGGCGTGAAGGACCGGATGTCATACCAGGCGCGCATCCTGTAGCCGCCGTTTACGGTCACCGGCCGCACCGGCGCATGCGGAAAGACAAAGCGAACCGGCACGCTGTCCGGCAAACCCAGCTCATTCACGATGGGCACGAAGTCCCAACCGTCCGCACCCAGCCCGTGCAACAGGATGATGGCAGCCGTCGCCGGCGCCTGGGGCGACAGCGTGACCTCGTGCTCCGCCTCGTGCTGGGTGTATTTCACTTTCGACGAATTCCGTGGACCACCATGCCCGGCAGGCGCGATTGCCGTCTCCGACGGCGGCGGACCGACGACTGCATCATGTCTTCACGTCCAACGTCCGGTCTATTTCCAACAGCAGGTGTTGCGTATGGGCGCGCGTCTCGATGCTGTCATAGCGCTTCTTGCCCAGCATCCTGCGCAACCGCTGCAGCTCGAAAATCGCCATGGACTGTGCCGGCGTGTCGAATCCGGACTTGGTATCCCCGGTAACCATCGACGCTAGCCTGTTGACGTAGTTCATCTGCAGGTTCTGCCGGATGGTATTCACATCACCAGACAGGTCCGCCTGGAATATTGCATCCGTCAGCTCCGTCATGACCGAAGCGAGCGGGTATTCGTTGCCATACAGCCGCGTGTCCGTAATCCGCTTCAGCACGACCGGGTGCAACAGGTGGTCGAGCGCGGCCGCCTGCGCCGCGAGCACCCAGTCGTGGATCTTCGGATCCTCGGTCCTGCCGTAAAAGTCAAATGACCTCGCCTGCGGCTGCAGCGCCGCATACAGCTCGGGCGAGATGCGAAATGCGTCCGGCGCGAATACATTCTCCGCCAGGGACTGCATCGCCGCGCGCTGCGCCGCCAGACCGACCGGCGTATACGATGCCTTGCCCGCCGTCGCCTGCGACCAGTCCCGATCGACATATACGCCACCGACCTGCCTTGAGGTGACGGCCGCGATGTTGCGCCAGTCGCGCATTACCATCCGGAACGCGTTGTAAAGTTCCTGGCGCGACTGCCCGGGCCTCGCAAACCGATCCATCATGGTTGCGAGCGATGCCCTGAGCAGGCCGACTCGTTCGGCGCCGAAGCGGACCGGATCGTTGCTCTGGTCGAAAATGTTCACCCGTGGATCGATGCCACTGCCGGCAGTGCGCATGTCGTCGGCGTCATTGCCAAAGGCGAGGCCCGGCTCCGCGGCGCGGGCCAGGATGGCCTGCAGGCGCGACTCCTCGGCAAGCGGATCGTTTAGCGCCTGCGAGTAGCCGTACTCGATCGCCCAGTCGTCATAGGGCCCGGGCGTGACGTCGAAGAACAGGGTCTGAGTCCGGCCGGGCGGTGCAAAGTTGATCGCGTGATAGTCCATGACCGAGCCTGATATACCGTGCCCGGCGACATAGGTCGGGTCCGCAAGCTGCTCCGGCGAGAGCATGTGGGTTGCCTTCATGTTGTGCTGCAAGGCAAAGGTGTGGCCAACCTCGTGCAGGATCAGATTGAACATCGAGTCCCGAAGCATTTGGTCCTCGAGTTCACTGCCGATGTTCAATGCCTTCGCCATGGTGCGGCCGAGCATCAGGTTCTGCTTGAGACCGTATCCCACGGCGCACAGTCCCGCGGTACCGGGCGACATGCCGGCCGGGACCACCCTGGACCAGTCCAGGTAGGACGTGATGTAGCTGAATTCCAGCATGACGTCGGCGCCAAGTATCTGGCCGGTACGCGGGTTGGCCATGCTGGGGCCGTAGCCGCCGAACAGTGGCGACGGCGACGATGTCCAGCGCAGCACGTTGTAGCGGATGTCGCCGGCGTCCCACTCGGCATCATCCGGCTGGACCTTCACAACGATAGCGTTACGGAAGCCGGCTTTTTCGAATGACGAGTTCCACGCCAGCGTTGCGTCGCGGATCATGTCGCGCCATTCAAGCGGCGTAGTATTCTCGATCCACCATACGATCGGCTCTACCGGCTCCGACACCACCGCCGCGGGGTCCTTCTTGACCAGCTTCCAGCGGTCGATGACGTCCCGATAGGGTGTCGCACTGTCGGAAGTCAGGTCAGTGACGCGCTCGCCATAGTAGCCAATGCGCGGGTCGTCGCGACGCGGTGCATACGGCTCGGCCGGCATCGCGATAAAGCTGTGCAACACGCGGATCGCCACGTTGCGGGGATCCTTGATTTCGCGGGCATCCTCGAGCAGATCGTAGCGCGGTGCCGGGTCCTCGAAGACGTACTCGACCTCGATGTCGGTATTGAGCGGATAACTGCGCAGGCCCAGGATCTTGCTCTTGGTGTCGCTTAGCGCGCCCAGTGCATAGGTGTTCTTTGGGTCGGCTTCCGGATCAGGCGTGGGCTTCACCTGATACAGGCTTTGCGTCAGGAACAGCTTGTTTGCATCAATCAGGATTTCACCGGTGTTTTCGTCTTCGGCCGCGATCTGCTCTACGGCCAGCAGCGACGAGATCTGGTTGGCGTCGCGAGCGCGCGCGAGGGGACTCGCCGGGTTGAAGTAGAAAGACGTATTCTCGGCCACGAACTCGATTCGGTCGAAGTGCCGATGCAACGTGATCACATCATTGACGAGATAGGTGCCCCGCACCATGAATCCGACCTGTGGCAGGCCGTTGGACGCCTGCGCAAAGTAGATGAATTCCTCGTTGAGTTGGTCGCGCTTGATCAGCATCCGCAGCTGGCCAGTCTTCCTGTCCCGGAACAGCGTGAACAGGCCGTCGATACGATCGCTATCGGCGACCAGCTCGGCGATGGTCTTCGGCTTGGCGTCCTTGTCGGCGTCGCCGGCCGGCTCGGCCATGGCGGTCCGGGTCAGCGCGAAACAGGCAAGGATCATCAAGGCGTAAAATCGAATCTGAGTGGTCATCACAACTCCTCGCTGGCCGTCAGCGGCTCCTCACTGCGCAGCGTGTCGAATTATCCAGATACTGATCTGCGGGTGCCATGCGTGGCCTTAGTGCACCTCAGCAAGATGGATCTGTGCGTTATCTACCCGCGCTTGCGCCAGCGGCTCACGAGCGTCGAGCCGATGATCACTACGAAGAAGACGAGGAAGGTCAGTGCGATCTTGGCCATGCGGGACTCCGAAAGAGCGAGGCGGTGATGCTACTCGTTCCAGCGGCTCCGGGTCGACCGGCGCAGTCATTGAGTGACGGTAACCGCGACATCCGCAACCTGGCTCCAGCGCTCAAGACTCCCCGACGGATACTGGACCCTTGTTGCCGGCACGGCGCGCAGTAATGCGACGATAGACGTTGCAGCAGGCGTAAACCAGCGCCGTGTTGAACATGCCGACGAGCGCCAGGACGGCGAACCAGGTGACCCTGTCGATCCACGTCGGCGTGACTGACGGCTCGCCGCCGCCAACCGGCATGGACACCGCCCCGAAGGCCAGCCAGCTGACAAAGGCGGCGTTCGCGGTTTGCGGTCTGGCACCGACTTGCCGGGACTGTCACCGACCCCGCCGATCCCGTCGAGTCACGACGATGATGTCGATCGACTCGGTGGCCGGATCGAACATGATCCGGGCCTCGCCGCGTTCGAGTTGGCACATGACCTGCGCGACCTTGTCGGTCAAAGAAACGTCACGATTGCCATATTCCGTACCTTCACGCAGCACGAAGGACTCGATGACACCCTGCAGCGTATCGCCAGAAAGTTCACTATGCGGCACCGCGACCGGCGGCGGTCGCTCCGTTTCATCCGTCCAGTTGCTCAAACGCTTTCCCTCACCTGCCGCGTACGGGCTGAATGTCCTACGTCAGCACGTCCAGCCGGAACGGCTGCGAAAACGACCGCCCTGCTTCGACCGGGATACCGTTTGATTCGAACACACAGCGCAGTTGTTGCTCGACAGTATGGAACGCCGACGCACGCGAGGCATCAACGGCCATGAAGCGCTGACGGAGCGCGTCAAAGTCGCGATAGACCACCTTCGAGTCGAGCGTCTCGGACTGCGTGCGAGACAGCCAGCCCTCGGCCACTGCGAGGGCGATAGCCGCCTGCGCCAGGCGCCGTACCTCGGTCTCGTCGTCGACCAGTCGGGTCAGCTGGAAGTGCGTTCCGATAGTGAGCGGTTCGAATATGAACAGCTCGCCACCGGGACGCGTGACGCGGCGTGCTTCGCGCAGCGCCTTGTTCATTGACGCGGGCGGTACGTGGTGCAGCGAGGCGCGAAAAACGATTGCATCGAAAGTGGCGTCGTCGAACGGCAGGTCCTCGCCGACGCCGGACAAGTATGCTTCTGCGCCAGCCGGCGATGCCTGGCGGCACAACTGGAGCTGGGCAGCAGAGCACTCTATACCGGTCGGTACAGCTCCCGCGCGTGCCAGTTCCCGCACGAACGACCCATCACCGCAGCCGACGTCAAGGATGCGACTACCCGCGAGCGGTATCCGCGCCGCGATCACGTCGCGGAAGTTGTCCAGAATGGAATTCAAGCCTGCTTCCCCGGTTCTTCTGGCCTAGCTGGCCTAGGGTCGGACCTCAGTAAGTGATTGATTATTTGGCCTGAGTCTGGACCTGGACCCAGCTCCTACTAACGAATCAAAGGCTTACCGAGGTCCGACCCCAAGTCGGATTAACGACGCTGCTGCCGCTTCAGCTCGCTACGTACACGGCTCGCGACAATCAAGGGTACGAAATTCATGATCCGGGCACTCGCCTCGATCGCCGCGGCTTGCTTCCGGTAGACGCTTTCGACCTGCTCAAGCGGAATACAAAGCTCGTGCGCGAGCGCCTCCACGGCCGCTCGTGGCGAATCGGTGACCTGCCCAGCCCCGGTCGCATGCTTCACAGGAAAGCTCTTTGCGGTGTGGTTCGAGGGGCACGATTCTACTGGATCGAGACCGCGTTGTTGCACCGCATCATGATAGTAATTACCGCAGGCCCAACTCGCCCAAAGAGCAAATAAATTATTGAAAAATATAGGAAAAGATGGCCTTCAAGTAATACCTGCGCGGACCGACGGACCTGAGGCCCGTCTGGTCCTTAGCCATCCCCCGGGACCGGCTCGATCTCGATCTCGCGTTCATAGAGGTCGATCGCGGTTCTCGCGACCTGCGCCGTGTCGTAGTAGGCATAGGCGGCCACGCCGAGAGCGCCCACGACCGGTAGCCAGCGCGAAGCTGACTTCGCCAGCGTACGCTGCGTCACCGTGAGACCCACCCGCTGGGCAACCGAATTGAGTGCGCGCACCGTTGCGCGCCGGACGATCGCTCGTTCGCCAACCCGGACCACGAGGTCGCGAACCGCCTGGGAGGCCGTGTGCTTGAACAGGCAGTAGAGCATCTGCTCCTGGGTCAGGACGCGCTTCCGGCCATAGAACGCGGCGATGTCCGCGACCATCTGCGCCTGAATTTTCCAGACCGCAATCAATTCCGGAAGAATCGTCAGCCAGCCAAGCGGACCGGGAGGAAGAGCCAGGGTTCCTGCGGCAGCCGCAGCGTTCCGTGCAGCAGTGTTCGCCGTCTTCCGGGCGGCTTCGGCCGGGTCGCGGCTCTTCCGCTCACTCGACGTGGGCACTTTGCCCACGGCCGCGAGGATCTTGCCGCCGATCCTCGAGGCGACTTGTTCGTGGTCCTGCGTCACGGGCAAGGACACGGCGGTTCTCTTCCTGGTCACGGGCTACTCCTTTCGGACGGTCGATCAATCGGTGAGCGGGCTGGCTTCAGAACTGCGACTGACAAGCTCAGACCGACGTTGAACACCGACCCAAGGGGGACGGTCACGGACGCACCTAACTCCGCCTGACTTCTTCAATCGCTACCGGACCCCCATGACCTCCGCTACTCCATCCACCAGTGCGACAACGTCGCCGACCGCGGTGCCGATCAACAGCCGCGCGATCGGCGAGACATAGGAGATCTTGCCGTCGGCCGGATCCGCCTCGTCCTCGCCGACAATCTGGTACTCGACGCGCTCACCGTCCGGCATCGCCAGCATCACCGTCGAGCCGAACCGCACCGTGTCCGGTACGTCGGGCGAGTTAACCACCTCGGCCGTACGTAGCCTGCCGGTCCAGTACCTCAAATCGCGCTGAATCCGCGCAATGCCCGGGCGATCGTCTTCGGACCGCGCCTGACTGAGCTCCGCCTGCAGTTGCGCGACCGTTGCCTCAATCTGCTGCAGGCCCCGCGGGGTCACCAAGTTCCGATGAGGACTCACCAGCAGCTCCGGAAGCTCCTGCCCCTCCGTACCATCTGATTCCTTGACGAATGCCCGGCTCATACCTGGTCAGAGCGGCCTGCGCTCCCTCTTCCCGGGCCTCGATGAAAACCTCACCCGCGCATCCAGCACATCCACATCCACCGCAGTGCTGCGTCCGGCATACACCGCCGTCTTGAGCCAGGCGAATTCTGCCTCGAGACCCTCGGCATCCAGTTCCCGCCACCAGCACCGGGCCTCCGGATCCCACCGATACTGCCGCGCCTTCAGTACATCTTTCGTCTCAAACGGTGAGCCCGTGGCCCACACTCGATAAGACGGCTCGCGTGCCCGATCCAGCAGTGTCTTCAGTGCGGTGACATTCGAGCCGTCTGCCACCCGAAGACCCGACGAGCTCGCGCGCCGCTCTTGAGCGGCAACCCCACCCGTGCCCGCGAAACCAACTGACTTCCCGCCCCAGGCGGTTGCTACAGGCTGCCTCAGGATCTCGAGCAACGCCCGGCAATCCATCTCCGCCCGATGGCCGTCATAGAAGAAACCATGCTGGTAGGCGAGGTAATCGAGTTTTGCCGATCCTATACCCGCCTCGTCCCAGGGAATCTCCTTGAGCGAGCACCCCCATGGCAAGGAGGCAAACGCAGGAAACCGCTCCTCCACGAATCGGCGATCGAAATCCGCGTTGTGCGCGATGACGATGGCCACGCCGTTCATCGTCTTCTGGATGGCTGCCTCATCAAAGTGTTTACCCGCCACCATCTGGTCCGTGATGCCGTGCACGGCGGTCGACGCCGGCGGAATCTCCATCCCCGGATCCTCGAGCGCGTTGTAGGTATCCAGCACTCGCCCGACACGCCCTGACTCCCGCCCGTATTCGAACACCACGAGGCCGAGCTCGATCACCTTGTCGGTGCCGGGCTCGAGCCCCGTCGTTTCGGTGTCCAGGATCACTGCCCGGCTTACATCGGGACCGGACAGCGCCGGATACTCCACCGACGTATCGAGCCGCCGGAGCACCCGATAGTCCGGATGCTGCCCGACGTCGACAGCCAGACTTTCGATATCGCGGCCAGAGCTCTTCTTGTTCATTCCTGCCACCGCCAGAGAGCGCCGCCAACTCCGCCCGAATCAGCGCGCCCCGCGGTCCCAAGCCCCCTTAGGTCTTCTTGAACAGCCCGACAGCCTGCAGCAGGAATATCAGCAACGCTGCGCCCAGAATCGCGATCAGAAATCGCAGCAGGCCGCCCGCGGGCGCAATGCCTAGCAAGCCGGCCGTCCAGAAACCCAGCGCAGATCCGACAACCCCGACCAGCACGTTGGCAATGATGCCCATCTGCGCATTGGTCTTCATGATGATGCTGGCCAACCAGCCGACCACACCACCAATGATCAACGAGCCGATCCAGCCCATGTTCGTTCTCCCTTCTCAATCAGAAGATCCTGAATATCATGCAAACATACATGCACCTTAGCAGAGCAAGCCCGCATTCTCGCCAGGCTCGGGGGGTTCCGGCACCAGTATCCCGATATCTACCAGGACACCGGCCCCGTTGATCCGGGTAGCCGATACCAGGCTGAATCCGCTACGGCACCACAACCACGTATTGCCGGCCGAGGACGGTGGCGGACAATGGCGTTACGAACCCAGAGGCGTCATGCGCGCCCGGGATGACGCGCTGGCCTCGGCAAGTGAGGAGGCGCCATGTACACGCGTCCTGCGGCGGGATTGTTGCTCAGCATCGGCCTGGTCGCCTGTGGTGGCGGTATCGGCGCGGGCAGTGGCGACGACGAGAGCTGGCTCTTTCCGCTGACGGTGGCGACCGATGTTGCCGTCGCTGACATCGACGGCGACGGCCGGGCCGACGTACTGACCCTGGAGCAGCTGTCGACGAGCCAGACTGACAGGAAGGGCCGCCTGCTGATCTACCGCCAGACCATGCAGGGCGTGTTCGCCGCAGCCGAGGTCTATCCAGTCGGCTACTACCCGTGGCACTTCGTCGTCGCGGATATTGACGACGACGGCGCACCGGACCTGGTCATTACCGACCCAAGCGCCCGCGACGCGTGGCTGCTGCTCCAGGACCTTGGCAATCGCGGGCGTTTCAAGGCGCCCATCCAGTTGTCCGCGAATGTCCCCAGTTACGACGCGGCGGTGGCCGACCTGAACGGCGACGGTGCCGTCGACATCGCGCTGCCCGGCGTCGGCGACGCGGACGCGTCAGCCCTGATCCTCTACCAGGATCCTTCGAGGTCTGGGCAGTTCCTGCCTGGGGTCACGCTCGAGATGCCCGGTCGGGGTGCGCATATGACTGCGGGAGACCTTGACCGGGACGGGCTGCCGGACCTCGTCGGACCCATCCTCACCGCAGGCGGCGGCACCAGTCCCCCGACGATCGCACTGGGCTACTGGTCGCAGCTGCCGGATGGTGGGTTGGGCCCGATAAAGATACTTGCCTCACAAACCGGCCTCAATGTCGAGCGCATGGTCGTCGCTGATTATGACGGCGACGGTGCTGCAGACCTGCTGGTCTACTTCACGCCCTACAGCAGCAAGTACCAAGCGACCTTGACCGTCGTCAGGCAGTCGGCAGTACCGGGTTCGTTCCTGGCCCAAGCGGACACGCCGCTCGACGACACGCGGGGACTGAATGATGCCGTCTTCGCCGACCTGAACGACGACCTCCGACCGGATGCAGCGGTGGCAGGATTTTTCCCGGTCGGTTCGCCGTCCAAGGTGCAGTCGCGCATCAACCTGTTCACGCAGGCCGGCGGCGGCACCTTTGCGCTAACCACCGTCCATGAGATGCCAGTGCCGGTCAGTCGGGTTGCCGCAGGGGACCTGAACGGCGATGGCGCGACAGATCTGGTCCTGTTCGCGGGCGGTGACGGTTGCCAGGTAATGCTGCAGTCGCCCGGCGCGCCCGGTACGTTCTCACTACCACGGCAGCTGCGCTGACCGAAGGTGCCGGACTCGTCTGCCCCATCCGTCGGGATCTCGACCTGCCTCAAGGCGGTCGCAGAGCGTGATCCGCGACTCGGGCCTCATGCTCATCGGGCGCGGAAATTCAGGAACTTACCGAGGTCCGACCCCGTTGCCGCATTGCCGGGGATGTAACGGCCCTGTAGGCTCGGTCAGCGGAATGTGTTCTTGAGGGGGGAATTTCTGATGAAGAAGACAATTGTATCGGTCACTGCAACTACGCTGCTGGCCGTGTCCTTCGGTGCGGCCGCGGGAGAGGCGACAGGTTACTACACGACGCACGACGGCAAGTCAGTCGAGTCAACCCTGCCGGATGGACGCAAGATCGTTGTGTCGCATTACTACCAGTTGGCCAAGTCTGACAAGGCGGATGACCCGATCAATAACACCGAGTCGAATTGCGTTGGGAAAATCGTCCTGTCGAAGGATGGGAATATACAGTCGGGCAGCGGCAGCTGCTTCTCCCAGGACCCCAGTGGGGATGGCAGCTTGTGGTGGTGGAAGGTCGACGAAGCCGGAACTGCCAAGTGTCCAGACGTGTGCGGCAGCTTCGGCTACGTCGAGGGCTACGGCAAGCTGAAGGGCACGAAGGGCGGTGGCACGTGGGTGCGCACGAACCTCTTCGCCGAAGGCTCCATGGGAACCTTTAAGTCCAGCTACACCCGATAACAGGCGGTCGTGCCGGCCGGGACGCTGCGATCGTCGAGACGCACCGTCCCGGTTCGCCCGGGCTGACGGCGTCGGAGGCACCGGGAACGGTGATTCTCTCCTGACTTCAACTGCATACCGAGGTCCGGCCCCGAATTCGACCGAACGCCAGGTAACATCCTGATCAACGAGGGAGGGCTCACTAATGAATCAGTCCGCTTCGCGCACGACCGACGGTCGTGGCCGCCTCTATGAGAGCGTGGTTGACACCATCGGCAACACGCCGTGCATCCGCATCAATCACCTCGCGCCCGCTCACGTGCGTTTGTACGTCAAGGCGGAGTACTTCAATCCGGCCTCATCGGTGAAGGATCGCCTGGCCATCAGCATCATCGAGGAAGCCGAGCGTCGCGGCGAGCTGAAGCCCGGGCAGACGGTGGTCGAGGCGACCAGCGGCAATACCGGCATCGGGCTGGCCATGGTGTGCGCAGCCAAGGGCTATCCGCTGGTCGTCACCATGGCGGACAGCTTCTCCATCGAGCGGCGCAAGCTCATGCGTTTCCTCGGCGCGAAGGTGGTGCTGACACCACGGGCCGAAAAGGGAATCGGTATGTACAGGAAGGCCCGCGAACTGGCTGACCAAAATGGCTGGTTTTTTGCCGGGCAGTTCGAAACTGCCGACAACGCGAAGATCCACGAGAACACCACGGGGCGTGAAATCC
The DNA here is from genome assembly GCA_024642505.1 of Gammaproteobacteria bacterium. Taxonomy (GTDB): domain Bacteria; phylum Pseudomonadota; class Gammaproteobacteria; order Steroidobacterales; family Steroidobacteraceae; genus SG8-30. The sequence continues at coordinate 11,148 of JAHEAZ010000033.1, forward strand.
TCGCCGATTTTGCCGGCGAGCGACTCGATTATTGGGTGACCGGCTACGGTACCGGCGGCACCCTCACCGGCGTCGGGCGCTTGTTGCGTCGCGAACGTCCCGAAACCAAGATCATCCTCAGCGAGCCGGCCAACGCCCAGCTCATCGGCAGCGGGATTGCCCAGCAGCGCGGCGCGAAGAATGCCCCGGCGGCGAGTCACCCGAAGTGGGAGCCACACCCCATTCAGGGCTGGACGCCCGACTTCATCCCTCACGTGCTGCAGGAATCTATCGACCAGCACCTCTATGACGAGTTGATCCCGGTAACGGGACCTGATGCCATGGAATGGTCACGCAAGCTCGCCCAGCAGGAAGGGATCTTCACCGGCATCTCCGGCGGCGGCACCTTTGCCATCGCCATGCAGAAGGCTCAGAAGGCCGCGCCGGGCAGCGTCATTCTCTGCATGCTGCCGGACACCGGCGAACGCTACCTGTCGACGCCGCTGTTCGACGGCATCGCTGCGGAGATGACCGAAGAGGAGACGGCGCTGTCGCTGTCTACGCCCGGTTTCCACATGCCGCCTGCGTAACAAGGTCGAGCTCGTCTCGCAGGGGTGCGGGACCCCGCCGCATGAGGGCGCTTCGTGTGCGGCGAAGTGCGCCCTCGCGCCGCGTTGGTTGCTGCGGGCGCAGCTGCGCAGGATCGACACTTCTGCGACGGCATAAACCTGCCGCCCTACGCCTGCGGACTGCCGACACAGCGCGTCGATTCCGTGCATGAACTGAGAGCGGAGAAACGCCAGCAGGGGCCGGGAAACGATGCCGATGACTGCGATGCCCGGGCCAACCGTCCGCTCCCCGCCGCCGCTGCCTCGTCACCTCGGTGATTCAGGTGCTGCTGGCAGACCGAATCGGGAGTGTCTGAAGCGACACCCGTTTGCCACTCAACCCCACCCGCTGGGTTCCCGCCTCGGTGAAACCGAAGCGCCGATGAAAGCGCCGCGACGTCTCATTCGGAGGATCAACGTCGAATTCGCAGGCGACCAGGGTGATGTTGCCCTGCTTCGCGAATGAGAACAGGTCCTCGTATAAGTTCCGGCCGACACCGCGCGCCTGGTGCGCAACCGCGACGACGATACGGTCGACGTAGATGAAGCTGTCGAAGTGTGAGGCAAACCAGTGGTAGTTGGGACTGTCATAGGTGCAGCCTTGCGGAAGCGCAAGCAGGAAAGCCACGACGCTGCCATCGATTTCCATCACTCGGTGGTAAGCGGCCTCGTCATGCAGCAGCTCCAGTCGCTTCGGCGAAAGCGGGCTCAGGAACTGCACGGACTCCTCGTTCAGCGCGAGGATCCGCGGAAAGTCGGCAGGAAGTGCGTCACGGATCTGCACAGCTGTATTACGCCTCAGCACACTTGATGCAGCGCGTCTGGGTCGGGTCAGCTTCCAGCCGGCGCAGGTCGATAGCCTCACCACACATGAAGCAGTCGCCATAGTCGCCCGATTCGACGCGGCGTAGCGCCCCCTCGACCCGGACCAGCCGCAGCTGACGTCGCCGGCTGGTCTCGAGCGCCATTTGCTGGGCCTGCAGGGCATCCATGCGCGACAGTCGGCCGACCCGCGACTGATCGAGTTCAACAGTTCCGGCCGAGTCGCCAACCGACGCCTCGAACTGCTCGAGCTCGGCCTTGAGGCCAAGCAAGGCTTGTCGAAAGCGGTTGAGCTCGGAGAGGTTCATCGAGACACTATCCTATCGAGCCTAACGGGCCCGCTGAGCTACTGGGGTTGAGCGACTGGAGCCACTGGGGTCGGACCTCGGTAAGTATCTGAAAGTGCAGGGGTCGCCGCCGTTTCACTAAAAGAGAAGTCCCGCATGACTACTGCCCCCGCCCCCAAGTCTATCCTCGTCACCGGTGCATCAACGGGCATCGGCAAGGCCGCAGTGCTCGCACTCCTGGCTCGGGGCTTCCGGGTCTTTGCCGGCATCCGCGACGAGGCCGCTGCGACGCAGCTGCGAACTGCTGCTCCGTCCGCAAGTACCGACCAGCTGGAAACGGTGACGCTCGATGTCACCAACGCCGGACAGATTGCAGCGACGGCCAGTCGTCTACTGGAAGCTGTTGGTTCGCAGGGGCTGTGGGGCCTGTTCAACAACGCGGGCATCAGCGTCAATGGTCCTATCGAGCATCTGCCCATCGACGGCCTGCGACAGCAGCTGGAAGTCAACGTCATCGGCCAGGTGGCGGTGACGCAGGCACTGATCCCGCTGCTGCGCCTGGCGCGCGGAAGGATCGTCACCACTGGCTCGGTCGCCGGATTCATCGCACTGCCCGGTCTGGCGCCTTACGCCATGTCCAAGCATGCCATGGAGGCATTCAGTGACTCGCTGCGCCGCGAGCTACAGCCGTGGGGAATTGAAGTCTCGCTGCTTGAACCCGGCGCTATTGCCACGGACATCTGGCAGAAGGGTATGAACGACGCCGACGAGTCGTTGCGCAGTTGGCCGCCGCAGGTGCTGGAGCACTACGGGCCACTGATCAAAGCCTTACGCAAGGCGGCCACAGACTCCGCGCGCCGCGCGTCGCCGACGGACGTTGTGAGCCGCGCAGTGGTGCACGCGTTCACTGCATCACGGCCGAAGACCCGTTACCGCATGGGCAGGGATTCGGGCATCCAAAAATGGATCTCCCGCCTGCCGGACAGGTGGGCGGACAACCTACTGGGGAAGGCGCTGGGGTTGGGATTGTGATGAGCCGCTGCACCGAAAACGCGACTCCGCGTCATTGATCAAGCACTTACCGAGGTCCGACCCCAATGACCAGCGGCCCCCAGTGACCAGCCGCTAAACTGCGCGCGACGGCAGATTGCCGGGCCAAGGAGTTCACTACAATGACCGTTCCCGATCGTTCGGTTTACCTGGCCGGTCCGCTGGCCGGCGTCCTGCTCTGCCTGATGCCTGTCCTGCCTTCGACGGCGCAGATGGCGCACGAGCACCAGCACGCAAGCGGCACTGTCGCGAATATCCAGCTCGACGAGGGCCGCAAGTGGAGCACGGATGACTCGCTTCGATCCAGCATGGCGGACATCCGCCACGCCTTCGACGCCGACCATCCAGCCATTCATGAAGGCAAGGAAACCGGCGAGCAGTATCAGGCGCTCGCCGACCGGATCAGGTCACAGGTCAATTCGATCGTGGCTAACTGCAAGCTGCCACCCGCGGCGGATGCCAACCTGCACTACATCGTCGCCGACCTGCTGCAGGGCGTGAACCTCATGAGCGGCCAGGATCCGGCTCGCTCGCGACACGATGGCGCTGCGCTGGTGCACGGCGCGCTGCTGGCCTACGGAAAGTACTTTGATGATCCAGGCTTTGAATCGGGGCCGATCGCGAAGCACTGAAGACCTGGAGCCACCACGCATTTGTCGGCCGATCAGGCACTTGCCGAGGTCCGACCCCAACGCGGGCCCAACGGGTGCTCAGCGGTTATCTACGACCCCATTCGGCGTCAATGCGTCAATTGCCTTATGCAGAGCCTGCGCCAGCTTTTGTGCCAGTTCAGGTACCGACATGCCTGCTCGCGAAGCCAGCTACTCCAGTGTCGTGGTGCCCAGGGCCTGGTCAACCTGGTCGGCAGTAATGGTTTTGTTCGCCCCGCTACCGACCTATGTCTTGACTGTCTCCCCCAGCCCGTTCTGCTCCAACCGGTTGACGATGCCTTGCACACCGTCGTGCTGCTCAATGACGTCATTGACGACTGACGCCAGTCCGGCTCCAACGACGCTGTCGATTAATCCATCCAGAAAGCCCATGGCACCGTCCTGTTGATGGCTATTCGCAAGCCCCTGACTCGCTCGGCTCGCGATGTCCCACGATTTCTCGCGGCAGCGCGACGCCGCTCCTACCTCAAGTTACACTGCAACTGGAGCTCGGCCAGCAGGATCCGTGTACCGAATCTTTCATGACAACAGTTCGCGCACTACAGATCCCTGGGCCCCTGCCTGTTAGAGTCAGCGAGCTTGCTGCCTGGCGGGCCATACCCAAGGCGCCAAGACAGTCGAGGAACTGTGGCACGGCCACGGCGTCAGATGGCCGTGCTGGCTCGAGAATCGACACTGAACTCCACGTCCCTGGGGGGCTGAGATGACCCACAAGCCTTTGCCGACGTTTCGCGTGTCGGATGGCACCTGCATCGTGCAGGCGCAAATTCCGCAGAAGGACCCCGTCACGCTCGACTCACCCGCCCTGGCCGTGGTAACCGATCTGACCGAGGTGCGCGCCGCCACCGCCCATCCACTGGTCACGCTCGTTGATGCCGAACAAACAATGATCCAGCAAGGAGTGCGCCTCCTTTTCGTAGTGAGCGAGATGCCTTGTGTGGACGGCATCGTCACCCTTCATGACATGCACAGCGACAAGCCGGTGAGGGTGACCCAAGAGCGGCGTGTGCGGCGCGAGCAGCTGCAGGTCAAGGACGTCATGACGCCGCTGTCCGAACTCGACGCGGTCGAGTACAAGTCACTCGCCGACGCGAGCGTCGGCAACATCGTCGCCACGCTGCTCAAGTTCGGGCACCCGTACCTGGTTGTAATTGAGGCATCGACGGTGGAATCGCCTGCCCGCGTGCGTGGGCTAGTGTCGCAGTCACAGGTCGAGCGGCAGCTCGGCAAACCGCTGCCGACGGTCGAAATCGCAAGCACCTTCGCAGAGATCCAGCGCGCGCTGAGATAGCGATCTATCGAGATCGCAGTCTACCGACCCACTCGGGCCATTTGGCTGGGGCTGCTGGGGCCGGCTATTGGGGTCGGACCTCGGCAAGTCATTGATTTTCAAGACTCCAACCGAATGCTGTGGCGATGCCCGTGTAGATTCAAACACTTACCGAGGTCCGACCCTAACGCCCTCCTACGCCACCAACCTCTAAGCCAAGAGCTGGCTCACTGGGTTGGCCTCGATCGGCCACAGGCGACTGCGATTTCATTTCGCCATCAGCGTCGGCCCGCCCTTCCCCTCGGCCCGCTGGTAGGCCGGGCGCGCGCGCATGCGCTCGCAGTAGTCGTTCAGGTGCGGATGGCTCGCGGAGTCCGCGGAACGCGCCAGCAGCGCCTCCACCGGAAAACTCATCTGGAAGTCAGCCATGCTGAGTTCCGGGCCGAGGAACCAGCGGTGCCGGCTGAGATGATCCTCAATGAACTCCGCCGCGGCCTGCAGGTTGGGATCGATCAGCTGCGCCTGGACCTTGCCGCACAGCGTGCGCGCGATCGGCCGTACCAGAAATGGCATTGGCTGCGTCGGGATGGTCACGAACACCAGTTTCATCACCAACCAGTTCATCAGTGATCCTTCTGCATAGTGCATCCAGAAACGGCATTGCCGCGCCTCGGGGGTGCCGGGCGATGGCTGCAGGTGGGCAAGCTCGCCAGTCCCGAGGCCGCCATATTTCTCGACGATGTACTCGATGATCGCGCCGGACTCTGCGATCACTTCGCCGTCGTCCGTGATGACCGGCGACTTACCAAGCGGATGGACCTTCTTCAACTCCGGCGGCGCCAGCCGGGTAGTCTTGTTGCGTTTATAGATCTCGAGTTCGTAGGGTAGGCCGAGTTCCTCGAGCAGCCACAGGATACGTTGCGAACGCGAGGTCTCGAGATGATGAACGGTCAGCATGGTGTGTCGGCTCCTGGTCAGTGTCGGCGCCAAGGTTACCGCAGGGTCCGGTCAGTGGCGTGCCAGGTCGCCGCCCTGCGAAAAGAATGTCTATCAACCCCGTGGCAGCCAACCCTGGCGATTCGGGTATAACTTCCCCTATCGATCCGCCGCCAGACGAGGCCACTATGCCGACCTACACCTGTACCGCCGCGAGCGGGTTACTGGACGCACAGCGCAAGGGTGCCATTGCCCGCGCAGTGACGCTGGCGCACTGCGAGATCACCGGCGCGCCCACCCATTTCGCGCAGGTCATCTTCACGGACGTCGCCGAGGGTGATCATTTCGTTGGCGGGGCGCCGCTCGCTCACGATCACGTTTTCCTCCATGGTCGTATACGGGCCGGGCGCAGCGCCGGAATCCGCGAGACGCTCATTCGGCGCCTCGCCGCGGATGTGGCCGCAGCCGCGGGCATCAATGCGTTCAGCGTATGGGTCTACCTGCTGGAATTACCTGCAGAGGCGATGATCGAGTTTGGTCATGTGCTGCCGGAATCGGGGGCGGAGCCGGCCTGGTCGGAGAGCCTGCCTGCTGACGACTGGGCCCGCATGCGGGAGATAGGGAGCTTGCTGGGGCCGGACCGCGAGAGTCGTTGACAGATCAACAGCTTACCGAGGTCCGACCCCCGCTTTCCCCGCCCTGAATGTCCGCGGCGCCAACCACTCGCGCAATTGCGCATAGACCTCCGGATGATTGAGCAGGTCGAGGTGGCCCATGCCGTAGCCGGTCCACTGCCGGCTTCGTGGGATGGCCAGTGTTCGCGACGCATCGGCATGCTGCCCAAGCGCGCTTTTCAGTGGCACCAGTCCGTCGCCGAGTAGTCGGTCGCGCAGCGTGCTGCGCTCCGCACCCAGGGTGGCGGCCATGGCGTGGAAGCGCACCCGGCTGGGCAGCGGCACGAACTGGCGCGACCTGCTGGCGACGCTACCATGGCGCAGGTCGGCGATGCCGGCGCTGCGCGCCTTGCCCAGGCGGGTGAACGGTGCAGCGTAGGGGCTCAGATCCATGACGCAGTCGAGCCAGTAGCCAGCCTTTTCAAGCGGCGCACCGTGGTGAGGCGTGCCAAGGAACACACAGGCTTTCAAGCGGCGGGGCCAGGCGTGTCCCGCTTGGCGCGCGTAATGACACGCGCTGCGGGCCACTAACCCGCCCATGCTGTGGCCGATAACTGCAAGCTCGGGCGCCTCGCCAGGCCAGTCGGCAAACAGCCGCTCGAGTAGCGCGGTGAGCGTTCGGCCATTGGCGGCGACCGACAAGCCGGTGTTGTATCGCAGGTAGACCGGCTGGAAGCCGAGATCCATTGCAAGCGCAGCGCCATGATCGTGGCCGTCGCGCAACCAGTGCCGTTCATTCAGGCACAGCCCGTGAAGCATCAACAGCATTCGTGAGTCGTCGCCGCGCTGGTGCAGGTCATCGTGCAGGGCAGCCGGCTGACCGGGGTCTAGCGGCCGGCCGCGATACCTCAGGCTCATGCCGATTGCCAGCGGGTTGCTGGTGCACACAAGGTGGTCGCCGTACAGGCCGTTGAGGGCAGCTACTGCCGCGTCGCGTTGCGGCGATGACTCGCCGTCCGGTAGCAGTGGGACAATCGGCGTCAGCACCGTCTCGAGGCCTGCGCCGATCAAGCGGGTTGTTCCGCGTACACAGCGATACACGAAGCCGGTGATGCCGCGGGTCCGGCCGGCGCCCGGCGCCTTTCCCACGGGCCCGGGGCGCAGCTGGATGGTGTGGTGCATGGTCTCGACGAGGCTGGTGATGCCAAGCGTAGCGTCGAAAGCCAGGCGTGATGCGCCCTGCAGGTCGGCCAGGTGCTGTCGATTAACGGTGGCGATGGGGAGACCCCTTTTCGGTTCCGTGACGCCAGAGCATGGCAGCCAGGTTTGGTGATAGCTCCCTAATTAAGCTTGCCGGGATATCTACTGGGGTCGGACCTTGCTAAGTTCATGACTTATAAATAATTCTCGAGGTCAGACCCCAAATTTCAGATCCGAACGATCGATACTGACGCTAATCTAACCTGATGTCCGAGCCGTCAGCGCTTCAGCAGGTTGTCGATCGCAGCACCTGGATTCCCCGGCCCATCGAACATGTGTTCCCCTTCTTCGCCGATGCGGCCAACCTGGAGCGCATCACACCTCCGGAGCTGAACTTTCGAATCGTGTGCCCATTGCCGATCGAGATGCGGCTCGGCGCCCTCATCGAGTACCGCCTCACCCTGTTCAGCGTGCCGTTTCATTGGCGTACCGAGATCTGCCACTGGGAGCCGCCGCACCAATTCGTGGACCGGCAGCTGGCGGGCCCTTACCGGCAGTGGATCCACACTCATGAGTTCGTCGCCGACGGCGACGGCACGCGCATGCGCGACCGGGTCGAGTACGTGCTGCCGCTGGCGCAATTAGGGCTGCTGGCGCTGCCGTTGGTCAGGCGGCAGCTCGAACGCATCTTTGATTTCCGCGAGGCCACAATTCAACGCTTGCTAGGTCACCAGGAGCGCGGGGTCGCGGGCTAACTTGTGCAACCAGGCAACGGACCCTGCAGTCATCGCAAGCGAACTACACCAACCTGCTGTTGCCGTCACTTGATCGCAGACTTACCGGACTGTTGATCGACCCCAATATTAGGGTCGGACCTCAGTAAGCAACTGATTCCCGGTCCCCAGTATGCGGCGAATCATTGACTTACCGAGGTCCGACCCCAGAGTCCGCGGCCAGAGTCCACGGAGTCCCGCCCCCAAGATCCCGCCCGAAGTCCCGGCATTCCCCGCGGGTTTTTCGCAATGTTACGATCTATCCGGATCGCTTCACTGACACGCTCGAACTGCATGAATTCCTCCGTACGTCCGCAGACCCACCGCGAGGAAATCGCCAACAGCGTGAGCCACGGGCTGGGATTCGTGCTGGCGGTAGCCGGCGCGCCGATCCTGATCGCAACGGCGATCAGGCGTGGCACGCTGGCGGATGTCATCGGTGTGAGCGTATTCGCCGCATCCATGGCGCTCTTGTACCTGTCCTCGACGATCTATCACGCACTGCCGTCGGGACGGACCAAGAACGCCTTCCACGTGCTGGATCACGCCGCCATCTACCTGCTGATCGCGGGGACCTACACGCCCTTCACGCTGGGCGTGCTGCAAGGCAGCTGGGGCTGGACACTGTTCGGTCTGGTATGGACTCTCGCAGTGGCGGGTGTACTGGTGAAGGTGTTCGCCGGGATCCGCTGGCACTTCGTTTCCACCGCCGTCTATCTCGCCATGGGCTGGCTGATCGTCATCGCCGCCAAGCCGCTCTGGAACAGCATGCCCAAGGTCGGCCTTGCGTGGCTGCTCGCCGGCGGCATCGCCTATACCGGCGGAGTCTACTTCTACACACACAAGAACCTGCGCTACGGGCACCTTGTATGGCATGTATTTGTCGTCATAGGCACCGGCTGTCACTTCGTCGCGGTGCTGAACTACGCGATCTAGCGGGATCACGTCGACGTCATGTCGACCGCAGTCGTGTACGTCGCGCAGATTGCCTCACACCCGCCGCACAAGGCATAGTCCCGATGCGCCGGCGAGCGTGGCTGACCGTCCCGGTCCGTGGTGACGATGCCAAGGAGAAACGATCTCAGTGCCTATCTTCGAATATGAATGCGCGTCTTGCGGGCACCGCTTCGACGCGCTGCAGAAGGCGACCGACGGGGTGCTGCGCAAGTGCCCGTCCTGTGGACGAGCCAAGCTCCGAAAGTGCCTGTCGGGCCCGAACTTTCAGCTACAGGGCGCCGGCTGGCGCAAGGGCGCCGCGAAAGCCGCAGGCCAGCAACGCAGCACGCCCAGGAGTTTCGGCCACACGCTCGACTCGGGCCCGGCCCATAGCCACGATCACGCTGACAGTGGCAAACATCGTGCGCAGCCGCAGCACGGACACCACCACGGCCATGGCCACGCTCACGGGCATGGCCACCACCACCACGACTGAGTCGTGAAACAAGCCGCGATCACCGCAGCGCGGCCCTAGCGACCGTGTTCTCCCGGCGCGATGAAAGGCTGCTCGCTGCTTCGCATCAGCGCCGATTCCACCAACGGCAGCCGATCATGTCCGAAGTACATATCCTCTGCCACAAACAGGGTCGGCGAGCCAAAGCCACCGCGCGCCAGCAGTTCCGCGCCGTTGGCACGGACGGCCGCGAGTACTTCCTCCGAGTCCAGCCGCCGCTCGAAATCGGCGCCAGACAGACCGCAGGCGACCGCAAGCTCTAGCACAACTTCGCGCTGGCTGATGTCGCGCCCGTCGCTGAATACCGCTCGAAAGACGGCGTCGGCGTAGACCGCGATGCGGCCGCAGTCGATCGCGACGATCGCGCCCCGCTGTGCCCATTCCGTGGAGACCTGCGGCCGCCCGGTGGTCTGGATCTCGACACCGCAGAAGCGCGCCCAGTCGCCGAGGTCCTTATTGATGTAGCTGGCCACGCTCGGGTGCAGGTGGGCGGCCAGGTTGCCAAGCGACCCGCCGAGGTACCCGTCAATCCACGCCCCTGACACCGGGCGATAGACGACGACGGCGCCTGTACGCAGCGCCGCCTCGCGAAGCCGCACGAAGGCGAGATAAGTCCAGGGACAGGCTGGATCGTAAAAGAACTCAACCCTTGGGGGCCCGGCAGACGCCGCCAAGCCCGTGCCGGACTCGAGCCGCTTACTGCCCGTCAAGATCCCACGGGCCAATCGATCGGGAACGAACCGGTATGCCGGCGATGACCGGTCCCTGGGTCTCGGGATCGTAATTGATGGCGTCCCCCTCGACGACGATGCGCTCGTTGACGGTGATCCAGTTGATCAGGCTGCCATCGAGGCGAAAGATGCCTGTCCAGCCGCGCTCTTCGCCGGCCATGAAATGGCCGTGCTTGACTTTCGCCGGACGGAAGAAATAGGCACCGGGATCGAGAGTGCCGAAGTTATAGACCATCTGGCCGTCCAGGCTGTAGGCCTCCTCAAAGACCGGGTGATGCACCATCCGGTTGTCAGACCAGCCCGGCGGCGCCCAGCACATGATGCTCACGAAGCCGGTGTTGTTGTCCTGAGGCGACGGCGGGTCAACGTACAGCATCTTGAGTTTCAGGAACCGCTGCGTGTCGCCCTCGTACAGGTTTGGCATCCACTCCATGCGGCTTGTATCGACGATGGTGAGTTCACCCGGTGCAGTGGACACCGTGTTGCCGCCCTGCGCCACGAACCTCCCGCGGTTCTTGTCGGATACCGAGAACCCCCAGTCGCCGTACTCGCGAAAGATCAGTACCTCGGTACCCTCCGCAACCTGCATCGCTGGAATGCACAGGCCGGCAGGGGCGCGTAAATAGGTGCCCTTGCCGAGCACCCTGTCACCGAGCTTGACGCGGCCCTTCATGATGTACCACTCGACGTCCGCGTGGTGATAGCCGGCCGGCCGGCTCCACGCTTTGTCGAACGCCACGCGGGTCGATGCCGCGCCGTTCTCCTCGTCGTAGGACAGGTTGCGCTGCCGCGCGCGACCGCTGCCCCGATGCAATTCAGCCTCGTGCCAGACGAGGTCCTTTTCCTGAACCAACTCTACGTGAGGACGCACGTTAAATCTCCCGGTTTACCTAGCCACCGTGCCGTACTGGCGCATCGCGCCACCGGTGCGGCGAGGCTGTCTACTTGTGAGCCCGCGCTTTTTTTCCGCCGGCGCGCCGTGCGGTCGCCTTGGCGGGCCTTGCTGGTTTGGTTTCCTGCATCAGCGCGATATCGTCGGTCAGAGCGCGCGTCTGCCGGCAGGCCTCCAGGAATTCCTCCATCAATGCGCCATCCAACGGCACTTGGCCCGGCGCGGGGGAATTCTTCTTCAATGCTCGCCAGGTCTTGTGCAGGTGCTTGAGCGTCTGCTCCATCGCATTGGTCACGTAACAGGCATGATAATCCCAGTCGCCTCGAATGGCGCCCAGATCGACCCCGTGTTCAGACATATGCTCTGCTCCTAAACAGTCTGTCCTGGACTCACAAGAACGCCATCGCGCCAGGCAGTCTTCGTTGCCATGAATGCCCTGCCTGTCAGCCGGGTCCGAGCGACGGATGCGTTCGCGAAGTGGCGTCCCGGGAAAACTATAGCAGCATTACGCAAGCACGCCAGCGACGCCTGCCATGTCGCCGAGTCGAACAGCGTGTCTTGCACCGCAATATGCTGCGTGAGCAGAACTCTGGGGCAGAAGCAGATACTCGAAGGACCACGTTCAACCTATTCTCATTCTCAAGACAATCTGCAGACAAGGCCGCGTCGAAGCCTTAACATCGCTCGTCGAATGCTCGTGCCAACCTGGGGGTCTTTCCGTGAACAAGCTTCAATACACGATCCGGCTGGCGCTTGGCGCTGCCGGTGCCATGACACTTTCAACAGCAGTGGCGCAGCAAGCGCCCGGCACCGGGCCGGTGCTCCAGGAAATCGTCGTCTCGGCGCAGCGCACACAGGAGTCGCTCCAGGACGTTCCGATCTCCGTCACCGCCCTGGGTGAAGCCGACCTAGAGCGCCGGCAGATTACCAGTACGCTCGACCTCATTTCACAAGTGCCCAATCTCGTCGGCAGCAACAACGTCGGTCTGGGCAGCGCGACGTCTTTCTTCCTGCGCGGCGTAGGCCAGGATGAGTCGATCTCGACCTCCGATCCGGCCGTCGGCACGTACATCGACGGCGTCTACATCGCGCGCCAGATCAACAACAATACCTATCTTTACGACATCGAACGCATGGAGGTCCTGCGTGGCCCGCAGGGCACGTTGTACGGACGCAATACCTCGGGCGGTGCCGTGAGGGTAATTACCAAGAGGCCAGAGGACGACTCCAAGGGCTACATCGACCTTTCATATGGCGATTACGATCGCTACAACGTCAAGGCCATGCTGAACGTGCCGTTCACGGACTCGCTGTCGTTCAGGCTGAATGCCTTTGTGCTCGGCCAGGACGAGGGCTTCATCAAGGATCTGACGACGGGAGAGGAGTATTGGGCACCGGAAGGTGCTGGTGCACGTGCTCAATTGCGGTACAACCCGAGTGACGCCGTCGACATGACGCTGTCGATCGACTACGCCGACGAAAAAGGCACGGAAGTCATAGGCTCCGACTTCAACCGCAACACGGACAACAACCTGTTCACGGTCGTCAGCGGCCTGGAGGGACAGTTTGCAGAGACCGACCAGCTCGGCGTGACCTTGAACATGGAATTTGCCATTGGTGACATGACACTGGAGTCGATCACCGGCTGGCGCGACCTCAACCAGACCTACCTGCTCGACCTCTCGGACGATGTGGTGCCGCAGTATGTGCTGCCTCATGACAGCAACCACAAGCAGTTGAGCCAGGAATTCACGCTCTCCGCCACCTCCGGCAAGCTCGACTGGCTCGCAGGCGTCTTCTACATGGCGGAGGAGAACAGCAGCACGGTCGGCGACGAGCTGTTCCTGTTCGGCGGCGCCGTCGCTGCCAATTTCCGCAAGACCCTCGACAACGATACTGACAGCTACGCGATCTTCGCCCAGGGCACCTACAACTTGACGGATCGCTTCGCAGTCACGCTGGGCGGCCGGTACACGGAGGAAGACAAGTCAGTCGACGTCGCCCAGTACATCGTGCTCCCCGGCCCGGCGACCGGCGGCAGTGGTGGATTCCCTGGGGCCGAGGGCATTCTCTTCCCGTTCTGGGACACGAGTGACGTCGTGGCTGCAGGTACGCCTTCCAAGGTGACTTTCTCGGAATTCACCCCGAAAGTCGCCCTCGAGTATCGTCAAAGCGAAGACCTGCTCTGGTACCTGAGCTATACCGAAGGCTTCAAGTCAGGCGGCTGGAACGCGCGCGTGACGGATCCCCTGGACTTCGTCTTGTTCAACCCCGAGACCGTGCAGTCCTACGAAGCGGGTCTCAAGAGCGAGTTGTTCGACAACCGCCTGCGTGCGAACCTGACCCTGTACCGTGCCGACTATGACGACTTCATCATCACGGCGCTCAACGCAGATGGCCGCTTCGTGACGATCAATGCCGCCCAGGCCCGCATCCAGGGCATCGAGGCCGAGTTACTGTACCGTGCCTCCGAGAATCTCGACCTGTTCGGCAACCTCGGCACCATGGATAACGAGTACCTCAAGCTCGAGGGCGCCGACTTCCCGATTACGAACGAGATCAAGAGGACGCCGAAGGTTTCCTACCAGCTCGGCTTCAACTGGAGCATACCGCTGCCGACAATGGGTGGCGGGTTCTTCACAACGGCGACGTTATCGCACCAGGATAAATACTATGGCGGCCTGAAGAACGACCCGGTTGAACTCTCCGAAGCCATCGACCTCGTCGATTTCATCGTCGGCTACGGCCCGGACAGCGGGCGCTGGTCGCTGGAGGCGAGCTGCAAGAATTGCAGCGACGAGGAATACCACCACTCGACGCTGAACTTCGGCACGCTTGGGTTTGCGACCCAGTTCCCCGGCTTGCCGCGGACCTGGCAGGTCAGGTTCCGCTACAACTTCGGCGCACTCTGAATCAGGCGAGGGCGGCCGGTCGGGTAATGACTCCTCCCGGCCGCCCTGTCACGGCAGCAGTGTCGCCTCCTGCCGTATGCAGCCCGGCGGCATCAGCCCGCGTCGTACAGCAACTCGAATTGCTCGACCCAGAACGGCATGTCTTCGGTGACGGCGAGTCCGAACGGCCTGAGCAGTTCGTTCCAGTACTGCGTGTGCAGCGGCACCCAAACTGCAGGATCACGAACCGGCGAGCCGTCGATGGCGGTGTCGGCGGCCGTGACCTGTCCGAACACCCTTGTGTAGACCCGCGTGAGCCGTACGAGCAGGGTCGGCCTTCCGTTCATATCGATAAGGATGAGGCAGTCGCCGGCCCGGGGCTTCGGCTGGCCGGTGCGCTCGACGATCCACGGCAGGGTGAACGTGCCCGTCTTGTCACGAGCTCGGATCAGATCGAAGATCTGCCGGGTCGTGTCGGCATCCAGTCCTATCCAGCGCACTTGATAGTCGTCGCCGAGCGCGAGAGCCGGATTGGCCGCGCAGGCCGCTGCATAGAAGGCGTCAAGCGTCGTGCTCGTTGGGCGGACTGGGCCTGCGGGTAGGTACATGACGTTCGTCTCCAGGATATTGGCGGACTGCGCCGAGGCGCCGCTTGGGTTGGTGCGGTTCGATTGCGTGTTGGCACAGATGCTGCCAGACCGGACCAAACGGTGCGAGTCAAAACAACCAGCCTTCGGAGATAGATCATGTTGACTGCCATCCAGGGCTATCCGCTGCGCGCCTTCCTGATCTGCCTGGTCTGCCTGACGTTTGCCAACCTCGACCATTCGCTGTTCGCATTCGTCCTTACAGAGATCTCCGAGGAGTATGGCTGGAGCCTGGTCGAGCGCGGCTGGTTCATCGCCCTGACCTTTCTCGTGGCGGCGGTGATCATTATGCGCGCGGGCGTCATCGCCGACCGCATCGGGCGCCGCCCGGTCTTGCTCACCTCGATGCTGACAGCACCGTTCCTGGTGGCGGCAATGTTCTGGGCGCCAGGGACCTTGTCGCTGCTGGTCCTGCGGACACTGGGATTCTCCGCGGCAGGAACCGCGGCGCCGATCAGCGGCACGATCGTCGTGGAAGAGGTACCTGCCCGCCTGCGCGGCCTGCTCACCGGCATCCTGCAGGTTGCCTATCCGCTCGGCTGGTTCGCGGCCTCGCTGATCGTACCCGTGGTCTACATCGCCTTCGGGTGGCGCTACGTATTCTTCGTCGGCCTGATCGGCCTGCCATTCGCCTGGCTTGTATGGCGATACCTGCGCGAACCCGAGGCCTGGCGCGACGCTGCCGCAGAACGGGAGCGCAGCGGCACGAGGGCGGGCGTTCATGAGCTGTTCACCCCGGAGTATCGCTACCGCACGCTGATGCTCCTGCTCGGACAGTTCCTGCAGGTCTTCGCCTACGGCAGCACGTTCCTGCTGACCGCATACTTTCGCGAGGCCCGTGGCTGGTCCGCGGAGGACGCGATCCAGATGGTCGGCCTTTCATACGGCATTGGCGCGCTGGGCTACATTGCTGCCGCCGTGGTCGGTGAGTTCCTGATGAACCGCCGCGACGTGATCGTCCTGTGGTGCGGCCTGGGCTCGCTGGCTTTCGCCGCCATGATCTGGTGGGCAGACGGCTGGAACCAGACCGTGCTTGCCTTCGGGGCGATGACCTTCTTCTTTTACGGCGCGACGGCGGTGATCTTCACCTTCATGGCGGAGAGCTTTCCGGCGCACCTGCGTGCGACCGGGGTCAGCTTCTCCGGCTCCGTCGGCGTGAACCTCGGCATCGCGCTCGGCCCGCTGGCGCTGTCCTACTCCATCGGCTGGCTTGGCAGTTGGGAGGCCGCCTTCACGCTCTGCGGTGTCGTGCCCGTCGCACTCGCAGCGGTTACATACCTGGGCCTGCGCCGGCTGCCACAGCCGCGCGACTGAAGCCGCGCCAGCGGCCTCAACCCGGCTTTACGGCGCCGAGGAACGTGATCGCGATCACCAGCGCATAGATCGCGAGCACCCACCAGACGGCGCGATCCACGGTCCGGGTGATCAGCGCCTCGATTTCCGGCTTCGAGCCCTCCGTGGCGAGGCGGACGAACGCCGGGCCCATGGGTCGGAACTCCACATCGATCATGATGGCGCAGAAAAAGATCAGGCCGAATAGCAGTACCTTGAGCGCAAGCCAGGGCGCTATGTGGGGCCCGTATCCAAGCAGCAGCGCAAGCCCGGCCACGGTCACGACGAGGCCGAATACGCCCTGTCCCGCGAGGTTGACTGCGCCGAGCTGCTGCTGACGCGGCGTGCCCTCGGATTTGCCGAGCGCGTATAGCAACCACAGCCAGGCCGCGGAAACTGCCCAGCCCAGCAGGAACAGCACCGGCGGCACCTCGCCGTAGCCAGCCGAATCCACGAGATGCAGGCTCACCGGTAACATCAGAGCCAGGCAGACGCGTGGCAGCTGGTCAATGATCATCCCGTACTTGAGCAGCAGCGCGCGCTGGTCGAAGGACAGGTCTGCGCGCCTGGCTGCACGGGCGAGGATGAACACGCCGAGGTCGGCGCCAAGCCAGTAGACCAGCAGGAGAATGTGCAGGAACTTCCAGATGCCGTAGCTCACGATGCCTCCTGGCCAGCGAGCCCGCGGCGACTGCCAGAGCCCAATTGAGGAATTGTTGATCGACCAGCTGGCTGACGCAACCGGGCAGCCATCTCCCTCCAGGCTAGTTGGCCGCGAAACACTGGGCTCAGAATCCTTCCTCGAGTTCCGTAAGCTCAAAGGTCGAGTTCATGTAGCCGCCAACCTTGATCTTGATGAACACAAAGCTCTTTGGCAGGCACCAGACCTCTTCGGTCGGGTGTTCCTCGGGCAACGAGCCCTGCACGTGGAAGCGGTAGTGATCGGCATCAAAGGTCCCGGCCGGCACGGTGACCGACTCCCGACCCACATACTCGATGCCGAACTCGATCTCGCTCAGTAGCGGTCCGGAACAGCCGTCGTGTTCCAGCGAGGACATCAAGGCGCGAGTTCGCTGAATACGCTCGCGGGAATAGTGGTCGTACCTCGCGCAGTGAGTGAGGTCACAGGTCAATGCATGAGCACCAAACGAGCGCACCCGTTCCTGCAGCTCGACACGCTGGCTCACGCGCCCAATTGCGGTGTTGAAGACCTCGCATTCAGCCAGGGTGTCGGAAAATCTCACCCAGCCACTGCCGAGGAACGAACCGTCCTGGTGCAGGCGCACGAAGCAGTCAAGCGGGTAGCACTCCTTGTCCAACGTATAGGTCATCTCGCGGATTACGTGTCGATCACGGACGACGCCGCGCTCGATCTCGCACAGGGACCGGATGGTCCACTGCCCGTCTGGATGCCAGCTATAGCCAAAGCGCTCCCGCCCGAACTCAACTGGTTTGCCCTGCTGATGGCTGATGTAGGCGATCACTCCACGCAGATTGCGCATCGTCGTGACAGAAACTCCCACTACTTATCTCCACGGTCATTTCGAAGGTCGCGCAGTCCCTGGTCCTGCACGCCGCCGACATTTTCCTACCGGGCCGGACCTACCGAGGTTGGACCTCAAGAATCCTATTTCAAACAGCTAGTTGTCGAGGTCCGACCCCAAGTTGCATTTGATTACGACGATGACTCCCTGGGGTCGGACCTCGGTAAACCATTGATAATTGGTCGTCTCCCCAAGCTTTATGAGATTTCTTTCCTTCTAGATGAGCGCCACGACCAAGGCTGCCAAGGCGACGATACCGGCCACTCCCGCCAGCAGGGTCACCCGTTGGAGCCTCCTTTCAGCCAGCGCAGCCGACTGCTCCAGGGCGCTCACCGTAGTTTGCAGCTGTTCTGCCAGCTCGCGGATGTAGTTGGCGTTCTGCGATGCGGCGGTCTGCAGTTC
>JAHEAZ010000097.1 GCA_024642505.1 Gammaproteobacteria bacterium
TGGTTCGACGAGGCACGCGTAGCGTGCCGAAGAACGGTGCCGCGCCTTGGCGGCACCGGCCCCGGAGGGGCGAGGCGCATGGCGCCGAGTAATCCTAGTCCCCCAGCCATCAATGCAGGAGGGCCGGCCCGAAGGGTCGGCCTTTTTGCATTGTGGGGGCAGGATGAGAACTGCGACCGAGTCGCGGCGACATCGCGAGTGAGCGCAACGGATCTGGTGCGGATGAGCGGGGTTGTCTACTGCCGTCGACCCCCTGCTCGCTCGGAAGGGCAGAAACTCGCTCGCAGGGGGCGACGGTTGTCCTCGCCCAGCTGGTGCCTGCCGCCGAAGGAGTGCGGGCAGGGGTTTGACCCTGCACGGGGCACCGTCATTGTCAGCGGTCGATGCGCTGTACACCTTCGTCGCCGGCGACCAGTAGCACGTCCGCCGGACGCCGCGCGAACAGCCCGACCGTCACCACGCCGGGCAGCTGGTTGATCTCGGACTCGAGCGCCGGCGGGTCGAGGATCTCCAGGTTATGGACGTCCAGGATGATGTTGCCGTTGTCGGTCACGAGGCCCTCGCGCCAGACGGGCTGGCCGCCAAGCTTTACCAGTTGCCGCGCCACCAGCGAGCGGGCCATCGGGATGACCTCGATCGGCAGCGGAAAGCGACCGAGCACGTCCACCACCTTGGAGTCATCGACAATGCACACGAAGCGCTGGCTCGCCGCCGCGACGACTTTTTCCCGCGTCAGCGCGCCGCCGCCACCCTTGATCAGCTGCAGGTGCCGCGTGGCCTCGTCGGCGCCGTCTACGTACAACTCGAGGCCGCCAACCGAGTTGAGGTCGGCAACGTCAATGCCCGCCTGCTTCAGCAACAGACTGCTGGCCTCGGACGATGAAACTGCCCCGGACACACGTCCCCGCCAGGCTGCAAGGGCGGCGATGAAGTGGTTTACCGTGGAGCCGGTACCGACGCCGATGAGCATGCCGTCGGTGACGAATTCCATTGCCGCCTCGGCCGCGCGTCTCTTCTTTTCGTCGGGGTTCATGGCTTCCCTTTCTGCGATTGCGAAATCCGGAAACGACTGTGCCCGCTTTCGCGGGCACAGTCAGTAGCTTTCGGAACCAGCGGCTGGAAGTCTTTCGATCAACCAACCGCCGTTCCAGCTGCTCGAAGGCTTACTTCTTCTTCGCAGCCTTCTTCGTTGCCTTCTTCTTAGCCGCCTTCTTCTTAGCCGGCTTCTTCTTCGCAGCCTTCTTCTTGGTCGCCATGATGGATCTCCATGTCGGGTTAATCCGGGGAGCGAGTATATACATGGTTGACAGGATTGCAAGCAAGCGGTACGCGCGCGTGCGTGGGTTGCAATGACTTCTGCCAGTCGCAATCGTCTCCGGATAATTCGCCGCGAGGCGTCATCATCATCGTGCGGCAATTCACTTCACGTGAGGCAGCAACAAATGAAATTACGCGAAGTGGCTTTCTTTCTGCGGTGCCGCGCATCGCGTGCGCATCAATTACCCGCGAGCGAGTTGATGAACTTCCAGTGCGCGGCAGTGACGGGCGTGATGGAAAGACGGTTGCCGCGACGTAGCAACCACATGTCCTTGAGCTTTCCTTCGGCATGCCGGCGGAGCGTCGTTAATGTGACTGGATGCGCAAATTTGCGCACGAGCCGGACATCCACCATGAACCAGCGCGGTGCGGCGGGATCGCTGTCGGCGTCGAAGTACTTGCTGCGGGAGTCGAACGCGGATTGGTCCGGGTATCCTTCGCGCACGACCGTGACGATACCGGTGACCGCAGGTTCGGCGCAGCTGGAGTGATAAAAAAATGCAAGGTCGCCGCGCTTCATCTCATCGCGCATCATGTTGCGTGCCTGGTAGTTGCGGACGCCGTCCCAGTGCGTCTTTCGTCCCGGGCTCGCGGCCAGCGCGTCAATGCCGAAAGTGTCGGGTTCGGACTTTAGCAGCCAGTACTTCACCAGGAATCCTCCGTAGTAGCTCCGCGGGCGATTCTCGCGGCATGCCCATATATGCCGCGTTCCGTCACGACACCCCAGAGCTGGACATCCCAGGACCGAACCTCAATACCGGCAACGCGCTGGCAGTCGTAGGCGAGGCCGAGCAGCCTGGGGCGACGCCACTCTCTTCGGTGCCTAAGGAAGGCGAAATGGCGATCGTAGAATCCTGCGCCCAGGCCAAGTCTCTGCCCTGTTTCATCAAAGGCCACGCATGGCACGAGCACCAGGTCCAGCCAGCGCCCGTTGATGCCGATGCCCTCCGGTTCATCGATTCCCCAGCGATTGCGTCGCAGGCCGGCCCCGGGAGGCAGGTGGGTGAATCGCATGCGCCGCCCCTGGTAGCTGGTTACGGCCGGGGCGTAAACTTCGTTACCGCGTAGGCGTGCCGCCGCGACTACTGGCGCGGGGTCGAGCTCACAGTCCATCGGCAGGTAGGCCGCGATCCTGGAGCCTGACCTAGGCAGGCCAAGATGGGCAAGGTTGGCGGCCACACCCGCTGCGGCCTCCATGCGTTCCACGGAGGGTATTGAACGCCGGACAATCCGCATGCGCCGCCGCACGGCGCCCCGGTCTTCGTGCGCTGGCATCTTCAAGCCCGGTCGCCTGGGAAGGGGAGAGGCGCCACCCGCCTGTGCCGTTGCCGGTCGTTGCTCTCGACACGGAGCAACAGGTGGGGCAAGTCGCGGCAGTTAAGGCTTCCCGCTCGCAGGCGGATCTGCACAGTGCTGCCGCTAAACCGGGCCCCTGGGTTTTTCACATTAGGGTCGAGAGGTTCCCAGACCCGCATCGAACACCGCAGGCGGCGCCAAATCGTCGTGCACCCGCCAAGGGTGCACCCATGATCCTACAATTCCAGTTGCTGGCCGTTCGCCAGCGCTGACTCGACCCGCTCACGGAGCGATCGGAGCCGGTCGGTTACGTCCGTCTCGAGCGAATCGTCGCGACCTTTGTTGCGCAGCAATTCGTTGGTGATGTTCAGCGCCGCCATGACCGCGATGCGATCCAGGCCGACGACCTTGCCGCTGTCGCGGATTTCACGCATCCGGCTATTCAGCAATTCCGCCGAATCGATCAGAGCGCGCCGCTCCTCGGGTGGGCAGGCTACGTGGTATTCCTTCTCGAGAATACGGATGCTGACGCGCGTCGCTTCGCTGGTCACGCTCCACTCTCCATGGACTTCAACCGCCCGATCATTGCCTCGACCCGTGCACGAACCTGCTCGTTCTTGGCCAGCAGCGCTGAGCGTTCTGCGGACAGCGCATCCTGGCGTTGCTTGAGCGCCCGGTTCTCGTCCTTGAGTTGCGAGACCGCTCCGACCAGTTCGTCGAGCCGCCGCTCGAGCCGCTTGAGTTCCTGTTCGACGGTCGACTTGTTGGATTGCTGAGCCATGGCCGCATTATGGGACTGTGCCAAAGACACGGTCAACGCGGGACGGATGCCGGCAGCCGTTCAGGCAGGGTAGGATAGCCGCCAGAGCGGTGGCCAAGCCCTGGATTCCCGATGTCTTCGATTACATATGGCGATCTCGAGAGGGCCCTCCGGGAGCTGGGTTCGGGTGTCGAGACCGCGGAGGCCCATGGCTGCCTTTGCGGAGCTCTTTGTGTCCAGCAGGGCTTTGCGGGGGCCGAATGGGCCGCAGAGGTCCTGCCCGATCATGCCGATGAATCCCTGGTCGGGCCGCTGATCGAGCTTCTTTCGAGCCTGCGCGACGAGACGCTGGCCGTTCTCGATGGCGAGGACATGGACTTCCAGCCCATGCTGCCGCGGGACACGGATCCACTGGAGACGAGGGTCAGCGCGCTTGCGGCCTGGTGCAGCGGCTTCCTGTATGGTCTCGGCCGGTCCGGGGCGCCGGATCGACCATCGGGCGACCTGGACGAAATCCTTCGGGACTTCAGCGAGATAGCTCGAGCAGCGGCAGCGGCGGGGGAAGCCGGCGACGAAGCCGAGCGGGATTACATGGAACTGGTGGAGTTCGTCCGCGCCTCGGTGCTGCTGGCGTTTGCTGAACTGACACCGCAACGGGCGCGCTCCGCTCCGGCCGGCGGCAGCCAACATTGATACAACCATTGATGGGCAGGCATTCATGAAAAAGACAGAATTTGCCAGACGGCGTCGCCAGTTGATGCGCATGATGGGCCGGGACGCGATCGCTATCGTGCCCGCTGCCAGCATCAAGCAACGCAATAACGACGTCGACTACCACTACCGGCAAGACAGTGACTTCCAGTACCTGACAGGTTTCGACGAACCCGAGGCGGTGGCCGTAATGGTGCCGGGCCGACCGCAGGGAGAGTTCGTGATGTTCGTTCGCGACCGTGACCCGGCGCGCGAGACCTGGGACGGCGCGCGGGCGGGGCCGGATGGCGTTGAAGCCGACTATGGCGCCGATCACGGCTTTCCCGTCGCCGACATCGACGAGATCCTGCCTGGCCTGCTCGAGCGCTGTTCGCGGGTCTACTACACCATGGGCGTCCACCCGGAATTCGACCAGCGCGTCTTTGGTTGGGTGAATGGACTGCGCGCGCAGGCCAAGAAAGGCCTGCACACCCCCCAGGAATTCGTGGCCCTCGACCATCTGCTGCACGAGATGCGGCTGTTCAAGAGCCGACCTGAACTCGATGCCATGCGCCGTGCCGGTGCGATCGGCGCCCAGGCGCACCGCCGCGCAATGAAGCTGGCAGCCCCCGGGCGCATGGAATACGAGGTCATGGCGGAGATCCTCCACGAATTCCACCGCAACAAGGCGGACATCTCCTATCACCCGATCGTCGGGAGCGGTCCAAATGCCTGTGTGCTCCACTATCACGCCAATGACCGGCAGATGAAGGACGGCGATCTGTTGCTGATCGATGCGGGCTGCGAGTTCGACTACTACGCATCGGACATCACCCGTACCTTCCCGGTAAACGGCCGGTTTACGCCGGCCCAGCGGGCCGTTTACGAGGTCGTGCTGGCCGCACAACACGCAGCCATAGAAAAAACACGACCTGGCAACCACTGGAACGAGCCCCACGAGGCCGCGGTCAAGGTGATCACGCAGGGCCTGGTCAAACTCGGCTTGCTGAAGGGCAAGGTACCGAAGTTGATCAAGGACGAGTCATACAAGAAGTTCTTCATGCACCGTACCGGCCACTGGCTGGGCATGGACGTCCATGACGTCGGCGAATACAAGGTCGGCGAGGAATGGCGCCTGCTCGAACCGGGTATGGTGATGACGGTCGAGCCCGGTATCTACATACCGCGGGGCACCAAGGGCGTGTCCAAGGAGTGGCAAGGCATCGGCATCCGGATCGAGGACGACGTCGCAGTGACCAAGGGAGATCCCGAGGTGCTGAGTGATCGCGTGCCCACCGACCCGGACGAGATCGAGCGACTGATGCAGGCGGCCTGAGCGATCTCCTGCGCTGGGGTGCCGGCAAACCTTGCTCTGGCTAGTCGTCGACGATTGACGGGCCGGCACGCCGGCTGCGGGCGGGGAGTTCCCCCTTTCGCTCCGAACGCCGATGGTCGCTCCAGGGGGAACCCCACCCTGGCCGTGCGCCGGCCGTCTGGCACAGCGCCTGTCCGCGCGGGCGCGGGAGCGCCGGCCACCGAAGCGAGCGAGTTTCTGCCTTTCCGAGCGAGCGCAGTGTGGGCCGGACCGACCAGCGCCCGCCTTCCTTATGGCGTCATGGCAACAGTCCGGGCCGGCCCGCTGGCTGCGCGCCGGCGTGGCGCCGTGGCGTAAACTGTCCAGGTGAACGTCGAAAACACGATCAAGCGCTGTGACATTGCCATCGTGGGCGGCGGCATGGTCGGGCTGTCGCTTGCGGCAGCCTTGCGCGAGCTGCCGCTCGACGTGGTGGTCATCGAACCGGTTCCTGCAGACAGCGATAGCCAACCGAGCTTCGACGAGCGCACGACCGCACTGTCGAACGGCAGCCGGCGGATCCTGGAAGGGATCGGCGTCTGGAGGCATGTGGCCGCCGAAGCCACGCCGATCAAGCGCATCCACGTCTCGGACCGCGGCCGGTTTGCGATGGCCCGACTGTCGGCCGAGGAGCAGGGCGTGGCGGCGCTCGGCCACACCCTCAGCAACCGCTCACTGGGCACTGCGCTGGCCGGCGCCTGTCGCGGTGCCGAACGGACCGAAGTACTGTGCCCGACCCGTGTTACGGGCGCAGAGCCAGGCGCGCAGCGGGCGTCGCTATCCGTCGAGGGCGCCTGGCGGGGGACCGTCGAGGCGCGCCTCGTCGTCGCCGCAGACGGCGCCAGGTCGTCGATTCGGGCCGCGTTCGGCATCGACGCCAGCGTCTGGGACTATGACCAGCACGCAATCATTGCCAACGTGGTTCCGGAGAAGTTCCACGACTTCGTGGCGTATGAACGATTCACCGAGGACGGTCCGATGGCCGTGCTGCCACTCACCGATGGACGGTGCACCATCGTCTGGACCATGGCGCCTGAGGCCGCGAGGTCGACTTTGGCGCTCGACGAACACGCCTTTCTCGCGGCGCTGCAACAGCAGTTTGGCTACCGGCTTGGCCGTTTCATACGAATCGGCAGGCGTTCGGCCTATCCGCTGTCACTGACTCGCTCCAATCGGCAGGTGGCAGAGCGGGCGGTGGTTATCGGTAACGCGGCGCAGGGTCTGCATCCGATTGCAGGGCAGGGCTTCAACCTTGGACTGCGCGACGTTGCGACGCTTGCCGAGGTGATTGCCGATGAATGGATTGCGCGGGGCGAGGATGTGGACCCGGGCGGCGCGGCGGTACTCGAGCGCTACGCCGAGTGGCGGCGCGCCGATCGCCAAACGGTCATCGCTTTCACCGACGGGCTCGTCCGCCTCTTCGGCAACCCGCTTGGGCCGGTCCGTGCGGCACGAGGCGCGAGCCTGCTGTTGTTCGATCTGGCCTCGCCGGCCAAGCACGCGTTTGCCAGGGTGACTATGGGTCTGGCTGGGAAATTGCCCCGCCTTGCGCGCGGCGTACCGCTCGCATGAAGCGGGATTTCGATCTGATCATTGCCGGAGGCGGCATGGTCGGCGCCGGACTGGCGGCGCTGCTGGGTGCCTATCGCCCTACCGAGGACCTGCGAGTGGCCATCCTCGAGCCTCGGCCAGTTTCGTTTCCTGGCGTCGAAGAGGCGTTCGACTTGCGGGTGTCGGCACTATCGCGCGCTTCGCAGCGCGTGCTCGAGCGGGTTGGAGCCTGGCTCCGGGTGGTTGAGCGCGGCGTGGCGCCTTATCAACGCATGGTCGTATGGGACGAGCTCGGCGCTCCCGGGCGGGCCGGATCGATCAGCTTTGATGCAGCGGAGCTTGGCGAGCCGGACCT
>JAHEAZ010000098.1 GCA_024642505.1 Gammaproteobacteria bacterium
GCTGGTCTTTGGCCTGACAATACTTGCATGGATCACACGGTCCGAGCCGTTCGGCGGCTGGTCGGGCTGGCTCGGCATCGAGACGGCCGGCGACTCCACGGTCGCCCTGGCCGCGGTCGTGGTCATGTTCCTGGTGCCCGACGGCGAGGACGGGCACCTGCTCGACTGGAAGATGGCAGGATCGATTCCCTGGGGCATGTTGCTGCTGTTTGCCGGCGGTATCTGCATTGCCTCGGCCTTTACCGTGAGCGGGCTCGCCGCGTTGATCGGCAATGCGCTGGGTGGCCTGGCAGACCTGCCGGTGTTCGCCCTCATCCTGGCGATCTGCCTGACGGTGACCTTCCTGACCGAGATCACCTCTAACACCGCAACGGCCACGTTGCTGATGCCGGTGCTGGCCGCGGCGGCGATCGGCGCCGATGTCGCACCCGAGCTGCTGATGATTCCGGCCGCGATCTCGGCGTCCTGCGCTTTCATGTTGCCGGTGGCAACCGCGCCGAACGCCATCGTCTATGCGACAGACCGGCTCACCATTGCCCGGATGGCGCGCGAAGGCATCGTACTGAACCTGATCGTCGCGGTCATCGTCGCCGCGGTCTGCTACCTGACGCTGGGCCGCTGAGGACGGATCAGCCAAACAGTCAGGCTTGGGCGGGCCTGCGGTCCTTGCGCCGGCGAACATCGAGCCACAGGTTGTAGCTCGCAACCCCGGCCGGGAACAGGTTCGACAGGATGCCTACGGAGTCGTTCTTGCCAAAGGTGAAGTAGGACAGCAGCGACAGGCTGCCCACGATGCTCATGTACCAGAAGATGGTCGGCAGCACCGGGCGCTTGTACACCTTCGAGTAGATCACCTGCACGACCCACCGGCCGGAAAACAGCAGCACGCCAAAGTAGCCGACGAGCTTCCACGGCGTGATGATCAGACCGTAGCCTTCGAAGATGACCGTATCCATGAGACACCCCTGCCGCGAGTACGCAGCGGCGAAATTCTCTCACAAACGCGGTCAGGAACGGGGTTTGCCGGGAGATGGAGACATTCCTGTCAGGCGCTGGCGAGGCGGCGCATGGCGGCCAGGCTCAGGTCCACGTCACGCTCGGTGGTCGCATAGGACGACACACTGATGCGCATGGCCGCGCGACCCTGCCAGGTCGTGCCGCTGCAGAAGCAGGTGCCGTCTGCCTGCAGGCGCTCGATGACGCGCAAGGTCGTGGCGTCGTCGCCGAAGGACACCAGCACCTGGTTGAGCACGACGTCGTTCAGCACCTCGAAGCCGGCGGCACGAAGGCCCTCCGCGAAGCGGGTCGCGTGTGAACAGCAGCGCTCCACCATCTCCGCCACGCCGCTGCGACCCAATGTCTTGAGCGCGGCCCAGACTTCCACGCCGCGCGCCCGGCGGGACAGCTCCGGCGTGAAATGCATGGGCTCGCGAACCGGCGATTCCTGCAGGTAGGCGGCGCCGGTGCCCATCGCGCCGCGCAGCGCACTGCGGTCCCGCACCAGTGCGATACCGCAGTCGTAGGGTACGTTCAGCCACTTGTGGGCATCGGTCGCCCAGGAGTCGGCGCGCTCGACGCCACGGGCGAGCGGCGCCCTGTCCGGCGCTACCCGCGCCCACAGTCCGAACGCACCATCGACGTGCACCCAGGCATCCCGCTCGCGCGCCCAGTCGATGATCGGGTCGGCCGGGTCGAAGGCGCCGGTGTTGATGTTGCCGTGCTGGATGCAGACGATGGCCGGGCCATTGATCCCGGGCATTGCATCAGCCCGCATCCTGCCCTGCGAGTCGATCGGCACGCGCAGGACGCGGTCGCGACCGAGCCCGAGCATCGCGAGTGACTTGAAGATGGTGTTGTGCGCATCCGCACTGACGATTACCGGCAGTTCCGGCGCCCCGAAGAGGCCCTGCGATTCCACGTCCCAGCCAAGCCGGGCGAGCACGGCATGGCGCGCCGCAGCCAGCGCCGTGAAGTTCGCCATCTGGCAGCCCGTCACAAACGCACCACCCGACTCCCGCGGCAGGTCCAGTATTTCGAGCAGCCACTCCAGGGCGATGTCCTCGATCAGGGTCGTCGCCGGCGCCGCAGCCAGCAGCCCGGTGTTCTGGTCCCAGGCTGTGGCGAGCCAACCCGCCGCGACCGTCGACGGCATCGACGCACCGATGACGAAGCCGAAGAACCGGCCGCCCGACGTCGCCATGGTGGCCGGCGATCCGAAGCGGTCGAGCTGCGCCAGCATCTCTTGCGCATCCACCGGATGCTCCGGCAGCGGCCCGCCGAGGTTCGCAGTCAGGTCGCGGACCGCCTGCGGATCCGGCGCGACGCGCCTGTCGATTATCCCGGCGCGATACGCGATGCCCCGCTCGGCCGCGTCGCGCAACAGGTCCCCGCGTTCTGCGTCGCTGGCGGACTCCGTGCCCATCGGCGATTCCCCTGGCAACAGACTTGCGTGCCGGATCGTCATGGCTAGGCACTCTTTCGCGGGTGCAACCAGGTTGGCAGCAGCGAGTATGGATCGAGCGTCGCGTCTTCATCAAACCTGGCACCGGCCTGCTTCAGCTGCGCCTGCAACATGCCCGATTTGTAGGCGTCGAACAGCTCGGTACAGCCACCGACGTGGCGGCCGCCGACGAAGATCTGCGGAATCGTGGGCACGCCCGTGCGGTCCTTCACCACGGCGCGGATTGCACCGCCGCGATCCCCTTCCTGGTACTCGACGGAGTCGAGATCCACCGAGCGGTATTCGATGCCCAGCCGGGCAAACAGCGTGCGCACCGACCAGCAGAACTCGCACCACTCCAGCGCGAACATGACGACCGGCTGCGCGGCGTCATGGGTGGTCTCCTCAAAGAACCTCTCTGCCTCTGCGTCCAGCGCAGCTGGCGCCGGCTGCGCCACCGGCTCGGCCGGCTCGGTCGGCACAGGTGGTGGCGCGTCGAAGCGGAAGTTCGGCGTCGAGCGCGAGATGGCGAGCTCCTCGCCGGTCATGTCCTCCGGGATTTCTGCAAACAGCTGCGTGCTGAGGTAGCGCTCGCCGGTGTCGGTGAGCATGCAGACGATGTTGGTGCCGGCGGGAACTCGCCTGGCCAGCTGCAGCGCCCCGGCCAGCGTGGCGCCGCTCGAGATGCCGGCAAAGATGCCTTCCTCACGTGCGAGCCGTTGCGCCGTTTCCAGCGCAACCGCCCCGTCGACTGGCTGGAACTCGTCGATCAGCTGCTCATTGCGCGCGTCCTCGGTCAGTTTGGCGATGAAATCCGGGCTCCAGCCCTGCATCAGATGCGGCCGGAACAGGGGGTGGCTGGCCGAGGGCGTGCCTGCTGCGTCGCGTTGCTGTGGGACGCCGCTCGCCAGCACGGGCGAGTTGCTGGGCTCGCAGACCACGACCCGCGTCTGCGGGCTGTCCTGTTTCAGCACCCGCGCTACGCCCTTGAGCGTCCCGCCGGTGCCGAACCCGGTGACCCAGTAGTCGAGCTGCTCACCGGCGAAGTCCGCGAGGATCTCGCGCGCGGTGGTTCGCGAATGAACGTCGGCGTTGGCCTCGTTCTCGAACTGCCGGCACAGGAACCAGCCATGCGTCTCGGCCAGCTCGACCGCCTTGGCGAGCATGCCGGTCCCCTTCTCGCCCGCCGGCGTCAGCACGACCCGCGCGCCAAGGAAACGCATCAGGCGGCGGCGCTCGACCGAAAAGTTCTCGGCCATGGTCACCACCAGCGGATAGCCCTTCTGCGCGCAGACCATGGCGAGCGCGATGCCGGTGTTGCCGCTGGTGGCCTCGACCACCGTCTGGCCCGGCTTCAGCGCACCGCTTCGTTCCGCCTCCTCGATCACGGCCCGCGCCATGCGGTCCTTGACCGAGCCGCCCGGATTGAAGGCCTCGACCTTCACATAGACGTTGACCTCCGCGGGAGCCAGCCGGTTCAGCCGGACCAACGGCGTATCCCCGATCGTCTCCAGGATATTCTCGTAGCGCATCTGTCCTGACCTCCAAAAAAGGGGACTGTCCCTATTTGGTAAGTTATTGATTCCTAGCCAATGGCTTGGTACGCAAGAAACGGTGCGACCAGCCAGAGTAGCCCTTTCGCGAGGAAAAACCAGAATCCGGCCTTCGCTACCCTGCGCAGCAAAGCTGCGCGCCGCGTCCCCGATGCTGCTTCCTGCAGATTGATGATCATTGTATTCATGGTGATTCCCCCCCGTGATGCGGCGGGACGGCGTCGCGCTGGACGCCGCCCCGCGTGATATTCAGGCCAGGTCGCTGACCGCGGCCGGATGCTTGCCACCGAGCTTCGGAATGAAGCCGGGCACGTCACGGGCATAGGCGTCGTATTCCGGATGGAAGCTGCGCAGGTCGCGTTCCTCGAGGTGTGTGCCAATGAGGATGTACGCGCTGCACATGACCGAGAAGACGAGGTGCGCGACCGTCATCGTGGGCGTCGCCCAGATCGCCACGAAGAACCCGACATAGAGCGGGTGGCGCACGTAGCGGTACAGCGAGTGCAGCTTGAATTGCACCGGCTCGTACTCGCGCCCAATGAGGTTCAGCCACACCTGCCTGAGGCCGAACAGGTCGAAGTGGTTGATGAGGAACGTGCTGACCAGCACCAGCATCAGGCCCAGGCCGAACAGGCCGTAGACCAGCGACTGCGCCATCGGTGACCCCACGCTCCACACGACACCGCCCATCGGCTCCCACAGGGCGATCAGCAGGATCAGGGCCAGCGAGGAGAACAGCACGTAAGTACTGCGCTCGGCCGCCGCCGGGATGTAGCGCGTCAACCAACGCTTGAAGGGCGCCCGCGCCATCACGCTGTGCTGCACCGCAAAGATGCCGAGCAGACACAGGTTGATCAGGAGCGCCTGGCCAAGCGGCGCCGTCGGGACCGCATCGATTGACTTCGGGACCCAGAGATTGCTCATGAACCCGGCCAGGTACAGGAAAGTGGCCAGGAAAGCCCCGTAGGACGCCACGCCGTAGAGAAAGATCGTTAGCTTTTTCATTGACTTACCCTCATTCAGTCGTTTGATGGAGCAGCACCTCCGCTGCTGGGCGCCAGTGTCGTCGGAACGGCTGGACAGGTCCTGATCAAGCCGTGATCATTCCCTGAACATTCGATGATCAATGGGGTTCGAGGGGGATGACCGGCTCAGGAACCGGCCACGGAGGACTTGTTTACCGGTTCGCGGACTGCGAACTGGACGTCGCCGCGCGTGAGCTCAGGCGCGACGGCGCGCTGGTGACCGTCCAGCCCAAGGTCTTCGAACTGATCGCCTACCTGGTCGAGCATCGCAGCCGCGCGGTGGACAAGGCAGAAATCCAGGATGCGGTCTGGCCGGGGGTGATCGTCACCGAGACTTCCCTGACCCAGGCGGTGCGCAAGGCGCGGGTGGCGCTGGGCGACGATGCCAACCTGCAGACCATGATTCGCACGATTCACGGGCACGGTTACCGCTTCGTAGCCGAACCCGACCAGCCGCCGGTGCCGACACCGGAGCCGCTCCCCCAGGAATCGGGACTCCCCGTTGGGCCGGCCGAAGATGCCGGGGGAGTGACGCCGGCGCCAGCCCAAACCGCCGAGCCTGAGCTCGCCCGGCCATCACGTGGGAAGCTGCTGGGCTGGGGACTGGGGGCCGTTGCCGCGCTGGCCGCTTTGCTGATCGCCTGGTGGCTGCGCCCCGCCATCGACCCTTCGCAGGTTCGGCTGGCGGTACTGCCGGTCGAGAATACGACGGGAGAGGTCGAGTTCGACTGGGTCGAGATCGGGCTGATGGGCCTGGCAAGCAGCCTGTTCGATTCGGCCGGCAACATTCCGGTGGTCAATAATTCTGACGTGATGCGTCTCGCCGGCCCGGGCGGCAAGGCGACGCAGGGTGGCTTGCCGGCGACGCTGGCGCAGCTCGGGCAAGCCTTCGGCGCCACGCATGTGCTGCAGACGCGGCTGGAACGTAGCGCCGGTCTTCTGCGCGTTTCGTACAGCCTGCTTGGCGTGAACGGCCGCTCGTACGAGGGAACCTCGGTCGGCGGAGACGTCACCGGGATGATGCGCGGCGTCGTGCAGTCGGTCGTGTCACGGGTCGGCGGACGGAAACGCCTGCCGCTCGAGAAAACGCTGATCTCGGAAGACCCCTTCGTCAACGAAGCCTTCGCCCGCGGGCTCGCGCTGTCCCTCGAGGGGCGCTGTGCCGATGCCCGCGTGATGTTTGCCACCGCCATTAGCCAGGCGCCGGAGCTGTTCGAGCCACGCTACGAGTCGGCCTGGTGCGCCCGCATCCTGGGCGAATGGCAGGAGGCCGAGGCTCTGTTTGCGGCGCTGATTGCGGAACAGTCGCCTGCCGGTCCGAGCCGGCCGCTGGCCCGGGCCCAGCTCGGTCTCGGGGTGGTTTACAACCGTACGGGGCGGCTCGACGAAGCGGAAACCCAGTACGGCACGGCGCTCAAGACGGCTCAAACGGCCGGCGACCGCGAACTGGTCGGCCACGCCCTGGTGAACCTGGCCATTCTTGCCAAGGGCCGCAGCGAGTTCGGCCGGTCGATCGAATACCTGCAGCGAGCGCTCGCGGAATACGCGGACTCCGGCCGCGAGATCATTCCAGGCAACGTCTACAGCGGACTGGCCAATGCGTCGATGGAAACCGGCGCGCTGGACGACGCGGATCGCTGGCTCGACCAGGCCATCGCCAGCTTTCGGGCCGTCGGCGACCGCGGTAACGAAGCGATGATGATCAACAACCTCGGCTTCCTGCGTCGCCTGCAGGGCCGACTGGATGAGGCCGAAGTCCTGCACCTGGAGTCCGCCCGCATGCGCGAGGAACTGGGCGATCCGGTTGGCGTCGGCCGGGTGCACAACCTGCTCGCCGTCATTTACAACGACCGCGGCAAGTTCACTGACGCGATCAGCTCGGCCACCATCGCCTTGCAAAGCGCGGAGCAGGCGCGGGACAGCCTGTATGTCGCCACCGCCCACGCACAGCTGGGCGACGCCAACCTCGGCCTTGGCCGGCTCGATGCTGCCGAGCGGCACTACGCCGAGGCAGCAGGCATCTTCGTCGAAATCGGCGACCGCATGCGCAGCCTGGAAGCCGACTTGAAGCTTGCCGAAGTCGCAGTGGCGCGTGACCGCTTGCAGGCCGCACGCACAATCGTCGATCGTGTAGCCGCTGCGGCCCATGAGGAAGAGCTGGCGCCGGTCGAGATCCAGGCGCTGCTGCAGGCCGGCGAGATTGCGGCGCGGAACGATTCATCCGAGGC
>JAHEAZ010000099.1 GCA_024642505.1 Gammaproteobacteria bacterium
CCGGAAGGTCGGGAACGAGAGTTCCTGGGCTGGGTGGCACCGGGTCGCAACAAGTACTCCATCACCAACGCGTATCTCTCCGCGCTGCGCCGTCACCTGCCTTTCAGGTTCACTACGACCCAGAACGGCAGTCCCCGGGCGATGATCCCAATCGGATCCTACGAGCGGGTGATGCCGCTCGACATCCTGCCGACCCAGCTGCTGCGCGCGCTGCTCGTCGGCGACGTCGAATCTGCCATCGCGCTAGGCTGCCTCGAGCTCGCGGAAGAGGATCTGGCGCTGTGCACGGTCGTCTGCCCGAGCAAGTACCACTATGGACCGGTGCTGCGGGTCATGCTCGACCAGATCGAGAAGGAAGGCTGATGCGCGCGATCAGGAAAGCCCTCGACCGCCTGGAGCCGCTGTTCAGTCGCGGCGGGCGCTTCGAGCAGTTCGGCGCGCTGTTCGAGATGGTGGACACGTTCCTCTACACGCCCCCGACCGTGACGCCCGGCGCGCCGCACGTACGTGACGCGATCGAGCTCAAGCGGGTCATGGTGTTCGTGGTACTCGCAGTACTGCCGGCTGCATTGATGGGCATGTACAACGTCGGCCACCAGGCCAGCCTGGCTCTCGAAGCCACCGGACTCGTTGGCTCCGGATGGCGTATCGAGCTGCTGCAGGCGCTTGGCGTCGGAATCGCCCCGGGCAACATCGCGGGCTGCCTCCTGCACGGGGCGCTGTACTTCCTGCCAATCTATCTCGTAACCATGGCCGCTGGCGGCGTCTGGGAAGTGATCTTCGCTGGCGTCCGCAACCACGAGGTCAACGAGGGTTTCCTGGTCACCTCCATGCTGTTCGCGCTGACGCTACCGGCAACGGTTCCCCTGTGGCAGGTCGCGCTCGGCATCTCCTTTGGCGTGGTGATCGGCAAGGAAGTATTTGGGGGCACAGGCAAGAACTTCCTGAATCCCGCGCTGGTCGGACGCGCCTTCCTGTTTTTCGCCTATCCCGCCGAAATGTCCGGCGACGTGTGGGTGCCAGTCGATGGCTACACCGGCGCTACCGCACTCGCACTTGCTGCCTCGGGGGGCGTAGAGGCCATCCAGGCCGCCGGCATCAGCTGGAAGGACGCGTTTCTCGGCAACATCCAGGGATCGATGGGCGAGACCTCCACCCTCGCCTGCCTGGCCGGCGCGATATTCTTGGTCTACACCGGTATCGCTTCCTGGCGGATCATGCTGTCGGTATTGATCGGGCTGATCGGCACGACCCTGGTGTTCAATGCCGTTGGCGGCCCCGAAAACCCGTTTTCTGCAGTGCCGTGGTACTGGCATGCGGTGCTCGGCGGCTACGCCTTCGGGCTCGTATTCATGGCTACTGACCCAGTCAGCGCCGCCATGACCGACAAGGGCCGCTGGATATACGGACTGCTGATCGGTTTCATGGTCAGCCTGATCCGCGTCGTGAACCCGGCTTATCCGGAAGGCATGATGCTGGCGATCCTGTTCGGCAACGCGCTGGCGCCGCTGATCGACTACGGCGTGGTGCAGGCCAACATCAGGCGGAGGGCACGTCGCGATGCCACCTGATGCCGCAACCGGCGAGCCGGGCGGCCCGATGAAGGCCTTCCGCACCCTGCCAGCAGACAGCCCGGTCCGGGCTTTCGCCATCGTGATCGCGGTCTGCGTGGTCTGCTCGGTGCTGGTTTCTTCGGCGGCCGTCGTACTGGCGCCGATCCAGCACGAAAATGCGCTGAAGGTCAGGAAGCGCCAGGTGCTGAAGGCAGCCGGACTGCTCGATCCGGGTCGCGACGTCGTCGAGCAGTTCTCACAGATGACGCCGCGAATGATTCGTCTCGACACCGGCGAGTATGTCGAGGGCGACGATCCCGTCGACTTCGATGTTGCCACGGTCTCGCGGGACCCCGATTCGAGCAGCGCGGTGCCAGCCGAGGAGGACATCGCCAAGATCCGACGGCGGCCCGCCGAGATGCCCGTCTACCTGGTCGAGCATAACGGCAAGG
The DNA here is from genome assembly GCA_024642505.1 of Gammaproteobacteria bacterium. Classification (GTDB taxonomy): domain Bacteria; phylum Pseudomonadota; class Gammaproteobacteria; order Steroidobacterales; family Steroidobacteraceae; genus SG8-30. Next base: position 2,006 of record JAHEAZ010000099.1, read on the forward strand.
TCGAGACTATCGTGCTGCCGGTCCACGGCTACGGCCTGTGGTCGACGCTCTACGGCTTTCTCGCCCTCGACGGCGACGGCCGCACCGTCAAAGGAATCAGTTTCTACCAGCATGCCGAGACACCGGGTCTCGGTGCGGAAATCGACAATCCATCCTGGCAAGGCAAGTGGATCGGCAAGCATGCGCTGGCCACTGATGGCAGCGTATTGCTCGAGGTCGTCAAGGGAGAGCCCCGCGGCGAGGGCGCAGGCCACCAGGTGGATGGCCTGGCGGGTGCGACCCTGACCGCCCGCGGCGTCGAGAACCTGGTCCGTTACTGGCTCGGCGAACAGGGCTTCGGCCCCTACCTCGCGCGACTGCGGACGACGGAGGGAGCGCCGCCCGATGAAAGCTGAGTCGAAAAGGACCCTGCTCGACCCCATCGTCGAGAACAATCCCGTGATCCTGCAGGTACTCGGCATCTGCTCGGCGCTGGCGGTGACCTCGCGGCTGCTGCCGTCGTTGATCATGTCGCTGGCGCTCACCGCGGTCATCGCCTTTTCCTGCCTGTTCATCAGCATGGTCCGCAAGGCGGTGCCCGGCAACGTGCGCATCATCGTGCAGATGACCATCATCGCCTCGCTGGTGATCGTCGTGGACCAGCTGCTGCGGGCCTACCTCCCCGAAGTCAGCCGCCAGCTATCCGTTTTCGTCGGCCTGATCATCACCAACTGCATCGTGCTGGGCCGCGCCGAGGCGTATTCCATGAAGAACGGGCCCTGGCTCAGCTTCCTTGACGGGCTCGGGCACGGCCTCGGCTACAGCGCCATCCTGATCATCGTGGCAACGGTGCGTGAGCTGTTCGGCACCGGCTCGCTGCTGGGCCAGCAATTGCTGCCGCTGAAGTCGACCGGCGGCTGGTACGAACCCAATGGCCTGTTGGTGCTGGCGCCGAGCGCCTTCTTCCTGATCGCGGCGATCATCTGGGCGGTGCGCGCCTGGAAGCCCGCGCAGCAGGAGAAGCCGGAGTTCCAGATCCGTGTGGTGCACCGGACCGAGGTGTCGTGATGGAGCACTACATCAACCTGGCCATCAAGGCGATCTTCATCGAGAACCTGGCGCTGTCGTTCTTCCTCGGAATGTGCACCTTCCTGGCGATCTCGCGCAAGGTAGACACGGCCATGGGCCTTGGCGCGGCAGTCATCTTCGTCCAGGCCGTCACGGTGCCGCTCAATGCGCTGATCTACCACAACCTGCTTGGCCCCGGGGCGCTGGCCTGGGCCGGGCTGTCCGCCATCGACCTGAGTTTCCTCGGACTCATCACCTACATCGGCGTCATCGCGGCGTCGGTGCAGGTGCTGGAGATGTTCCTCGACCGTTACGCGCCGGCCCTGTATCACGCCCTCGGCATCTTCCTGCCGTTGATCACGGTCAATTGCGCGATTCTCGCCGGTTCGCTGTTCATGGTGGAGCGGGACTACAGCTTCGGCGAGAGCGTGGTCTACGGCATCTCCAGCGGCGCGGGCTGGGCACTCGCCGTGGTGACGCTGGCCGCCGTACGCGAGAAGCTCAAGTACAGCGATGTGCCCGACGGCCTGCAGGGCCTGGGCATCACCTTCATCACCGCCGGACTGATCGCGATGGCCTTCCTCGCCTTCTCCGGCATCCAGCTGTAGGCATCGCGATGGAACCCGCCTCGGTGCAACTGCAGATCCTGCTCGGTGTCGGTGTCTTCACCGGCATCGTGCTGCTGCTCGTGGTCGCTATCCTGTTCGCACGCTCCAAGCTCGTCACTTCAGGCAAGGTCACGATCGTCATCAACGAGGAGCACGAGGTCGAGACTGCGGCCGGTGGCAAGCTGATGGGCGCGCTGGCGGAGGCCGGCCTGTTCGTGTCTTCCGCCTGCGGCGGCGGCGGCACCTGCGGTCAGTGCCGGGTGCGCATCCTCGAGGGCGGCGGCGAGATCCTGCCGACGGAACGCACCCACATTTCGCGTGGCGATGCCGCTCGCGGCATGCGCCTGGGTTGCCAGACCGTGATCAAGCAGCCGATGAAGATCGAATTGCCACGGGAGGTTTTCGGCGTAAAGCGCTGGGCCTGCAAGGTACGCTCGAACCATAACGTCGCGACCTTCATCAAGGAACTCGTGATGGAGCTGCCTGAGGGCGAGGAACTCGACTTCCGGGCCGGCGGATACATCGTGATCGAGGCGCCGCCTTACGACCTCACCTTCCGTGACTTCGACATCGAGCCGCAGTTCCACCCCGACTGGGACCGCTACAACCTGTGGCGTTATCGCGCACGGAACGAGGAGCCGGTCGCGCGCGCCTACTCGATGGCGAACTATCCGCTGGAAAGGGGCGTCGTCATGCTGAACGTGCGCATCGCGACGCCGCCGCCGGGAGCGACCGAGGACACCCCGCCGGGCATCGTTTCCTCCTGGATCTTCTCGCTGAAACCCGGCGACACGGCGATCGTATCGGGCCCGTTCGGCGAGTTCTTCGCCAAGGAGACGGACGCCGAGATGGTCTTTGTCGGCGGCGGCGCGGGCATGGCACCGATGCGCTCGCACATATTCGACCAGCTGGAGCGGCTGCAGACGAAGCGCAGGATCACCTTCTGGTACGGCGCTCGCAGCATCCGCGAGCTGTTCTATGCCGAGGACTTCGACCGGCTGCAGGAGAAGTACCCGAATTTCACCTGGCACGTCGCGCTGTCCGAGCCGCTGCCCGAGGACAACTGGCAGGGGGCGACGGGCTTCATCCACCAGGTGCTTCACGACCGGTACCTCGGTGACCACCCGGCGCCCGAGGCCTGCGAGTACTACCTCTGCGGCCCGCCGGTCATGACCACGGCGGTGATCGGGATGCTCGACAGCCTGGGCGTCGATCGGGAGAACATCCTGATGGACGACTTCGGTATGTAGGCAGGCGGCGCAACGGCATGCACATTGCGAGGCGACTTCTGTGGGCCGCGCCCGTCGTCGCGACGCTTGCGCTGCTGGCGGCGTGCGCGCCGGCGCCCGCGCAGATGGTGCTCTCCGGCCCTACCATGGGCACCACCTGGAACCTGCGTGTCGTATCCGGCGCACAGGATATCGACGCCGACGCGGTTCGCCAGCTGGTGGACGCAGCCCTGGCGGAGGTGGATGCGGCCATGTCCACCTATCGCCCCGACTCGGCTGTTTCGCGATTCAACTCGAGCGACAGTTCCGACTGGTTCGCCGTCCCGACGATGCTCGCCGGCCTGGTGGCGGAGTCCCTGGTCATTGGCGAGACGACCGGCGGCGCATTCGACGTCACCGTTGCGCCGGTCGTGGCCCTATGGGGGTTCGGCACGGGGACGCCCCGCGAAGTCCCTCCTTCCGACGAAGAAGTCGCGCAGACGCTGTCTCTCACTGGCCAGCGTCACCTTGCGGCTCGCCTGGACCCGCCGGGACTGCGCAAGGACCTGCCGGGCCTGACGCTGGATCTCGATGCGATTGCGCCCGGCCATGCAGTTGACCTCATTGCCGGGCGGCTCGAAGCCGGCGGCATCACCAACTACATGATCGAGGTTGGCGGGGAAGTCCGCGTGCATGGTCGTAACGCCAATGGCCAGCCCTGGCGTATCGGCATCGAGCGGCCGGACGAACACGGCCGCACCGTTGCCCGCGTGCTGCATCTCGAGGCCATGGCCGTCTCCACCTCGGGCGACTATCGCGATTTTTTCGAGGCCGACGGCCAGCGCTACTCGCACACGCTCGACCCGCGAACCGGAAGGCCGGTGACCCACACGCTGGCCTCTGTAACGATACTCAGGCCCACCGCGGCCGAAGCAGACGGGCTGGCAACCGCCCTGACCGTACTCGGCCCCGAGGCCGGGTTCGAGCTCGCCGAGGACCGGGGCTGGGCGGCGCTGTTCGTGCAGCGGACAGGGTCGGGCTTTTCGCAACGGCAAACCACGGCTTTCGCGCGGGCGGCTGAGGCGCGAGAATCACGTCCATGACCGTCATCGTCATTTCGCTGCTGGTATTCCTGCTGGCCGCTGCCGGCCTGTCACTCGGCCTGATGTTCGGCCGTGGCGCCATTCGAGGCAGCTGCCGCGGCCTCGGCGGATCACGCCAGGACGATTCCTGTATTTGCACCGAGCCCTGCCCGCGCCGCAAGCGGGCGCTGGCCAGGGCGGCCCGGCTGGCCGAGGAAATGCAGACATGAGTAAGAAGAAGTCCATCGTCGCGCGTGACTACATGACCAGCGCGGTCAGCACCCTGAGCCCCGACATGAACCTGCTGGAAGCGGTGCAGCTGTTGCTGAACCGGCGCATCTCTGGCGCGCCAGTCATCGACGGCACCGGCAATCTGGTCGGCATCCTCTCCGAGAAGGACTGCCTGCGGGCTGCGCTCAACGCCACCTACTACGGCGACCTTGGCGGGCTCGTCTCCGATCATATGCAGCGACAGGTGGCGACGGTGAGCGACGAAACACCCATCTTCGACGTCGCCCGGCTGTTCATCGACGGGCACTTCCGCCGCTATCCGGTGGTGCGCGGACACCATCTGGTCGGCCAGATCAGCCGACGCGACGTGCTCAAGGCACTGCGGGACCTGTCACAGTCGGAAGGTCACGAGGTCTGAGCGTCACTCGAAGGCGATGATCACGCGCCGGTTGTGCCGGCCCTTGTTTTCGACCTTGGTGACGACGACACGGCCGATTTCGCCGGTGGCGGCGACGTGTGTGCCGCCGCAGGGTTGCAGGTCCACGCCCGGAATATCAAGTAGCCTTATCCGGCCCACTCCACGTGGCGGCTGCACCGACATGGTCCGTACCAGTTCAGGCTGGCGATCGAGCTCCTCGTCGGTGATCCACTGCGACTGGATGCGATGATCTGCGGCGATCAGGGCATTGACCTGCCCGGTCACGCGTTCCTTGTCGATCTCGTCCTGTGTATCGAAGTCCAGCCTGCTCTTCTCTGCGCCGATCTGCCCACCGGTCACGCCGTAGCGCAGTACCGAGCCCAGCAGATGCAGCGCCGTGTGCATGCGCATGTGGGCATGGCGCCGTCCCCAGTCGATGGCAGCCTCGAGCGGCTCCCCGACGGCCGGCGGCACGGAGCCGTCCTCCAGCCTGTGCAGGATCCGCCCGCCCTCGCCCTTGCGCGTGTCGAGTACCCGCCACTGCCGACCGTCGGTTGATTTGAGCAGGCCCGTATCGCCCGGCTGACCGCCGCCGAGCGGATAAAAAACGGTCCGGTCGAGCACCACGCCGTCGGATCC
>JAHEAZ010000034.1 GCA_024642505.1 Gammaproteobacteria bacterium
CCACGGGTCGCCGCGCTGCTCAATGCCCCACAGCTATCGGACGTCATGCAGGCGGAGTCGGCGACCCGCTTCCGCCGCCCCGTCTACGCCGGCAACGCTATCGTCACGGTAGAGACTCCCGCTGGACGCCAATTGGTCTGCACTGTCCGCGTCGCATCCTTCGAAGCCAGCCCGGCTGGTGCAGCTGCGGCCCCGATTGAAAAGACCGCGCTCGACATCGAGCTGCCGGCGCACACGCGCTTCGTTTCGGTTTCGGCCGCAGCCAGCGACCGTCCGGACCTGCAGACGGCCCCGCGGGTCGTTTCCGGCGGCAGGGCACTCGGCAGCGCCGAGAAGTTCCAGATGATCTATAGCCTCGCCGACAAGCTCGGCGCAGCGGTTGGTGCTTCGCGGGCGGCGGTCGACGCGGGTTACGCACCGAACGAACTGCAGGTCGGTCAGACTGGCAAGATCATCTCGCCCAGCCTCTACATCGCGGTCGGGATCTCCGGGGCGATCCAGCACGTCACGGGCATCAAGGATGCGCAGACGATTGTTGCGATCAACAAGGACCCTGAGGCGCCAATCTTCGAGCTGGCCGACTACGGCCTGGTGGGCGACCTGTTCAGCATCCTGCCGGAGCTCGAAACGTTATTGTGAGCCGGCGGGAGCATGCTGGCTTCCCATGGAGGCCCTGGCAGCGCACTGCTGCCAGGGCCTCGTGTCATCCTGGGGCGTCATTCATTAATCTTGAAACCACATGAATAATATAACGCAAGAAATTGAATTAACGTTGCAAGAGTATCGGGGCTGTTGGTCTCGACTCGATTTCCACAGGCTGCGCAGCCTGTGGGATCCGGCCGAGACCGAGCCCACCTATCTTGCAGAGGAGCATGCCACGGCGCTGTTCAACTGGGAGGGCATCGAGGCCTATTGGGAGGCGACCCGTCAGGCGACGCGATCGATCCGGCTGGAGACCTGGAACCTACGAACCCGTCTGATAGCCGACGACCTCGCGACGGCGCTCTATGACATGCGCTGGTTGGGAGAATTCGCAGGATACGATGGCCCGATTGGAGGCGATACCCGGGTCACGGCCATCTTTCGCCGCCGCACGGAGCAGTGGCGGTTCATTCACTATGTCGAGGCGCCGCTCGCGCCAATCGTGTACTTCAGGAAATCCTACGAGCGTTTCGGGCAGGCTCCGCCGCCGCGCGGCTGATTGCGTGCCGGTTACTTCAACGTGGCGTAGAGCAGCGAGGCGGACAGCAGCAGCAAGGTCAACCAAGTTCCTGCGGTGCCATAAAACCGACCAAAGGAGCGGCCAGAACGCTGACTCAAACCGTAGGCGTGAAGTGTGCGGCTGACCAGCAGCAGGATACCTGCCGCATGCAGCAGCGATGCACTGATGCCGTTCAATTCGGCTACCAGCAGCAACAGCAGTGCCAGCGGAACGTATTCGATGAAATTGGCGTGCACGCGAACGGCGCGTTCCATCCCGGGCTCCGTGCCGATTCCAAGGCTGGTTCCGTAGCGCCAGCGCGCCCTGACGACGAGGCCGGCCAGCCCCAGGATCATGAGGCCGGCGAGCGCGGCATAGAGGGCCGTTACCGGCGTGGTCATGCAGACTGTCCCCTGCCTCAGATCGACTCGGGCGCGACTCGTACCAGCGCTTTGCCGAAATTCCCGCCGCGCATCAGGCGGCAGAACGCCCCGGGTGCGTTCGCAAGTCCGTCGGCAATGTCCTCGCGGTAGCGAAACGATCCTTCGCGGATCCAATTGCTCACGACTCTGAAGAACTCAGGCTGCTTGTGCACCCAGTCGTAGACGACGAGGCCTTTCATCGTGGCTCGTGCACCCACTATGGGACCGAGGAAGGGTCCCGCCGGCGGCTTGTCCATGCTATAGGCCTCGATCATGCCGCACAGGACAACGCGGGCATGCAGCGCAAGATTGGCCAGCACGGCGGCAAGGGTGTCGCCGCCGACGTTGTCAAAGTAGACGTCGATGCCGTCCGGACAGGCAGCCTTCAATTGCGCGCGAAGCTCGCCATTCCGGTAGTTGACGCAGGTAGCGTAGCCGAGTTCGTCGACAGCGTACCGGCACTTGTCGTCGGAACCGGCGATACCGACCGCTCGCGCCCCGACCAGCCGAGCGACTTGCCCGGCCGTGCTGCCGACCGGGCCGGTCGCCGCCGAGACCACGACGGTCTGCCCCGGCTTAGGCTCGCCCAGGTAGATGAGCCCTGCATACCCCGTCAGGCCCGGCATTCCCAGCACTCCGAGCGCGGTGGACAATGGCGCCTGCGCCGGGTTGAGCTTGCGGACACCGCTGCCATCGGAAAGTGCATAGCCCTGCCAGCCGTTGCGGACGGCGACGTAGTCACCTGGCTCGAAGCCATGATGCCGCGATTCGATCACTTGCGCGACGGTCTCTCCGACCATCGGGTCGCCAGGCTTGAGACGGTCCGCGTAAATCTGGCTTCCCTTCATGACATTGCGGTAGTACGGGTCCAGCGAAAGCCAGATCGTGCGCGACAGGAACTGGCCGTCGCCGGGTGCCGGAACGGCCACTTCATCTGACGAGAAATCCTCCGGGACAGGCAGTCCGGAAGGCGTACGCGCGAACAGGATCCTCTGGTTCTTCATGCGTGTTGCAGCCGGTTACAGCTGCCCCAGGACAAATTCCGCGCTCGATACGTTGAATTCGCCGGGCGCCTCGACGTATACCGACTTGACCACGCCGTTCTCGGTAATCATTGCGAAGCGCTGGCCGCGCTTGCCCATCCCGAAGCCGGTGGCATCGAGCGGCAGACCCAGTGCATCGGTGAACTCGCCGTTGCCGTCAGCCGCCATGACGATCTTGTCCCCGACGTGGGCCGACTTGCCCCACGCATCCATCACGAATACGTCGTTGACCGCAATGCACACAATGCGATCGACGCCTTTGGCCTTGATCGCGCCGGCCTGCTCGACAAACCCGGGCAGGTGCCGCGCGCTACAGGTCGGCGTAAACGCTCCCGGAACCGAAAACATAACCACCTTGCCGGAACCGAAAAGTTCCTCGGTGGTGGCATTCGCCGGTCCGTCCTTGGTCATGACCTTGAGGGTCGTCGCGGGAACCTTGTCGCCAGCCTTGATCGTCATGAAGAGCTCCTTGTGATTCGGGAAAACGCAATGTTACAGGAACAGGCGCCAGAGACACCCATGGCGCCCCATGCTGCCGGGGTCGGACCCCAGGCGACCATCCGGTGGCCACGGTCTCAATTGCCCGCTAATCCGGTGTTTCAGCAGGGTCTGCTGAGGTACCTGCCACGCGCCGGGCCAACGATCTTCCCGTCCTGATAGACCAGCTGACCGCGAAGGAAGGTGTCAGTCACCTTGCCGTCCAGTTCCTGTCCCTCAAACGGGGTATAGCCCTGAGTCGACTCCGATTCGGTTGCACGGACCGTAAAAGTGATGTCCGGATCGAACAGCACAATGTCCGCGTCGAATCCCGGTGCGATATCGCCCTTGGTAGCCAACCCGAATCGGCGCGCGGCATTCCACGATGAAAGCTCGGCCATCCGGTTGAGCGAAAGCCCGCGCTTGCGGCCCTCGCTGTGCAGACCAGACAGCAGGTATTCAGTCCCACCGAAGCCGCTCTTCGCCAGGAATATCTCGTCAGAATTGTCGCCGCTGACCTTCATCTCGTGGCGACAGCAGGCATGGTCGCTGCAGACCCAGTCGAGCTTTCCGTCGAGCAGGGTCTGCCAGAGAAACTCGACGTCCTCGCGCGAACGAATCGGCGGGTTGACCTTGGCCAGTACCTGCGTGGGTACATCGTAATCGAGGACCAGGTGGCCAATGGTCACCTCGCGACGGAAGTTCACGTGCGGAAAAGCCTCGGCCATCTTCAGTGCCGCCTCAACAGCCTTGCGCGAGGTAAGGTGAAGGAGATTGATGTTCGCACATTCCGTTTCGTGAGCCAGATATGAGGCGATACAGATTGCCAGACCCTCACTGTGGGGCGGCCGGGCGGCGCTGTAGGCGCGAAGCCCCTTCAGCTTTCCCTCCTGCTGCACCAGCTTGGTATAGGCCGCCATGATCTCGGCAGTTTCGCAGTGCAGGGACAGCGAAATGACATCCTTCTTGTCCGGATACTGCTGCATGGCACGCTGTATGCCGCGCATGACAAACTCGAAATGCGCGATGTCGTACTTTTCCTCCTCGTCGATCATGAGGAACTCATGCTGGTGGCTGGACGCACCATGCAGTCCGTAGCCCCCATAGAACATGTAGATCTTGAACGAGGTGACACCGTGCTTGTCGATCAGCGCAGGGATCTCGCCAATGTGCGTCGCGTCCATCGGCGCAAGGTGGTAGCCGTAATCGACATGGAACTTGCCATCGGAAATGGCAAGCACCTCTGGAAAGAAATCGGCGTAAGGCCCGCCCTTGTTCAGATAGTAGTGGCCGGTGCGGAAGTAATTGAGACTGGAAGTCACGCCACCCTGGGCGGCAGCGCGGCTCTCCGTTACGGCGTCCTCGGCGAGCGGCGAGTAGATCCCGCAGTGCATATGCGGATCGACCAGTCCCGGGAATGCCAGGCGCCCCTTGCCGTCAACGACCTCGGCGGCTGACCCGGCCGTGATTCCGGGCTCGACCCGCGCGACCTTGCCATCCTTGACCGCGATGTCCAGGGTCTCGACCTGGGTCTGCAACGGACGTACGACGCGGACGTTCCTGATCAGTAAATCGTATTGACTGTTCGACATGACCTGACCCCTTGGCTATCCAGCTCCATTTCCGCAAAATTGTGGCCGCCCAATCGCGCGATGTTGGCCAATCACTGTGTTCGCGTCGGCAGCCGACTGCATGGCCGTCATTGTATACAACCAGCTAACCTGACGCTGATCCGCCGAAATCCTCCGAGGCGCCTCATTTGGCTCCAAGCACAAAGAATTCGTCAGAAATTTCCTGATTGAGTGTCGCTGAGGTCCAGCGGATGTCCACAGTCTTGGCGCCGGCGTAATACAGCCGCACTCGTCCGGGCTGCAGGAAACCCGGGTCAGGCACCCAATAGAAATCGGAATAGAGTCGCTGGTGCCAGCCACGCGGCGTGTCCCAGGCGGCGAGGCGAATGTAGGCGCTTTCCCTGTCAATTCCGAAGAAGGTGTGGGAACCCGCGGGATCCGTGATCCGCAGCATGTAACAAGGATGGCCGTCCACGCTGTCGTCCATCAGGCGCAGCAGCGCGAAGCCAGGCCGGGTCGCGAAGCGAATGGCGCTGAACCCGAAGGCACTAGCCTCGCTATCGGCCGCGCGTGCAGGAGGGAGCGGGCCGTCCTGGTCGTAGGAATGCTGGCCGTCGAAGCTTACGCGGAAGATGACACGATCCGATTCGAGGGCATCGAGCCGGAACTTGCCGGTCCCGGCATGGGCTGCATCCAGGTCCGTCGGGTACAGGCGATGCATGACGTACCTGTCGGCCCGAACGCATTGGTCTGCCCTGCCGTCACGACACAGCTCTGCCCATCCTTCCATGCGATTGCTGCGCGCATGTAGCCATTGCTCGCCGCCGGCTCGCGCGGTAGCCCACTCGACGATCTGAAGTGGAGTGGCATGCTCCGGCAAGGCACCCTGGGAATACGCGGCCGGGACGACCAGCAGGGCGACAATCATGGTGAAGGTTTTCATGTTCAAGGTTCTCTTCTGGCAAGCGCTAGCGGCTCAATCCGGGGAATCAGCAACGTCACACATAGTGCCGAAACAATGTGCATGGATGAAACCAGCATGAAGACGATTTCGTAGGAACCAGTTCGATCGATGATGAAGCCGATCACGGGCTGCGACAGGGCCGCCGCCACGCTGCCCGCCGCGCCACTCATGCCCCACACGGTCGCGACGTCCCGGCTGGGGAACACGTCGCCGGGAACCGCGAACAGGGATGCGGACTTGACCTGAATGGCGAAGATACCCATTCCCATGAAGATAACGGCAAGCGCGCCGGAGCCAACATAGACGGCGGGCAAGGCGAGCGGGACCAGCAGCGCACCCGCCCAGATCATCAGCTTGCGCGAATCATTGACGCTCAGACCGCGCCGGATCAGGTGCTGCCCGGCCCAACCACCTGCGAGGGAGCCAATGTCGGCGAAGACGAATGGCAGCGCTGCAGCCCAGGCGATCTCGAGCATGGAGAATCCGCGCTGGTCGCGCAGGTAAAGCGGAATCCAGAAAGCAAAGAAATAAAAGGCACCGTCGCCACTGAACCGGGCGAGGATGAGTCCCCAGGTCTCGCGGAACTGAAGGTGGCGAGCAAGATCGCCGAAGTACGTTCCGAATGGGGTGCCCACCTGCTCATTCGCCGGAACGTTAGTCGCGGGCGGCGCGCGGTCGACCAGGATCAGCCGACGCTCCGCATCCGCGATCGACGGATGGTCCTCAGGCGTGTGAAAGTGATGCTTCCATATCCACACCCAGACGAAACCCATCAGCCCGGGAACAATGAATGCCGCACGCCAGCCCTCGAGCGGCGAGAGCCCGATCGCGTGCAGGTGATCGAACAGTTGGATCAGCGACGCGATCAGCGGCGGCGCAATGATGGCACCAATTCCGGTACCGGCAGTGATGAAACCCGAGGCCAGGCTTCGCTCCGCCCGGGGGAACCACTCGGCCACGACCTTGAATGCGCCTGGGAAGTTCACCGACTCGGTCATGCCGAGGAAGGCCCGGGCACCGAAGAAACTCCAGACTCCCCTGCCGAACGCGTGCAGGATCGAAGCGACACTCCACCAGACGACGGCCAGCGACAGCGAACGCTTGCTGCCCAGTCGGTCAATGACCGGACCCAGCAGCAGTTGGCCGGCGCCATACATCAGCAGGAAGCCGAGCGTGATCCGGCCATACTGCTCGTTGGAGAAGTCGAACTCCCGCTTGAGCAGCGGCGCGGCGACCGACAATGCAAGGCGGTCCACGTAGCTGATCATCGTGACCGTCAGCAGCATGATGGCAACCCACCAGCGCTTCTGTTGCCACCAGCGTGACGGTCCCGGCTCGCCTGGAAGTCGGGTCAACGGCATCTCCCCGTCAATCGGTCACCCATCCGGCAAGTTCACCGCGTCGCACTCGGGTCAGGCGCATGCGGTACTGGTATGCATCTGCCCGCCACAGGGCCTCGACCCTCTCGATGGGCTGCCCTCCGGTCGAACGCACTATTCTCTCGATGCGTACCAGGGGCACGCCCACCGGCACCAGCAATGCACGCGCTGCGTCGATCCCGGCGAGCGTTGCGCCGATCGTTTGGTCGGCTGACTCGATCCCCACTCCGGCGCGCTCGATCGCCTCCAGCACGGTTCCCTGCCTCAGGTCGGCCAGGCGTAGTAGCCGGCCTACGTTCTCGCGCACCCAGGCCGTAATGATGCCGAGCCGCTCGCCGCCCCGTGTCCTGACACGCACCGACTTGTGAACCAGCGCCGTTGCCTCGAGATCAAGCAAGACGCGCGTAGCCTGGTCCGGTGCTACCCACTCCACGCGCAAGTCGGCCACTTTGGTGGTCCGGCCGATGTTGGCGACACGGGTCGTCATCTCGCGCAAATCAAGCGCCACAGGCAGTTCGCCGGCTTCCACCGGAACGTAGGTGCCGCTGCCCTGCCGGCGCACGACGAGCCCTTCGGCCACCAGATCGTCGATCGCCCGACGGATGGTGATGCGTGACACAGCGAAGGCTTCGCACAGCTCGGGTTCGGTCGGAATGCGGGCGCCAGGTGCAAACGTGCCGTCGCCAATCCAGCCACGCAACGCGACGTAAACCTGGTGGTACCTGGGCGAGCGCAGCTGCCGGCTCACGGGCTGCGGTGCGATCGTCGGACCGTGCAGATGCCGCGCCATATCAGTCCAGCACCATGCCGCCACTGACGTTCTGGACGGTGCCGGTGAGAAATGAACCCGATGCGGTGCACAGGCGCACGATCGTGGAGGCGACTTCGTCCGCGGTCGCAAGCCGTCCGAGCGGACTGGCCGCAACCAGGCGTTCCACCGTCGCAGAATCCAGCCGCGCGAGCATGGGCGTATCGACCGGACCGGGTGCGACACAATTGACGCGGATATCCACTGCGGCCCACTCCTTGGCAAGGTAGCGAGTCAAATTGATGATGCCGGCTTTGGCGACCGCGTACGCAGGACCCGACAGGGCGCTACCGCCATTAAGGCCGTTTATCGACGACATCAGCACCAGACCTGCATTATGGCCGGCCCTGAGCAGTGGCAATGCCGCCCGGGCAACCAGAAATGCACTCGTCAGGTTGACTTCCAGACCCTCGTTCCACTCGTCCAGAGACTGGCCAGCCAGCGGGCCGCGGCCGACACGGCCAGCCAGGTGTACCACCGCGTCGAGCTTGCCATGACGCCGCTGGAACTCCGCGGCCGCCGATGCCACGGCGTGCTCGTCGGTCACGTCGAGTTGCGACCACTCGACGTTCCGCTCGCCTTCCCTGCCGCCGGTATCCCGGTCGGTGGCCAGGACGAGGAATCCACCACGCGCCAGCAGCGCGACGGTGCAGCGGCCGATGCCGCCGGCGGCTCCGGTGACCCAGGCAATGCGGTCCTCAGGCTGCATGCTTCAGAACGATTGCATCGTAGATGCCGTCCAGCATGCTGTAGCGTACCTGTGCGGAGGCATGTACCGCAGCGACTGCACGGCGCTGCAGTTCCGGTGTGGTCGCGTATCGAGCCGTCAGTTCGAGCCCGACATGTGCGTGCTCAACATCGCCTTCGATGTGGACATGGAAGAATTCCATGTCATCGTCAGAGAAACCCATCTTTCGCATGGCTTCGACGTACTTCGGGTACAGGGTCGGCAGCTGTCCCTCCAGCGCGACCATGATTCCAGCGCAGGCTTCGCCCAGCGTGCGGACGGTCGCCAGTTCCCACACCCAGGAGCGCATTGCGCGGGTAGTCGGCAGTACCTCTCCGCTGTCCTCGGCGGAGAGCAGGCTCTCCTGCGGCACGCCGCAGGCTCTGGCGAATTTCGCGCACAGATCCGGGTGGCGCTTGTCCGGGCTCGCCGGCATTTCCTCGCCCAGCAGATTCTCCAGCAGGTGCTGGCGTGCATCCAGGTCTGGCAGGCGGGCGTAAAGGGCAGCGAATTGCTGCGGCACTGCGTCGATATAGTAGAAGTGCTGGATCGCCCACTTTCCCAGTTGTTCGCGGGAGAGCTCGCCATCGGCCCAGGCCCTGCTGAACGGGTGTCCGCCACCATGCCTCGGCTGACGGGCCGCCTCCAGCGCGGCGAACAACTCAGCCTGTTTCATCAACTCACTCATGTGCTTCCCTTCTCGCGGTTGGCGTTTCGGATTGATCCAGGAGCAGCCGCTGGATCCGCTGTTACCGAACAAGAACCGGTGCCCTCATTCGCGTGGCCACGCACTATCGTCGCGACCGGCAAGCAGGCTCCCGGCCCGTTCGAGTGCTGCAGCAGGTACCGTAGCCCGGGGCGGCACTGGTCGGGGTCCACCTTGTTGGTCGCGCGCCGCAAGGGTCGCGTCGACACCAAGCTTGGAGCCAGTCCGGCCGCCATCGGCCAGCGACGGATCCAGGGTGGAGGTAGACAGGCCGTCGAGCGTAAAGGAATCGCGGGACCACTGTACGCGGGTCGCCAGTGCCCAGAGCATTTCGTCAGGTGAGAAGATATCGACATCTTCGTCCACCGCGATCACGGTCTTTACCCGCCGGTACGCCAGTGCCGCGAGCAGCGCATCGCGTGCCTCGCCGGGTTGCGGTTCACGCAACTGCAGGTAGGCATGGAAGCGTCGTCCGGATGCAGGCACGTGTACATTGACGATTGAGGGTGCCACGGCGTGAGTCATGCCATGCAGCTTGCCCTCCATCGCCATGTTGTCCGGCACCAGCATATCTGTCAGGCCGGAGCCATAGTCGTGGTATATCGCATCGCTTCGCATGGTGATGCAGGTGACGTCGACCAGTGGCGCGCGGACCTCCGGGCCGAGATATCCGGTGTACTCGCCAAACGGACCATCCGGGCTGGTTCGTTGCGGCTGGGCAAAGCCCTCCACCACTATTTCGGCATCAGCTGGGACCATGACCCGGTCCCCATGAGTCACCGTGGGAACAATGCGCAGTGGTTCGCCGATGACCCCGCCCGCCGCTTCCCAATGGCTCTGGGGATAAGCCAGCTTGGCCTGGGTACCCATCAGGACCGCCGGATGATGGCCAATCCAGAACGCAACCGGACAAGCCTGGCCGCGCGCCCAGTACTTCTGCAGGTTCAGAAAATTGTGAGACGAGGGATAGGGGTACCAGGTCATCGAGCGGCAACCGCGGACCCAGCAACGCTGGATCGCCGTGTTGTCCACGCCGCTGTCCGGATCGCGGGTTGTGGCATGGGCTGCCGTCAGGTAGGGACCGGGTTCGAGTTCATGCTGGGTCAATACAGGCAGATGCAGCAGGTTCGCCGCATCACCCTGTCGAACGACCTGCCTGACCGGGGCATCGGCAGGCGAGACCACGGACGGCGCGACGGGAGTCGAGGTGCGCTGCGAAAACCATGCGGCGCTCGAACGATGATTCCCCAGTCCCAGAGCCGCGGCGACGAGTGCGCGGCTGGCCGTGAGATTGTTCACCACGGGTATATCGCTGAAAGTTCCGTCGTCCCGTGTGACCTTGCGCGCAAAGATCACCGGATAGCGGCCCGTGGCATCCAGGCGGTGCTGCACGGCGGTCAGGGCATGGCGCGAATCCACTGCATCGTCGATGACGAGCAGTGCTCCCGCGTGCGCATCGAGAAAGGTCCTGAGATCCAGCAAGGGCCCGGTCCGGCATCACCTGAATCAAGGCATAGTCGTCATGTTGACATGATGACCGCTGCTCATACAATCCATAACTGCCCGGCGATCCCGACATCCGGGGTACATTCACCTTAGATCTAGTCAACGCGGCTGGCGCGAATTGACCTGACAGGACCGAATCCCGGTCACGAGGGAGAGACCCATGGTCCACGCGACCGCCGTACCGGCCTTTCCGGTGAACCAGAAGGTGACCAGCATCATCGCCGGCGAGGCGATTGCTGCGGCTCGTGGTGGCTTCGACCTGCAGGTGATCTGTCCGGCCACCGAGGAACCAGTCAGCCTGCTGCGTGAAGCCGACCCCGACGAGGTTGAACTGGCCATTGCGGCGGCGCGCAATGCATTCGACCATGGGCCCTGGCCACGGATGGACATCAATGATCGCAACGACATTCTCCATGCGATCCGTGACCGGCTTCGTGCCCATGCCGAGGAACTTGCCTGGCTTGAGGTGCTGAACACGGGGATCCCGCTCACCCACGTGCGTGGACAGATCCGGCGGATGACCCGCAATTTCGAATTCTTCGCCGAGGTGGCCAGCACCCTGTCGGGCGAGGTGTACACGCAGTCGCGCGGATACCTGACCTATGTGACCCGCGAGCCCAAGGGCGTGGCGGCCCTGGTCTCACCCTGGAATGCGCCGCTCGCCCTGTCATCGATGCGCATCGCGACCTGCATTGCGTTCGGCAACACCTGCGTGCTGAAGCCTTCGGAATACACACCGCTCGCGGTTGCCCGGATGGTGGAGCTTATGCACGAATCCGGGCTGCCACCCGGGGTGGTGAACCTCGTCAATGGGCGTGGCGCCGTCACAGGTTCCGCCCTCGTCGGGAGCGCGGACATCGACATGGTGGGCTTTACCGGTGGAACCCGCACTGGACGCATGATCATGCAGGCGGCTGGCGCCAACCTGAAGCCCTGCATACTCGAGCTCGGTGGCAAGTCGGCCAACATCATCGAGCGGAGCGCCGATCTGGACCGTGCAATCGATGGTGCGCTAGTGGGAATCTACTCGAATAACGGGCAGCAGTGCCTTGCCGGGTCACGCATCCTCGTGCAGCGAGACGTCGCCGGTAGTTTCATCGAACGCTTCGTCGAGAGGACGCGCAAGCTGCGCATTGGTGATCCAATGGCTACGGAAACCGAGATTGGGCCGCTGGCCTATGCCGAACACCTGCAACGCGTGCTGTCCTATGTCGAAGTGGCCCGATCGGAGGGTGGGACCGTGCTGGTCGGCGGGGGGCGAGCCGGCGGTTTCGAGCGCGGCTATTACATGCAGCCGACGGCCGTCATGGCGCCATCGAATCGAACCCGTATCTGCCAGGAAGAAATATTCGGCCCCTTCGCCACGTTCCAGACCTTCGATACACTCGAGGAAGCGATTTCGATTGCCAATGATTCGCCATTCGGGCTCGTTTGCTACCTCTGGTCGCGGGATCTCGACGCCGCGATGAAAGTTAGCCGGGATGTCCGCGCCGGTACCGTCTGGGTCAACACGCCGATGGTCCGCGACCTGCGCGCACCATTTGGCGGCTTCAAGCAATCTGGTGTCGGTCGCGACGGTGCGACGTCCAGTGCGGAGTTCTTCACTGAGCTGAAGACAACTACCATACCGATCGACGCGGCAGTGTTGCCGCGACTCGGATCGGGTTCGGGAGTACACCAATGACCAATACCATGAACGCCATCGTCGCCGGGCAGGCCGGCGGGCCCGAGAGCCTCGTCCTGCAGACCCTGCCGATACCCGATCCGGGACCCGGCCAGGTACGTGTCAAGGTGGCCTATTCGGCCCTCAACCCGCTCGACACACATGCGCGTGCCGACAGAATCAAATGGGGACACCCGGGCTTTCCCTTCGTGCCGGGCTACGAATACGCGGGTCGCGTCGATGCAGTCGGCGCCGGCGTGGACCCGGATCTGGTCGGACGTCGCGTCGCTGCCATTTCGGAGTGGGGCGGCAACGGCGAATTTGCGCTGGCGACCGCAGCGCGACTGGTGACGATACCCGCGACATTCGACTGGAAGCTCGGCGCCGTGTTCGCAACCTGTGCCGCGACTTCCTGGCACCTGGTCCATTCGGCCGCGCGCATCACGCCGGGCATGACAATGCTGGTCCATTCGGCTGCCGGCGCAGTCGGATCACTGACGACCCAGATCGCCCTGGCGGCCGGAGCGACCGTGTTCGGGCTGGCTGGTGGTCCCGACAAGGTAGAGTATGCGCGCCAGTTCGGCGCTGCCGACGTGCTCGACTACAGTAACAGCGGGTGGGTTACGCGACTCAAGGAATTGACCGGCGGGCGTGGCGTTGATGTGATCATCGATGGCAACGCCGGTCCTGATGCGCCGCGCAATTACGAAGTGGTTGCGCCGCTCGGCAACGTCATTTACCTGGGCGCAATGGCGGGCCAGGCGCCGTCGGTAAATATCTCGCAATTGATCGGCAAGAGCTTCAGTGTCACGGGATTCGTCCAGTTCTTTCACCAGGCGCGCAGCCATGGGGCGGAGAACGAAGAGATCGTTTCCGCGTTGTCCGATGGACGCTGGAGGATACCTGTGGAGCGGATCTTCGAGCTCGAGGAGGTTCCGCTGGCTCACCAGCTGTTCGAGGGCCGGCGCCTGCTTGGTCGGAGCCTGATCAAGGTCGGTGGCGATCTCTGACTAGGGTCCCGCCGCCGGCGGTGGGGCTGCGCTGGGTCGCCCCGCCCGTAGCGTCACCAGCAACGGCAGGATGGCCACCAGCGCGATAGACATCACGGTAACCACATCGAGGTAGGCGAGCATCGCCGCCTGGCGCTGGATCTCCGCATGGATAAGCGCAGGAGCGAGTTCGCCCGCAGACTCGAGCGGTGCGATCCACGCGGGTGCGTCCAGGTTGATCCGTGCGACCAGGTCCAGGGCGCTGCCGTGGCTGCGGCGGATCAGCAGGCCGAATCCGAGCGCGATGCCGAATCCTCCGGACAGCTGCCTGACCAGCTGCACCAATGATGCTCCATCGGTCCGGAGATTCGGTGGCAGGGTTGCGAAGGTCGCGGTGGTCAGTGGAGCGAACATCACGCCGTAACAGAAGCCCTGCGCAAAACCGACCCGGACGATGGTCGGCTCTCCAACCTCGAGCGAAAACCCGCTTACCGCCCAGATCGAGGCGGCCGCCCCGGCAATGCCGATCGCAACCAGCGACCTGTCGGTCATCCAGCGCCGGAGCAGCCCGGTCGCGGCCACGCCGAGCAGCACCCCGACCCCACGCGGCGCCAGCATCAGGCCGGTTTCACGTGCTGGGTAGCCGAGTACCGACTGCAGCATCGGTGCGTACATGGACAGGTTGGCGTAGAAGATCCCGCTGGTCACGAAGGTCAGCAACAGGCAGGCGTTGAAGTTGCGGTCATGGAACAGTGCGCGTGGTATGAAGGGGTCCTTGGCACCACGCGAATGCGAGATGAAAGTCCACAAACCGGCGGCCGACGTCAGTAGCAGCGCGACGATCAACGTCGAGTCCAGCCAGTCTTCCCGTTCCCCACGGTCGAGTACGAACTGGAGGCAGGCGAGCCCAATGGCCAGGGCCAGGAATCCGAAGGTGTCAAAGCGTCGCCGCATCGGCTGTCGGTCTGGCGGCAGGAAGGCTGCAATCGAGAGATAGGCAAGCACGCCGAACGGGACGTTGATGAAGAAGATCCAGCGCCAGCTGATGGCATCGGTCAGCCAACCGCCCAGCAGCGGACCGACAACTGGTCCCACCATGACGCCAATGGTCCAGTAAGCCATCGCCTCACCCTGGCGTCCGGGCGGATATGCGTCCATCAGCACAGCCTGTGCGATTGGCACAAGCGATGCGGCGGCCAGCCCCTTGAGGAAGCGGAACATCACGATCAGCTCGAGCGACCACGACAAACCGCACAGCACCGAGGCGACTGTGAAGCTGGCGACGGCCCACAGAAAAACACGCTTGCGACCGAATCGCTCGGCCAGTGGGCCGACGGCCGGTGTGGCTACCGCGAGTGCGATCACGTAGGAGGTCAGCACCCACGAGACCTGGTCGGCCGTAGCCGACAGGGACCCCTGGATCTGCGGCAGAGCCACGCTGGCAACAGTAATGTCGATCGCCATGAGCGTCGTGGCCAACACTGACGCCAGAGTGAGGAAGAAGCGCTGGGCCGCGGTCAGGTCCCAGGTCTCACCCTTCATCTCGGTCCCGCGATTCCGCTGCGGTCGCTCAGGAAACGTCGAAAGCGACGATTTCCCTCGCCAGTGTCAATACTGAGCTCGGCGCTCATGCCGGCACGCAGCGCCAGAATTGGATTGTCCGTCTCGAAGTCCAGGCGAACCGGGACGCGCTGGACGATCTTGACCCAGTTGCCGGATGCATTCTCGGGTGGCAAGAGCGCGAATTCCGCTCCGGTCGCGGGGCCGAGGCTGGACACTCGGGCTCGCCATTCGATACCCGGATAGGCGTCGAATTCCACGCGGGCGGGCTGTCCGACGACCAGCCTGCCGACCTGCGTTTCCTTGAGATTGGCCTCGAGCCAGGGAGCGTTCGTTCCAACCAGGCTCAGGATTCGTTCACCCGCCTTCACTTGCTCGCCGGGAAAGATCTCAACGACACCGGCCTGGGCACTGCGCGGAGCCTGGATGATCGCGTACCCGAGACTGACGCGAGCCTGTTCGAGCGCTGCCTGCTTCAACATGACCCGTGGGTTCGCCGCTGCGGGTGCGGCGGGATTGCCCCCGAGTCGCGCAACCAACTCACGCATCTCACGCTCAGCGATCAAGGTGGCGTCGCGGGCGACCCGGGCGTCCTCGACCGCGGCGTCATAGCCGACGCGAGACGCGATCCCCTGCGCGGCCAGTCCCTCGATCCGCAGCGCTTCCCGTTCCCTGTAGTCCAGACGGGCTCGTGCAGCCTGGATTCTCGCCTCAGACGCTGAAATCTGCAGCCGCAGCGACTCGATTTCATTAATCTCGGCCGCCAGTTCCGCCTCCGCCCGGGAGACAGAGAGTCGGGCCTCCGTGTCATCAAGCCGGACAAGTACCTGTCCGGCATCAACCATGGCATCCGACTCGACCGACACGCTCGCAACGGTACCCGCGACCCGGGGCGCGATGGCGATGACATCGGCCTTGACGTAGGCGTTATCGGTTGTGACGTAACGCCCGGTGAAGGCATACCAGGCCAGGCCGCCGAGAGCGGCCACGACAGGGCCGGCCCATACCAGGACGCGACTGGCGCGACCGCGCCGCGCCGTCGCAGGCTGCGCGGGAGTGTGTCGTTCAGCGGTGGCCATTCCTGCCTCTGCCACTGACCGCTGGCATCTCGGTGAGCCTTAATCTCACGCTGGCCAGACTCGACAGCAACCCCTTGCGTCCGGCAGTGTCGAGTCCGCCGAGGGCTTCCTGCTCAGTCTGTGCGCTGAGACGGCGAAGTTCCGGCCTGATTGCGTGCGCCTTCTCCGTCAGATAAATGCGGTAAGCGCGACGATCGCTCGGTTCGGAACGCCGCTCCACCCAGCCTGCCTTCTGCATGCGGTCGACCAGCCGGCCGACCGAGATTGGTGTCAGCTGCATCCATTCCGCGAGCTGCGCCTGGGTCGAACCCTCGCCCCGAACCACGGCTGCTATCAGCGACCATTGGGCCCGCGTTATCCCGAGGGCTCGTGCACGGGCATCGAATCGAGCCGCCATTAGCCGGCCGACATCCAGAACGAGGTATCCAAGGGTTTCGTCGAGGCGTTGGGGGCTGGACGGATTATTCATAAGTATGTTTATTATAAGCATGCTTAGTATTGTAATGATTGGAATATATTACTTATTGTAATATAGTCACTTAGCGTATCTTTCTCGTCTGCTTTCTATTATTCGCATACCTGTCCTGGCTCCCTGATGTAACCTCGCCCCGAGCTTGGCGCAGTCTCGATCTCCAGCAAGTGGTAGACATGTTTCGACGAAGTTTCCTTCGAGTCGGCGATCGGCAGGTCCATTACCGGACCGCTGGCTCCGGGCCGCCGGTCGTGATGCTGCACCCCTCCCCGCTTTCCTCCCAGGCGGTGCTACCGGTGGCCACGGAGATCGCACGCCACTGCCAGGTATTTGCCCTGGATACACCCGGCTACGGCCTGTCCGAATCCCTGCCGGAGAAGCCCGCCTCACTCGAGCCGTTTTTGCAGCCGCTCGCAGCGACACTCGATGCGCTCGGCATCCAACGGTGCTGCCTGTATGGCGCAGCTACCGGGGCACAGATAGGGCTGGAGTTCGCGGCGAGCCATCCGCAGCGCGTTGCCTTGCTGGTCATGGATACGGCGGGACACATACCAGCTGCAGTTTGTGAGCGGCTCGTGGATGGCTACTTTCCTGACGTGTCACCTCGTCACGATGGCGCACACCTGATGACCCTCTGGGGACTGGTGCGGGACCTCGGAGTATTTTTTCCTTGGAACGACCTGCGCCAGCAGGCGCGCATTCCCCGGGACCTGCCGCCGGCGGCTGCATTGCAGGTAATGTTGCTGGATTATCTTCGCGCCGGCTCCCGCTACGACTGGGCTTATCGCCCGGCGTTTTACAATGAGCGGGCAGAACGCGTGCTGCGGTGCCGCGTACCGGCAATCCTGACGCGCTGGCCGTCGAGCATTGCCCTGGCGATTACCGACGCACTGATCGCCGCAGGACTGCCTGACAACTTCCGGGTCCTCGATCTTGGACCCACCATGTCCGATCGCGCCTGCGGCATCGCGGAGGCGATTGCGTCCGAATGGACGGGCGGGCCGGCGCAGCAGCCCGCCGTATGTCCGCCGTGGCCGGATCGATTTTCCAGCGCCATGCTGGATGCAGGTGAATTCCAGCTGCATGCGCGCATCGTTCCCGCCGGGGACGAACGGCCACTGGTCGCGCTGCATCGCGCAGGCGCCTCCGCCCGCCTAATGGAAGGGCTGCTCACCTCCCTGGCTCTGAAGCGTCCGCTGGTGGCCATCGATCTGCCGGGCCACGGCGACAGTGACGCGTCGAACGAGCGGATTGCCGTCCACGCTGAAGCGGTGCGCGCCGCACTTGACTCACTGGCAATGGGAGACGCGGACCTTCTCGGCGACGGCATCGGGGCTGCGGTTGCGGCACAGCTCCGCTCGATGCAACCATCCCGGTTCCGCAGCCTGGCTGCCATCGATCAGGCACTTCCGGCAGCAGAATCGGTCCCCTGGCCTGCTCTGACGCCGTGCCTGGACGGGACACACTTGCTGGAGGCGTGGTACATGCTGCGTGATCGGCGCTTGTGGCGTCCCTGGCACCTGAGGACGGTTGCCGCCATACGCGACGATGGCGATCCTGATCTGGGCCCGGGCTCGCTACATGAAGAACTGGTCGAGCTGCTCAAGTGTGGAGAGGGTTTCGCCGCTCTCGCCCGGGTAGAAGCAGGCCTGGATCCAGCCACGCTACCCGGCTTCCAGTGCGGGCCGGCACTGTTGCTCGGGGAATGTTGCGGCAGCGGTACTTCCGCTGCCGTCCCCGTCTCCGCAAATACGACGGCGATCAGGCGTTGGCTGGATGCGTAGCCCGGGAGAAGAATGAAGTGATCGATCTCCACACGAGCGCCACTGCGAATGGATTCAAGGCCTCAATCATGCTCGAGGAATGTGGCTTGCCCTACGCGGTCACGAAATATGACCTGGTAGCACGGCAAAACCTTTCACCGGACTATGTCGCCATGAATCCGGTTGCCCGCATTCCGAGCATCGTTGATCATGACGTCCCGGACGGGCGCTCGGTTTGCGTATACGGAACTCAGGCTATCCTGCAGTACCTGGCCGAAAAGACTGGCAGGTTCCTGCCGGGCGATTCCGTGATGCGCGCCGCTGTCTATACCTGGATGGGGATCGTCTCCAGCGACGTTGGGCCCGCCTACTCCGGCCAGTTTGCATTCAGCGTGCTTGCTCCGGAATCGATACCCTGGGCTGTCGACTACTATGATCGTCTCGTGGACCGGATGCTGCTGGCGCTCGAGACGCAGCTTGCACGAAATGCTTATCTGGCCGGCGATGAGTACACGATAGCCGACATCATCGCCTACCCTGTCGCCGCAACCTCCGCCAGGCGCTACCCGGGCAACCTCGACTCTCTGCCGGCGTTGTCACGCTGGGCCCAATCGGTCGGCGCAAGACCCGCGGTGCAGCGGGGAATGAAAGTGCCAGCCTGACGCGTCGCAGGCTCAGCAGCTGCCGTCCTGGATGATGACCAGGTCGTAGGTGGTCTGCAGCAGTTCCCAGCGCATTCGAACCAGCAGTAGGGCCTCGCCACTGACCTGGAACTTCAGTAGCGGCTCCAGGCAGCCCTCCCATTCTGACACGGTAGCTGAGAACCCTCGGCGTTGGCTCTCCCCAGATGGTCATGGCGGCACGAGAATCCCCCGGAATGCAAACGTTGCAGCATCAGCGCTCGATTCGTTCGCAGGATACGAGCTCGTAGAGGAAGTCCTTGGGTGCACCGACCAGGGCCCGGACCATCACGTTGTCCCCGTCATCCGTGACCCACACATCGTAGGGCGGGTGATAGTCAAACGCGGTCCCGCGGAGAAGGAAGCGGAAGTGCCGGCAGCGAAATGCACCGGCCGGCACCGTGATCTCTTCGATACCAATGAGTTCAAGCCCGAATACGTTCGGCAACAACTCCGGACCGGTCGCGCCGTCGAAGGCGTAGGAACTGATCATCAGTCGGTCGAACTGCTGTTGCCTGGCGCCGTCCATGTCAAACAGCGCCGTGTGCCAGCCGTCTGCAAGGATCGGATGCGTGCCGAAGGACCGAACACGGCCAGTGCCCTTCGATCGCTGGCTTACGCGCGTTCCAGGCGCGTGAAGGGCCTCGCATTGCGCCTCGCCTTCATCGAAGACGAACCAACCGCTGCCACGAAATTCGTCGTTGACGGTGATTCGCACGAAGGCGTCGCGTGGGCACCAGTCCGGACCGACCCGTACCGAGACGTCGCGCAGCACGCGCGTCTCAAATATCTCGCTCATTGCCCTGAGAATCCTCGAGCCATCTGCGTGCACGGAAATGGAGAACCGCTCCCGGCCCCGCTCCCGGCCGTCATGGGTGTAGCACAGCTCGCCGTGTATCAGCCTGTATCCCATCGATCCGAACATCGTGCTCATGTCCCCTCCCAGTTGCTCACTAACGGTGTCACCCCAGCGCCGGCTTCGCCAGGCCCAGCCATGCCGCGGTCAACAGCAAGAACCAGATCATCATCACGACCGGCTTGGCGCGAGCCATCGCAGAGCGCATCGTCCGCTCGAGCTCCGGTGTCGAACCGCTGGAAACAACCCGGGCAAAGGCAGGACCAAACGGAGCCGCCAGGATCCTGATCGCGAGGCCAGAGGCGATCGCGAGCGCAAAGACCATCAGCTTCGCCGCGAGCCAGGGCTGGCTGACCGGTCCACGGCCCGCAAATCCAGCCAGGCTGGTGACCACCAACACCACGACCAGTACCAGGCGGACCAGGTAGTCGAGTCGCCTTAGCGCGTTGCCAAATCGGGTTCGCGCAAAGCGGGTTACCGACCAGACCAACGCAAGCCAGAGCAGCGCACCGAACCTGGTGGCCTGCAGCGCCGGTTCGGATATCGCCAGCCAACCGGATTGACTGGCAAGCGTCAGGCCGAGGGGCAGGATCAGCACCAGACTATAGCGGGGAATCATGTCGATCCAACCCATGATACGGGCCGCTACCGTACGCGCCTCGATCCCCAGGGAGGGGTCACAAACGTAGCGGCTCGAGTAAAACACACCGACGTCTGCTCCCAGCCAATAGACGAAGCACAGCAGGTGGGCAAACTTGGTGGCGAGATAGGCGCTCACGAGGTACCGCTCGATCGGATGGCGGATGCAAATGAAGACAACCTCACCACGCCGTTTCCCCGCTGCGCCGAACTGCGGCTCTCAGCGCCGCAACGCCCCGCGCGCTGCATGGACGTGCGATGACATGACCGACGCCGCCCAGTCCGGATCGCGCGACTCCAGGGCGCTGCAGAGTTCAAGGTGATGCTGGGCGCTACGCGTCAGGTCATCGGGCGTGTACATGTGAAAGGTCTTCATGACCAGCGGCGCCTCGATCAGCGCAGACAGCGCCCGACTGAGCCGCGGACTCGCAGCAGCGTCCTGCAGCGCGTGGTGAAACTGGTTGTTGATCTCACCGATTCGTTCGATGTAGTCCTCGCGGCGTTCCAGAGACTCACGGTACTGGGCCTCAGCAAGTTCTCGGAGCCGCGCCAGTTGCTCCGGTGTGGCCTGGCGGGCCGCCCGCCGCGCTCCATAGGACTCGAGCATGGCGCGGAGCTGGAATACTTCATCGGCATCGCCTTCCGTCCAGGCGGTCACCACGGCACCGTAATTGGGCGTGAAGTCGACCAGACCTTCCGACTGCAGCCGGCGAAGCGCCTCGCGTACCGGAGTCCTGCTGACGCCGGATGCCGCGGCGATATCCTGCTCGGTGATCCGCGCCCCGGCGCGATACTTGCCCGAGATGATTCCATCCCGGACCGTGTAGTAGGCCCTGTCCACCGCGCGTAGTGGCCGCTCGCTCGACTTTGGCTCGCTCATAGCTGCTCACTGTATACAACGCCGGAAAGCACAACGCTAGCGGCGATAAGTGGCCAGCCTGGAAAAACCCTTGAACCCGCTCGCATGCCGGTAGAGCGCCCTGTCAGGCCCGCCTTGTCCGGACATTGCGGGCCGTCGCCTTGTATGGAATCATCGACGATTCCATGCCTTGTACGCAGGTGAATGATGCCACTGGCCAGGATCAATGATCACGAGATGTACTACGAGGTCCTGGGCCAGGGAGAGCCAGTCCTTCTGATGGGCGGCTGGGGCACGTTCTGCCACGAGAATCACCACCACCTGCCCCGCGGACTGACCGATCGCCATCAGGTTGTCCTGTTCGATTACCGCGGCATCCAGGATTCGGGCGACGACCTGTCGATCCCCTCGACCATGGCTCTGCACGCGGACGATGCCATCGGACTGCTGGACCACCTGGGACTGAGCGGCGTTCACCTGATTGGCCTGGTCGGCATGGGTGCCTGCATCTGCCAGGAGATCGCCATCCGCCGGCCCGACCTGGCCCGAAGCATGCTGAACACGGGTGCATGGTGCGAGGTTGACGACTTCCTGCGGGATCAGCTCGAGATGTTCCGCTGGATCCACCGCGACTGTGGTTTCTTTGCCTTCCAGAAGGCCGTTACGCTGCTGTCGTTTACTCCCGACTACTACAACGAAAACAAGGACAAGCTGCTGGGGTCGGAGGGCGGCTGGAAGGAACTTAACGGACGTTTCGAGGCCCACTCGCGCCTGGTCGACGCCTGCATCGGGTTTAGCTCGAAGCAACGGTTGTCGCAGATCCGCTGTCCGTCACTGATCATCCACGCGGCACTCGACGTGGTGACCAGTCCACGAACGACCTTACCGATCGAGTGGGGAATACCCGGCGCCATCGGTGAGACCTGGGACGACCTGGCTCACGTGGTCGCAGGCAAGGAACTGAAGATCCGCTTCGCCAAGACGCTGTTTGAGTGGCTGGAAAAAAACTAGCTGACAGTTGGTGTCGAGCCGGACGAGGAAAGGATCAACTTCCGCCGCTTGCGGCCAGCGCTCAAAGCACCGAAAGGTACTCCGCCACCCGTCCCGAATCCGTTATGTCCGCATAGCGTCGACCCACGTCGCGTAACGCGTCCTCATGTGGTCCCTGCTCGGCGTCTCCGCAACAATCCGCGGCCACATGCACACGGAAACCGTACGAAAAGGCGTCGACTGCCGTGGCCCTGACGCAGCCGCTGGTGGTGCAGCCCGTGACGATGACGGTGTCGATTTGCTGTCGCACCAGCCAGGTGATCAATGGCGTCTGGAAGAACATCGACGGCGCATTCTTGCAGTAGGTGAAGTCGTCCTTGTGGAATATGCGCGGATCCATCGCGGTGCAGGGATGACCATAGATGAAGTCCTCGCGAACTGCCTTGACCTTCCACAACGGCATGTCCTGCTGGCCGCAGTAGGCGGTGTAGCAGGCAGCCACGGGAATCCCCCGCCCACGCGCTACATCCAGCAGTGCCGCGGTGCGCTCGGTGGCCGAATGGATCATCGGCAGTCCGCCGAGCCGAAACTTGGGGTCGGTGAACGCCACCTGCAGGTCCACAACCAGGATCGCCGGGCGACTGCCAAGGCCGATCTCGAAGGAACTGTAGCCAACCTGTGCATAGGCGTCCGATCCGCTCATTACATGATCCTCCGCTGGCTGCGCCGTGCGCAGCGAATAGCCTGCGTTTCGTCGCCGGTTCCGAACCGGCGCAGGAAACAATGACGGGGGCTTGGCGCCCCCGTCATTGTTTCCTTCCCGGCCTTCCTGGTTATCAGGCCGCCCGGTCCGACTTGCGGCTCTTGGCCGCCTTGGTCATCTTGTCGGCCTTGGCTTTCGCCCAGGTCGTGAACTTGGGAGCCGCTGGAGGCTCGAGCCCGGTCTCGGCCTTGCAGCGCGCTTTCAGTTCGGCAACGTCGACAAAGCCGCGGTCGAACAAAGCCGCCGGGCCGCGGGCTGCGGCCATCTCGGCCCGCAATGCGGTGGTAGCCGCCTTGTCGACCTTGCCGCGCTTGAGGACGACACCGTAGCGGCGCGCGCCTGCAACGCTGACCAGGCCTGCGTCAACGTCGAACAGTACCTGCGAGGGATCGCGTTCCAGCCGGTCACCGCAACCCCCGCCTCCCCAGGTGTCGGCAATCAGCAAGTCGCCGGCCTCGACCTTCACGTGGTCGATCTTGGAAGGCAACAGATCCCGGGTGCCGTCGTTGTGTACCAGGGTCTTCTTGCTGCGTTGGCCCGGAAGCCCGCCGTTGACGCCCCATGGATAGGTCAGCCAGCGGTCGTCATGGATGGAGATCTCGCCGTCTTCGAGGAAACGGTAGCCGATCCTGAGACCGTTGCCACCCCGGAATTTTCCCGGTCCACCTGAATCGATTATGGTCTCGTAAGTCTCGATGCGAAGCGGGAAGTAGCTCTCAAGGAATTCGTTTGGCACGTTGGTGAACGAAGGCCACAACGAATGGCCGTCCGGACCGTCGCCAAAGGGCTTGCCCGGGATTCCTCCGAAGCTGATCTGGTACAGCTGGTACCACTCCCCAGACTTGTCGTAACCCGAGTACATGAAGTGCGGGCTGTCGGAAAAACCGGCCGCACACATGAAGGCTGGGTTGCCCTGGCCAAGCAGGCCACCGAGAACGTCGAAGATACGCCCGAGTGCGTGCGTGCGGCATGACAGGGCGGCAGGCTTCATCGGCTTGAGGAGCGTAGCGGGCGGGATGCGCACTTCCATCAGGTCGTAGAACCCGTCGTTGAACAGGATCTGCGGGTCGAAGACCATGATCATGTAGACGCCGGCAAACATCTTGAACATCTCTTCGTTCAACAGGAAGTTGATCGAGGAGATCGACTGCGGATCCGTCCCGGCAAAATCAAAGATGCACTTGTCGCCCTCGCGCCACATCGAACAGGCAATCTTGTAGGGCCCCATGGCCATACCGTCGTCGCAGACATAGTCCTCGAAGTACTGCTTCTTTTCGGGAACGGTGCGCCGGATCAACTCGCGCATGGCACGCTTGTTACGTTCGAGCATGGCGTCCATCGCCGAATAGAATGTGTCGTCACCGAAACGCTCGGCAATTTCGATACAGCGTATGCCGGCGGTGCGCAGTGCCGCCACAATGGCGTTGAAGTCGGAGAAATTCCAGGTCGGCAGGCGGCAGTTGTGCAGCACCACGCGCAGCAGGTCATCCTGCAGCTGCCCGCCCTTGACGATCTTGACGGGCGGCACGACCACGCCTTCCTCGTAAATCGTGCGCGCGTCCGTGGGCAACGATCCCGGGACCTTGCCGCCGACGTCGGTCATATGACCGAACATCGCTGACCAGGCAATGATCCGGCCCTTCCTGAAAATGGGCATCAGCATGAGCCAGTCGTTGACGTGACTGATGGCACCGTTCACCGAGTACGGGTCATTGGTGAGGAAGATGTCGCCCTCCTCCACAGTCCCGTCGTAACCCTGCATGAAGCCCCAGATGAATGAGCCGAACTGGCCTACCACCATCTTGCCTTCGACGTTGGCGATCATCGGAAACTCGTCGTGCTGTTCCCTGATGCCCGGTGACATCGCTGTTCGGAACAGCACCGTGTCCATCTCATAGCGTGCGTTCCTGAGCGCGCTCTCGATGATGTCGATGGTGACCGTATCAACCTTCGTCTTCTTGAAGGGCTTGTTGTTGCGCTGAATGATTTTCGCGGGCATCTTGTTTACTCCGTTTCCGTATCCAGGCTCACGAGCCCTTACTTCCTACCCTTGGACTTCGCGGCAGGCTTCGCGCGCCCCGCAATCGCCTTGTGGCTGTCCGGGTAGATCAGGATGTTTCCCAGCTTGTCGACCAGGCCCGTGTGCTTCGGCAGCACGACGGTAGTCGAGTCCATTTCCATGACGATTGCCGGACCCTTGATGCGGTTGCCTGCCTTGAGCAGCGCCCGGTCGTAGACCGTCGCCTTGACGTCCTTGCCGTCCATATAGGCCTGTTGCACGCCCACGGCGGCGGCCTTTGGATCGGGCTGGCCGCGGGCAATCTGCAGCGAATTGAGCTTGATGCCCTTGCCCTGCACTACTGCCCGCAGCGCGACGAACTCATGCTCGAGCGGCAGGGCAAAAGTGAACAGCCGGCGATGTTCCTCGTCGAAGGGCCCGGAGATGGCCCTGAGACCACTTTTCTTCAGGTCTTCCAGCTTTACATCGACAGTCAGACGCAATCCCTGGCCATGGTAGCGGACGTCTACCTGGTAACTGCGCTGCATCTCTGCAACCGGTACCTTTTCCCGCTCCAGGGTCTTGGCGGCGGCCCCAGACAGCTTGCCGAGGATCTTGCCGATTTCCTCGGCGCTGGTTTCAGAAAACTTCCGGATGTAGGTTCTCGAAGCCTCGTCGCGCACGGCGGTAGTCGCATCACCAAGCGCGCAGAGAACACCCGGGCCGGGCGGAATGATTGAAGGCCAGGAACCCAGCAGCCGCGACAACGCATTGGCATGCAGAGGTCCGGCACCACCGAACGCGATGAGCGCGTAATCGCGTGGGTCATGGCCCTGCTCGACCGACACCAGGCGCAGCGCGCCGACCATGTTCTCGTTGACGATGTCGTAGATGCCAAGTGCGGCGGCCTTGTTCGACTTGCCGAGTGGCCCGGCGATCTTCTTGACCGCCGCCTCGGACAGGTCCCGTCGCAGCTCCATGTCGCCACCCAGCCGTTGCATCTCTGGCAGGTAGCCGAGCACGACGTTGGCGTCCGTGACCGTTGGTTCGGTTCCGCCGCGACCGTATGCGGCGGGGCCCGGGTCAGCACCGGCGGACTGGGGTCCGACCCGTAGCGCCTTGGTGAGTTCGGGCACGTGAGCGATCGAGCCACCGCCCGCGCCAACGGTACGAATGTCCACCGACGAAGCTCGCACGGTAACGTCGCCGACCGTGGTCTCACGCCGCAGCTTTGGTTCGCCGCTATTGATCAGAGCGACGTCGGTCGAGGTACCGCCGACGTCCACGGTCAGCAGGTTCGGGAAGCCAGCCTGCAGCGCCACCCAGAGTGCGCCGGTCACGCCGCCGGCGGGACCCGACATCAGCAGGTTGACCGGGTAGTCCTCCGCCGAACCTGCCGAGGACAGGCCACCGTCCGAACGCAGGATATGCAACTTGACCGCGCCGGCCTTGGCCGCCAGCTTGGTTTGCAGGTTATGGACGTAGCGCTGGACTACCGGGCGAACATAGGAATTAGCGACAGTGGTCACCGTGCGCTCGTACTCCTGCATCTCCGGCACGACCTCCGAGGACAGCGAAACCGGGACACCCGGCATCACTTCGCCGGCAATCTGCTTGATGCGTCGCTCGTGGGAGTCATTGGAAAAGGCATTGATGAGGGAAACGGTCAGTGCCTGGATCTTCTTGCTCTTCAGCTCCTTGAGCGCTTCGCGCAGGGCCCGCTCGTCGAGCTTCCGAACCACGTCGCCGCGCGAGCTGACGCGCTCATCCGCCTCGATGGTGAGGCTGAGCGGGGCCATCGGCAGCGACTTGTTGTAGATCACCCAGCCGCCCAGGCCTCCCGGAACGAAGGAGCGTGCGATCTGTAGCACCTGGCGGTAACCCTTGGTAGTCACCAGCCCGACGCGTGCCCCGGAACTGGTCAGCACGGTGTTCGTTGCGATGGTCGTACCGTGCATCACGTGGCTGATCAGCTTCGGGTCGATGCCAGCCTGCTTGCAGACCCGAGCCAGTCCCCGGATGACCCCGATGGACTGGTCCTTCGGGGTGCTGGGCACCTTGGCAGACCAGGTCTGCCCACTTTTCTCGTCCACGAGCAGCAGGTCAGTGAAGGTCCCGCCCACGTCTACGCCAAGTCGGTATGTCATGCGTTCACCTGCGTCTTGCTGTTTTCATGAATCGCGCCCATAGCGCCGCAGCGCCAACGGACGGAAGAAGGAACTTTCCGCAACTCGCTTGCGGGAAACGGCCGCTCCGAGTATCGGATTTTCGGCGTGCCACCGCAATGTATCGAGCCGGGCCTGCAACGGTCAGGCCGCTCGAGCCGGAAATCCGCCGGCCTTGACCAGCATGCCTGGAACGGCCCGACCAAGCTGGTCCTGCAACCAGTGGCCGGTCGCGATCGTCTGTTCGAGATCGATGCCGGTCGAAATACCCATGCGCTGCAACATGTAGAGCAGATCCTCGGTCGGGATGTTACCGGTTGCCGCCGGCGCGAACGGGCAGCCGCCGATGCCACCCACACTGGCGTCGAGCGCAACGGCACCTGCCTCGACAGCCGCGTAGGCGTTGGCAAGCCCGGTATTGCGGGTATTGTGAAAGTGGCAGCGCAAGGGCATGCCAGGGAGCGCAGTGCCCAGCCGCCCGAGCAGGTCGGTCACCTGGCTCGGAACGCCGACCCCGATGGTATCCGCAATGGCGATCTCGCATGGAGCGCCCTGAGCAACCTGCGTGGCGACCTCGATGACCCTTTCCGGGGCGACCTCACCCTCGAACGGACAGCCAAAAGCCGCGGAAACGGTAACCTGCGGTCGAATGCCGGCCGCATGGGCGGCAGCGGCGATATCGAGCCAGGCCTTGATGGATTCCGCCGTGCCGACACCCTGGTTGCGCTGGTTGAAGGTATCGCTCGCCACCACAGCCATGCCGATTTCGTTGCAGCCCGCCGCGGCGGCGCGATCAAAACCCCGCCGGTTGAGGACAAGACCGACATAGTAGACCCCGTCCCGCCGCGGCAACGCCTTGAGGACCTCCTCGGCATCCGCCATTTGCGGCACACGCTTGGGATGGACGAAGCTGGTGACCTCGACCCGCCGGGTTCCGGCTTCGATGACTCGATTGATGAACTCGATTTTTGCCGTGGTCGAGAAAAC